>JAISUP010000096.1 GCA_031272025.1 Bacteroidales bacterium
CCGTGAAAAATCATAATGTCTTTTAAATCAAAATATTCGTATGTAAATTTATTCATTTTGGCTGTTTTTATAAACCGGGGTCAAATATACAAAAAAGTTCTTATAATTTGAAAAAAAAAAAAATTGCAACATAAAAATATTATTTGTACATTTGCACCGATTTTCCGACCAAATCATTTTGGGTGGTCGTTAGAGATTATCGGCGGGAAAAGGAGGAAAACTTGAGTTATTAATAACCTTTAAAACATTAAAATAATGGAAAAAAGTATCAAAGGAACACAAACCGAAAAAAATTTATTAACCTCATTTGCAGGAGAATCTCAGGCAAGAATGCGTTACACGTATTTTGCCAGTCAGGCAAAGAAAGAGGGTTTTGAGCAAATTTCAGCTATTTTTACCGAGACTGCTGATCAGGAAAAAGAGCACGCTAAGCGCATGTTTAAGTATCTCGAAGGAGGAATGGTAGAAATTACGGCAATGTATCCGGCAGGAGTCATTGGTACCACGTTAGAAAATTTGCACGAAGCCGCCGGCGGTGAAAATGAAGAATGGTCTGACTTATATCCTCATTTTGCACAAGTAGCACAAGAAGAAGGTTTTATGGACATCGCTGCCATGTATCGCAATATTTCTGTGGCAGAAAAAGAACACGAGCGTCGCTACCGTTATTTTATTCAAAATATAGAAGCGAATACCGTTTTCGCGAAAGAAGAGGTAATAGAATGGCAATGTCGCAATTGCGGGTTCGTGTTCACGGGCAAATCTGCACCCGTGAAATGTCCCGCCTGCCTGCACCCACAAGCCTATTTTGAAGTTAAGAAAACCAATTGCTAATTCCTCTGTTTTGAATTTTAACTTAATAAATAAAAAAATAATGAGAAAAATTATTGTTGCAGTCGCCTTTTTTTGGGCGGCAATGATTATCCCGATGGGCGCGCAAGATTTAACCGCACCCATCAACCCCGATCCTAACGTGCGTATTGGTACTTTAAAAAATGGCATGACCTATTATTTACGTGCCAACGCCAAACCCGAAAAACGAATTGAATATCGGCTTGCCGTGCGTGCAGGTTCCATGCAGGAAAATGAAGACCAATTAGGATTGGCACATTTTACCGAGCACATGGCTTTTAACGGCATTAAAGGCTACCCCGGGAATACGTTGGTTAGCGAATTGCAAAAAGTGGGAGTATCTTTCGGTGCCGACATTAACGCGTATACTTCGTTTGACCAAACGGTCTACATGATTCAAATCCCGTCAGATGATCAAAAATACGTGAAAATGGGAGTGGATATTCTTTTTGGCTGGGCTTCGGCATTGCTTTATGACCCGAAGGAAATAGACCAGGAGCGAGGCGTGATTATTGAAGAATACCGTATGGGGCTGGGTGCCTCTGACCGTATGCGTAAAAAATGGTTTCCCGTGGTATTCAACGGCTCTCGCTATGCCGACCGCCTGCCCATAGGTACCTTAGATATATTGCAGAATTTTAAGTACCAAACAATTAAAGATTTTTATAAAGATTGGTATCGCCCTGATTTGCAAGCCATTGTTATCGTGGGAGATATTAACGTGGACGAGATGGAACAAACCATCATTAAACGGTTTAGCAAAATAAAACCGGTAAAAAATCCACGAGAAAAAATCATGTATCCTATCCCCGAGCATAAAGAGCCGCGTGCGGTAGTTTGCACCGACCCCGAAGCCATGGGCAATCAATTCTTTTTCTATCGTTTGCTACCTCATTTTACCATGAAAACACAAGGCGATTTTCGCACCTATCTCGTGCATAGTCTTTATAATTCCATGATAGGCGCTCGGTTGAGCGACCTCGCGCACAATCCCGATTGCCCGTTCCTACAAGCAAATATAGGTTATAGCAGTTTTATCGGCAATGCCGACTGCTATGGTATCGAAGCCGCTTGCAAAGAAAACCAAATTAAAGAAAGCATGATTGCCTTAAAGAAAGAAGACTATCGCGTTTTGAAACATGGTTTTTTGCAAACCGAACTCAATCGTGCCAAAGAAGAGATGCTTAATAATTTAGAAATTGCCGCTAAGGAAGTGGATAAAACCGAATCGGGCAGGTTTGCTAACGAATACGTGAGCAATTATATTGATAACGAACCAATACCAGGAGCCAAACGCGAATACGCGATGGCAAAGAAATTTATGGAAGGGATTAACCTCGAAGAAATCAACGCGTTAGCCAAACAATGGATCCCGTCTAATGGCTACGTTGCTGCCGTGATGGCTCCTGAAAAAGAAGGAGTAACAGTCCCCACAGAACAGGAAATTATCCAAATTCTAAAAGACAAATCTTTGGAAAATGTTGAACCTTATGTTGATACCTATAAAGATATAGAATTGGTAGATAAAAGTACCCTGCAAAAAGGGACCATCGTGGAGGAGAAAGAAATTCCCGAGATTAAAGCAAAAGTTGTTACCCTTTCCAACGGGATTAAAGTGTATTTAAAAAAGACCGATTTTAAAAACGATGAAATTGTCTTTTCGGCACAAAGTAAAGGGGGGATGAGTTTGTACCCGACAACAGATATTTCTTCGGCAAGTTTTGCTGCCGGGTTTGTAGACGAAGCCGGTATTGGCGAGTTGGATATGCCCTCGTTGCAAAAGAAAATGAAAGGAAAAAGGGTAGGTTTAACCCCCCATATCGGGCAATTGACCGAAGGACTATCGGGAACATCTACTCCCAAAGACTTAGAATTTTTCATGCAATATTTACACGCCTTTTTCACGACCCCCCGACACGACACTTCGGTATACAAACTCGTAACAAATCAAGTTGTTGAACAAATGAAGATGATTAAGGCAAACCCGCAATACAAATTTTTCGGAGCCTTCATGGACGAGATCACGCAAAAAGATCCCTATCAGACAAATATGCTTACCATGACAGAAGATTTCGTGAAGTCGGCAAATTACGAAAGGGCGTTCAATATCTATAAGGAACGGTTTAGCAATGCCGCCGACTTTGATTTCGTGTTCGTGGGCAACTACGACGAGATAGAAATGGCACGTTTGTTACAAGATTACGTGGCTTCTTTGCCTACAAATGGTAATAAAGAAAATTATCGCGATGTAACAAAAGGATTCCCCGCGACAAAAATAGAAAAAGAAATCTTTGCCGGAAAAGAAGAACAAAGTTGGGTAGGTATCGCTTTTAATGAAAACTATCCGTGGTCTTTGGAAAACAATATGATACTAAATCATATAAGAGAAGCCTTACAAATAGAACTCATCGCGACCATTCGCGAAAAAATGAGTGGGGTTTATTCGCCCATGTTACAATTAGGCTACGACAAAGACCCGAAATCGGAATATACCATGCTGGTATTATTTAGTTGCTCTCCCCAAAATACCGATACCCTTACCGGTGCTGTTTTCAATATTTTAAACACTTTTGCCAAAGAAGGTCCCTCTGACGAAACCCTCGTGAAAGTAAAAGAACAAATGATTAGAGGTTTTGAAAACGATTTGCAGCAAAATACATATTGGCAAAATTATATCATGGGTAAAATTACCCGCGGCGAAAATTTTAACGATATAAACACGTTCAAAGATAGAGTAAATGCTGTAACCAAAACCGACATCGTGAACTTTATAGGAAAATACTTCCGTTTTGATCACCACGTGAAAATGTGCCTGTATCCTGAGGCTAAAAAAGAATAAAGGTACCCCGCGCATTTTTACGCGAAAAACAACCCATAAAAGGCGAGAATTTGATCTTAATTCTCGCTTTTTATTTTTTTATAAAAAAAATATGACTTTCAAATTCGTACAAATAATTTAAAATCAATGTTTAAAAAAAAAAGAAAAAAAAAGAAAAAGAAGTTTGTTGTTTTAAAAAAAAATACTATCTTTGCACCCCGTAAGCGAAGACGAGAATACGTTATTTGAAATAAGATAACCCCCAGCCGATGTAGCTCAGTGGTAGAGCAGCTGATTTGTAATCAGCCGGTCGGCGGTTCGAGTCCGTCTATCGGCTCATTTGGGAGGGTACCAGAGCGGTCAAATGGGGCAGACTGTAAATCTGTTGGCTAAGCCTTCGGAGGTTCGAATCCTCCCCCTCCCACCAAAACCTGCGGAAGTAGCTCATTTGGTAGAGCGACAGCCTTCCAAGCTGTAGGTAGCGGGTTCGATCCCCGTTTTCCGCTCCATTTGTTTTGCTTTTTTCAATCAAAACAACCGTGGCAATAAAGATGCCCCTACCATACAACCATTCAGTTATTTTAATATCATGATGAAAATTATCAGCGGGTCTGCTTTATCAAAAGAAATTAGAATTCGTTTGTCGAGCGATGTTGCCCAAGCCGTGAAAACATACAGTCGCTCCCCCAAATTGTCCATTATCCTTGTTGGCGACCAACTTGATAGCATCAAATACGTGAAAAATAAGCAAAAAGCATGTGCCGAAACCGGAATGGATTGCGAGATACATCATTTGCCGGGACGAGTAGACCAAAAAACAATCATGCAGTTGGTAGACCAACTCAATAAAGAAACTACCACAGACGGGATATTGATACAATTGCCGTTACCTTGTCATTTGAACACCGAAGAGATTCTTTTGTCGGTGGATTATCGCAAAGATGCCGATGGCTTACATACGTTTAATGCCGGTTGTTTGGCAGATGGTATTTCCGGTATTTTGCCTTGTACCCCCAAAGGGATACTTTCTCTTTTGCGCTACGGCAATATTGCCATGAGCGGGAAACATGCCGTGGTATTGGGCAGGAGCAATTTGGTGGGCAAACCTGCGGCACAATTGCTTCTACGCGAAAATGCAACCGTAACCATTTGCCATTCTTTTACCAACGACCTGACTCAAATAGTCAAACAAGCCGATATTCTTGTTTTAGCCATGGGCAATCCTGATGTAGTTACCCCCAATATGCTCAAACCGGGGGTAGCAATTGTAGATGTAGCCATGAATATGGTAGAGGGACAATTGTCGGGCGATATTTTTCAAAAACGGTATTTGCCTCAGTTAGAGAATATCGCCGGGGCGATAACCCCCGTGCCCGGAGGCGTGGGTCCCATGACTATTACCTCATTGCTCGAAAATACTTTCGACATTTACAAGTCCCAATTTTTGTCGTAAATCATCTTCCGAAAGGAGTGGGATATTCAGTTTTTGGGCTTTGATTTTCTTTTCGGGTCCCATGTTGTTCCCCGCGAGTACGAAAGTTGTTTTCGCGGATATAGACGAAACTATCGTGCCCCCGTGGGCTTCGACCAATGCCTTTATTTGATCTCTGGAAATAGAGAAGACCCCACTAACCACGACTTTCATCCCGGCAAGGGCTTGGCTCGCGAGATTATTTTTCGAAGACATAACCTGCATTTGCACTCCCGCCTCTTTGAGACGAAGAATGATTTCTAAATTTTCGGACTGATTAAAGTAATCCGCGATACTTTTGGCGACCGCGTTTCCCACGTCTTCTACAAGCATTAAGTCATCTTCGGGGGCAACCGATAGACGGTCTATATTCTCGAAATGTCGGGCTAATTTTTTCGCTGTAGTCTCTCCCACGAAACGAATACCCAAGGCAAACAGTACCCTTTCAAAAGGCACGTTTCGCGACTGCATGATACCGTCTAATATTTTGACTACACTTTTTTCGCGCAAACGAATAACTCTTGCCATCTTGCCATCTTCCGCCCCCACCCGTTTTTCTAATCCCAATAATTGTTCGGGGGTAAGCGTATAAAAGTCGGCAATATTTTTAACTACCCCATGATCGTATAACATTTCTATTTTTCCTTCACCTAAGGAATCTATATTCATGGCTTTACGTCCGATAAAATGCTCTAATTTTCCTTTAATTTGCGGGGGACAATGCAATTGATTGGGACAATAAATACCGGCTTCGCCTTCGGATTGTACTAATAGGGTGTTACACTCGGGACAATGGGTTGCAAACATGACTTGTGTGGTACCGGCAGCGCGGCGTTCAATATCTACTCCCACAATTTTGGGGATAATTTCACCGCCCTTTTCCACGAACAAATGGTCGCCCTCGTGAATATTAAAAGTTTCTATAAAGGTTTTGTTATTCAGTGTTGCACGTTTGACGGTTGTTCCGGCGAGCAATACCGGCTGTAAATTTGCCACGGGAGTTACGATACCGGTACGTCCTACTTGATAGTCTACACTCACTAACGGGGTAGAAACTCGCTCTGCTTTATATTTATATGCAATTGCCCAACGCGGGTTTTTTGCCGTGAATCCCAATTGTCTTTGCTGTGTTAAACTGTTTACTTTTAAAACGATACCGTCAATATCGAAGGGTAAGTGTTCGCGCTGTTTGTCCCATGTATTGATAAAGGACATAATGTCTTCCATGTTTCGGGCGACTTTCACGGCGGCAGGAGTCTTAAATCCCCATGTTTGCAATAATAGTAGCCTTTCATAGTGCGTGTGAGCGGCAATATTTTCCCCCAATAAATAATAGAGTTGCGCGTCTAAGCCGCGGCGGGCTACTTCCGAAGATTCTTGCAATTTAAGGCTTCCCGAAGCCGCGTTTCGCGGGTTGGCAAAAGGAGACTCTCCAATATCTTCTCTCTCTTTATTTAAGATGTCAAAACGGGCTCTGGGCAACACGATTTCTCCGCGTATTTCACATTTTTCAGGAAAATTGCCCTGCAAAGACAAGGGAACAGAGCGCACGGTACGCACGTTTGCCGTAACTATGTCACCTTGAATGCCATCGCCCCGCGTAACCGCCCGAACAAGAAGTCCTTTTTCGTATATCAGGCTAATCGCGACCCCGTCATATTTGAGTTCGCACACGTATTCTACCGGCTCGGAAATTACTGCTCGCACACGCCTGTCAAAGTCGTGCAGTTCCTCTTCCGAATACGTGTTAGAAAGCGAGAGCATAGGATATTGATGCCTAAAACTTTCAAAACGTTTCGTTACCGAGCCACCAACCCGCTGTGTCGGGCTATCCGGTCGCGCCAATGTCGGATACTGTTTCTCCAAAGAAATCAACTCGGCTAATAATTGATCAAAATCATAATCACTAATAGTCGGGTTGTCCCGCACGTAATAATTGTAGTTATGCAGGTTAATTTGTGTGGTAAGTTGCTCCATGCGCGAAGCGACTTCTTGTGTACTCATCATTTTTTCGTATTTTTTTATCTCGCGAAGATACTATTTTTATTTTTGTATTAAAAAATGTGTGTGTTTTTTCGTATTTTTGCAGTCGGATTTTAAATATTTGTTTTTTGGATTTTTTAATTATTTTATTGCTCTTTTTGCTTAATGGTTTTTTCGCGATGAGCGAGATGGCATTAGTGTCGGCAAAACCGGCACGATTAGAAACATATCGCACCAAACACCGACGCGGCGTGCGCGTGGTGCTTAAATTGCAGGAAAATGCCAAGCAATTTTTATCGGCAATTCAAATCGGGATTACATTAGTCAGTTTTATTACCGGTTTTTACGGGGGTACAAGCATTGCTTCCTATTTCGTGCCGTGGTTCGAGCAAATGGGACTAACCGTAGCCTTTGCCGCTCGTGTCGCTTCGGCTTTTTCTATCTTACTCGTTACTTTCTTTGCCATCGTGATCGGGGAGTTAGTGCCTAAAACCATCGGTCTCTCCAACCCCGAAAAAATTGCCGTGAGAGTAGCCGGGGTTATTTACCTTTTTAGTGGTTTCTTCTACCCCGTGGTTAAAGGACTTTCGTTTTCTACTACATTGATTAATAAAATAATAGGAATATCTTCCGAAGGACAGAACATTACCGAAGATGAACTGAAAAACATTATCAAAGATGCCTCTATCAAAGGGGTGATAGAAGAAGAACAAAACAGTATTCACGAAAATTTGTTCGACTTTTCTGACAAAAGAGTTAAACATGTGATGACACACCGTGCTGAAATAGAATGGTTAGATCAAAACCTCTCCAAAGAAGACTTTGAAGAACAATTACTCCAATGTAAAAAGAGTAAAGTATTGATTTGTAATAAAGTGTTAGATGATTACGTGGGGGTATTGAACGTGAAAGAGTATTTATTACAAAAGATATTGAATCACGATACCACACTTCAAACCCTAATGGAAGAGCCGATTATTGTTCCCGAAACGGCTAATGCTCAAGATTTACTTACTGAATTGCGCGAGCAGCAGTTCTATTTTTGTGTGGTTATTGATGAATTTGGTACGGTAGAAGGGATTGTTACCCTGCACGACCTTATGGAAAGTATCGTGGGAGAGTTGCCCGAAGAAGAGGAAGTTGTGGAACCTGATTATTTGTCAAATGGGGACCATTCTTTTCTCGTGAACGGGGATGCCCCGATAGAAACTCTTACCGAAATTATTCCCGATTTCGAGATAGACTTTGAAGAAACCGAATATGCTACCGTCGCGGGGTTCGTGCTCGACCACATAGAAAAAATACCGGAAACAGGAGACTGCTTTTCTTTCATGGGCTATCAGGTGAAAATAACAGACATAGAACACCACCGTATTGAGAAAGTCCTTTTCACGAAAGAGTAAAGTGCTCAGTCTATACTTTACTGTTAGAAAACATTTGGGGGTTACTCCTTAAAAACTTATAACCTGCCTTCGTTGTTTTTTTTAGCCTTACTTTGTAATCACTATTTTTCTTGTTTCCACGCTTTTGTTCGCGTACACACGAAGCAGGTACATGCCCGCGGGCAGGTGCGAAACATTAATGGAGTTGACAGTTGACAGTTGACAATTGACAATTATTCTTCCTGTAAGATCAAGGATTTGTGCATTTTCCATTTCCCATTCTCCATTTTCAATTCTCAATAGGTCTTTCGCGGGGTTGGGGTAGATTTTTAAGGGATTGGGGATGTTGGCAAAAGAGGCTATGCCGGTAGTGTCTTCGTTTGCAACGGTGTCGGCACCCCATATTAAGCGGACAAAATCGGGATAGTCGATGAAAGGATTGCGGTTGTATTGTATGTTAGATACGGCTTCATTGCGGTTTTGCTCTTTTAAACTCACGGGGTCTTGTACGTGCCATTTGAGCAATAGAGCGAGTTGCCAAGAAGTGAACGCGGGAAAAGTGCTACCGTCTAAGGTAGGGCGGCTTTCCGCGTTGTTGGCATGCCACGAGGGTAGCAGCGTTTCGTAACGGGTAACCATGTAGAAATAGGTACGGGCAAAGTCGCCCTTATACTCGTCTCGCGGCTCGAATACCGTACTGTTATAGCCTGTAAAAGAGCAATTTCCCAATTTACTGCCATCGTAGGTATAAGTAGGAGACTTTACCTCCCCGAAGGGAAAATTCCCGCGACGATTGTTCACGTAGCCATCAGTAGGATACAGATGAAAAAGATCCGTATACATGGGGAAAACCTCACCGCCAAACCAACTTTTGGGAAAAGAATGCTCGCGATTATAACAATCACATTCTTGTTGGTAATTACCGCATTGATCTTCTGCATAAGCAAACGTGCAAGTAGAGTACATGTCCCATACCGTACCGTCAGACTTCCGGTCGGTGAGTTCAAAGGCACTCCATAATTCTTTGTACGAGAGAGAAACGTCAGTTTGAATGAACAGAGAAAGTGCGGTTTTGAGTTCGGCACCCCGTTTCCCTTCCACCGCTTTGTAGTAAGCAGGAAAAGAATCCGCGGGAGTTTGTGCTATGCCTATGGATACAGCGAGAACCAGAAAAATTATGGTCAAAAAATAAATTTTCTTTTTCATCAATCGGTTTTTTATTCCAATGTGCTTTCGAGTACATTTTTTTCCATTTGTTCTCGATATTTTTCTAATTGGCAGGCGATATTTTTGTTGTGTGTAGAAAGAATTTGCAGGGCAAGCAGAGCCGCGTTTTTAGCCTGATTGATAGCGACCGTGGCGACCGGGATTCCCCCCGGCATTTGGACAATAGAAAACAAAGAATCTAAACCGTTGAGTGTAGATGTTTTCACGGGGACCCCAATCACGGGCAACGTGGTCTTCGCGGCAGTCATACCGGGTAAATGTGCTGCACCTCCCGCACCCGCGATGATAACCTTAATGCCCCGCGAACGAGCGGTACGGGCATATTCAAACATTTTATCCGGCGTGCGGTGAGCACTAACTACCAATTTCTCGTATTTCATGCCAAACTCATCTAAAATAGAACATGCTTCTTGCATCACGTTCCAATCGCTCACAGAACCCATGATTATCCCTATTTCCGGCTTCATAACAGACCCGTTTTCAATAAAAAAAGTGGCGGGAACGAGAGTTGAACTCGTGACCTCCGGGTTATGAATCCGACGCTCTAACCAACTGAGCTACCCCGCCATTTTTTGAGAGTGCAAAGATACAAAATCTTTTTGAAAAAAAAAATCCAAGTATAAAAAAAAATCCCGTACCTTTGCAACGTTTTTTTATTGTATAAAAAAAAGTATGATAGAATGTTAATTTATTGATATTAAATAAGAAAATATAATAGAATGAAAAAATACAATCTCGCGATTCTCGTGTTTTGGTTGCTGTGCGTGTGCATTCCTTCGAGGGCACAGCATATTCATGATTTGCGTTTGAATGAAATGCTTATCAAAAATGAACATAACTATATTGACGAATACGGGAGGCATACCCCGTGGGTAGAAATTTTTAATACCTCCTATAATAGCGTGAACGTGGCAGAGTGTTACCTGACTAATGATACCTCCGGGCTCGCGGACGGTTCGGGCATAAAACGCTGGTATCGCATCCCGAAAGGCGACCCTCTAACCCTGATACCCCAACGCGGATTTGTCATATTTTTCATGGACAACGCACCCCTTTACGGGACATTCCACGTGAACTTCGACCCTTCTTTGCCCGGCAGTTCCAATTACGTGGCTCTTATTAGTTCCAACGGGAAAAATGTGATACATATAATGCATTTTCCCGACTCTTTAAGACAATGCGCGTCCCACTCTTATGGCTGTATAGACGATGGTATTGATTTTAAAGACGATGGAAATAGTAATTTGAGTTTTTTAGACTATTTTACCCCCGGGTCCACGAATAAAGTTGCCATGGGAAAAACAAAAGCAGAAAATTTAGCAGAAAACGACAAACACGGTGTCGGGCTGGCGTTGATTTCTATGACTGTCGTCTTTTCTGTGCTTATTATTATTTTCTTAATACTCAAATTGTTTTCTCGATTAAGCAAAAAGAAGAAAAACAAAAAAACGCTTATTAGCGAGGAAACGGGGGCTCCCATGCAAGGGGAAAATTCTTCGGTAGAAGATATTGATGACGACATTAACGGGGAAGTAATATCGGCAATTGCCGCCGCCATACATCTTCACTATACCTGTCAACACGATGCCGAAAGTGAAATTATTACCATAGAACAAAATGAATCACGCTATTCTCCTTGGGCACAGAAGTTTTTGGTTATAAAAAAAATAAACAGAACAAGATCGCATTAATAAAAATAAAATAGTAAAAAATACAGAAATGAAAACTTATAAATTTACGATTAACGGGAATCAATATATTACCGAAATCAACGAGTTGGAGAACAATCAATTGTCGGTAGAAGTGAATGGTACGGCATACACGGTAGATTTGGATACCCCCGTGTTAGGGGTGGTTCCCGTGGCACGTCCTTCGATTAAGGTATCGGTACCGGCTCCCCCGAAAGCGGCTCCGGCACAAGTAGCCGTAGCCCCCGCACCAATGGCTCCCAGTGGAGGTAGCACCATCAAGTCCCCATTGCCCGGTGCCATTCTCGACATCTTCGTCCGCATAGGTGATACCGTTAAACCCGGACAACGCCTACTTCTACTCGAAGCCATGAAAATGGAAAATAATATCGATGCCGACAAAGAAGGAGTAGTAAGAGATATTCGTGTGCAGCGAGGCGACTCTGTTATGGAAGGGGATATTCTTATCGTCATAGAATAGATATTCAATAGTTTTTATCAAAAGTTCCATGATTAAATATATATATTAAAATGAGTGAATTAATCCAAAATTTAAACGAAAGCGGTAACGAGATAACATTAGAGAAAGAAAATCGGGCTTTCCCGTGGTTAGCGTGGGCTGGTCTCGGGATAAGTGTCTTGTCTTTGATTGGAGTAATTGTTTTATTTGTTCTTTATTTCACCACGGGACAAAAACAAGCAATCGTAGATGTTCCCGTGCCTGTCGCCGGTAGTGGCGAGGTCGTGTATATCAACGTGGATTCTATCAATAAAAATTACAGGTTGGTAGAAATCCTGACCACAGACATTGAGGAAGAGCAAGCCCGTCAAGAATCTATTTTTGCTAATCGCCAGAAATCATTGGAGAAAAAAGCCCTTCAATTTCAAGAAAATTATCAAAAGAACATCCTAACGCCCGTGCAAGTGCAGAACGCGCAGGAACAATTGCAGCAAGAAGGTTCATTGCTGCGCGAAGAGTACGAGCAAGCCTTGTCTAATTTTCAGGTACGTCACGCGGCGGCATTGCAACAAATTGCAGATTCTCTTGTTGCCGCGACCCGAAGAGTCAATGCCTCGCGAAATGCCTCTTACGTATTTTCTTATCAATATGGAGGACAATTGTTATTGGCTGATCCAAGCAAAGACATCACGAATGCCGTGCTTGAAGAATTAAATAAGGCTTACGGGACAAAGAAATAAATTTCCTATCTTCCTTTCAATATTGCCGCGAGTTCTTTCATTTTTGCCGGGATGTCAATATTTTGCGGGCAATGAGTTTTGCATATTTCGCAGCCGGTACAATGAGAAGGCTGGTTTTTGCCGGGAACAGCTCGATTGAGTTTGGCAAGAAATGCTTTCCTTTTACGCTGATTTTCCGTATCTTTACTCCCTGTAACGCTGGGGACAATGCCCTCTTGTACACATTGGTTAAAGACATGGAAAACAGCAGGAATATTTACCTTGGCAGGACAAGGCATACAATAGGCACATTCGGTACAGGGCAAAGGGTTCACTTTGAGAAATGCAGACAACGCCTTGTCTAATACTTGTTGCTCTTTGTCAGTCATGAGATGAAAATTACTCATAGTCTTCACGTTGTCTTTTACTTGTTCCATGTTGCTCATCCCGCTAAGCACGGTGAGCACGTTGGGTTTAGAGGCAATATATTGTATTGCCCACGAAGCCGTGCTTCTGTCGGGAGCGGCATCGTGCAATATTTTCACCGCTTCGGGGTTGAGTGTAGCAAGCATGCCCCCGCGCACGGGTTCCATAATCATTGCTTGTATGTCTCTTTTTTCCAATTCATGATAAAGATATTCTCCATCTACCTCCCAATCAAGGTAGTTTGCCTGTATCATCACGAAATCCCACGGGTGTTTATCCGCGAAATAGGGGAAGTCGTCGCGATGCCCGTGAAACGAGAACCCTAAATGTTTAATACGTCCTTTTTCTTTTTCTTCTTTAAGATAATTGTACACTCCAAGTTCTTCATAAACATGATTGTAGGTTTCTACACTGCCCAATGAATGTAAATGATAAAAATCGAAATAATCTACCTGACATTTTTTCAATTGGGTTTCAAAAATTTCTTTGGCTTGTTCTAAACTCTCGATAAGCCATGTTGGCATTTTGTCGGCAAGGTAAAAACTTTTGCGCGGGTAACGTTTAAGGGCTTTCCCCACGAAAGTTTCGGATTGTCCTTGATGATAGGGCCATGCGGTATCGAAATAGTTGACCCCATGTTGGTAGGCATAGTCAATGAGGTCCATTGCCTGCACCTCGTCAATGTCGGGTTTGTCTCTGTCAATTTTAGGTAATCTCATGCAGCCAAAAGCCAATAACGAGATCTGATGGTGATAGAGTTTGTCTTCGCGGGTTGCCATGCGGGCATTCTCTGAGGATAGACGAGTATTACCGGAAAACAATTGTCCTATTTTTTCGCGATGGTGTATTCCCGCGTAAATGGCAGCCGCTCCCGCGATACCTGCCCCGATATACTTGAACGCGGCACGCCGCGAAATCTTGTCATTTTCTGTCTCCCCACGCTGGTTTATATCTTTATCTTCCATAATATAAATGTATTGTTATTATTCTTTTATCAATTGCAAGGCTTCCTGAACGCTTATTTTAGTCCCGTCTTTCCATGCCACGATAAAGGCATCGGGATAGTATTGTTTTATTTTTTTTAATAAAACCACAGATTTCTTATAGGAAGGTTCGTTCCCGGAAGTGTATTTCCAGAGACCATTTTCATAATATTTCATTACCCCCGAAATATTTGTAAATCGAGTGCTGGTTATGGGTAATTCTTTAGGATGGGTTAAAAATTGCACCCGAAAATGAATATCCGGCATATTTTCTACGGTTTGTTTTGCCGAATCCTTACTTTTTGTCAAGGGAATAGAATCCTGAAATGACAAGTCGTTTTCTTTTTTATCGGGCAAAGGCAAGAGTGGGTAAGATGTACCGTCTATTTGATTTTTATAATCTACAAACGCGTTATATATCGCTGTGGCAATTTTTTTTTGGTTATCTTTTTGTACAAGGTAATTTTCTTCTTGTATATTGGACAAGAATCCCAATTCCACCAGAATGCTGGGCATGGCAACTTTGTATAATACCCAAAAACCTGCTTGTTGTACTTTTCGGTCGCTAAAGCCGCTACAACGAACTAAGTTTCGCTGCACTTTGGAGGCAAGCAAAGCAGAATTTTTAAGATAAGCCGAACTATATAAGGAAAAGATTACCCCGGCTTCCGGTGAAGCAGGATCAAATCCGTCATAGTTGTTGGCATAGTTTTTCTCTTTAAGGATTGCCGAATTCTCTTTTTTCGCGACCTCCAAATTAGCCTCACTTTTATGCAATCCCATCACGTAGGTTTCTATTCCATGGGCAAGGTGGTCTTTTGCTGCATTGCAATGAATAGAAATAAAAAAATCGGCATGATGGGTATTGGCAATTTGCGCCCGCTTATATAATTCAACAAAATCGTCTGTTTTTCGGGTATAAATGACTCTTACATCTTCTAAATAATTGGTTATCAAATTTCCAATAAGCAGAGCCACGCTCAAGTTAATGTCTTTTTCTTTGCTTTTTTTTCCAAGGCATCCCGTGTCGTGCCCCCCGTGCCCGGCATCAATCACAACTGTACGCATCTTGTTCGTTTCTTGCGCCAATACCGACAAAGAAAACAACAAAAATAACACGCTCCATAGAAAAATGATTCTACCTTTCATATTAAAAACATACTGCCCGCAAAAATACTACATTTTTTTGAAATAAGCAATTTTTTAAAGAACTCTTGTGTTTCATTCGCGAAAATCACGTACTTTTGCACCATGGTTTATGATATTTTTATACCGGTATCTCGAATGAGAAAGTCTCATGTTGTTTTAGGCATTATCTGTTTGACAGGATTGGTGCTGTTTTTTTCGTGTAGTCCGGCTAAGTATATAGAAAATAACGAATACATGTTAATGAAAAACAGCATTAAAATGGAGGATACGAAGGGGCAAGATTTTGATGATCTGGTATACTTGTTGCGTCCGGAAACCAATAAAAAATTTGCGGGAATTTTCAACTTGAAGGCTTGGATTTATGCCAATAATTTACCCAAAACTTTAAAAAATGGTACGGTAAAAGACAGTCGGTGGCGACGTTGGTGGCGACAGTCCGCAGGCGAGCCTCCCGTACTTTTAGACTCCTCTGCCATTGAAAACTCTGTTGAACAAGTAAGCATGGCAATGCGACAAATGGGTTACTTTGATGCCAAAGTAGTGCCGGAAGTCGTTGTCGCCCATAAAAATAAGCACAAAGCCAAAGTGGTGTATCATGTTACCGCGGGAACTCCCTATTTTATCAGAGACCTGCAATACAAGGTAAGTGTACCGGAGTATCGCAAAATCATCATTCCCGACACGATACATTCGTTAATTCGGAAAAATAGTCGCTATAACGAGAATACCCTTTCTGCCGAGCGTACCCGATTGACAAACCTGCTCAAGGATCATGGATACTATCATGTCGGCTCAGAAGTGGTCGTGATAGAAATAGATACATTCAATGCCTCGTTACTTCGCGACGCTAAAAATCATAAAACTCTCGCCATTCGCGTACTCGTGAGTTTGGACGAGATAGCCAACGCACGAGAAAAAGAAAAAGCACTTTATAAATATTCTTTCAATAACGTGTATATTTATAGTAATCACGATCCTGCCGCCGACCTTAATCAAGAGATGGATACCGTAATTTTCAGGACATATCGAAACAAACGCGATTCCACGCTCTATTATTTTATTACTCCCCATTGGCTTTCTTCTAAACACAAACAAGGAAAAATTTACCGTGATTTCAAATACAGAACACTCACTGACGTGCTATATACCAAACGAGGCTGGCTTTATTCGCAAGATTCTTATACCCATACATACAACAGGCTCAATGAATTGGGAAACTTCAATATCATCAATATAGAATATATTGAAAACAGTGAAGATATAGACACCATACGCAAAACAGGAACCTTAGATACTCGTTATCGTTTGACCCGCAATAAATTGCACGCGTTCTCTTCGGAATGGGATATCCGTAGCGACAAGTCAAGTCTCTCGCTCACCTATACTAATCGCAATATTTTTAAGGGAGCAGAACATTTCAACGTAAATGTCTTTGGTTCTTATTATTATTATAATCTATTATTTAACAAGGAAAATCCTACTTCTTACGGGGAACTTGGTGGCAATATTACCATTGATTTTCCCAGACTTTTTATTTTTAAACAGACACAAAAAATAGAAGCCCTTCGTTACCAAACGACGATTAAAGCCGGGGGTAATTATAATTGGTATTTCAAGCGGTTGCTACTCAATGCAGGGCTAACATACAGTTGGGCACCTAACGCGAACTTGTCGCATCAAGTTACCCCTATTTCTATTGGCACGATAGATACCTCGCGAAGTCGTGTTCGCATGATGGAAAATTATCCTCAATCATACAAACAACGATTTACGAAACGCATTCTTATCGCGTTTAATTATAGCATGAACTATTTAGTTCCTTTTGCCGATACGCGACACAACATGTTGCTTTCGCTCGCGTGCGAATCTTCCGGTTTCGCGATATGGGGCATGAATGCTATTGATAATAAATTAAAAAACAAAAATAACGTATGGAGAATTGCAGGCTATAACTATGCCACTTATGAATTGACAGAACTCAATTGGCGTTATTATTTTCTTATCAATCACAATCATTCCATCGCGGCACGGATCAACGCGGGGGTAGCCATTCCTTTTTTTGATTTTAAACACAATACGATTCCTTTCGAGCGTAGTTTTTACGTGGGGGGTCCCAATAGTATGCGGGCTTGGAGTTTTCGTTCGTTGGGTCCGGGTAGTTTTCACCCCGAAAATGAACAATACATAGAGCGTACGGGGGATATTAAATTAGAAATCAACATGGAGTATCGAGGTACCATTTATAAATCCTTCAAATTTGGCATCTTTGTTGATGCAGGGAATGTTTGGCTATCCAGACCATACGAAGACATGGACGGTGCTAATTTCCAATTAAACAAATTTTATAAAGACATCGCTATTGGCATAGGGGCAGGGCTTCGTTTGGATTTCAACTTTTTCCTTATTCGGGTGGACTATGGTATTCCCATTCACGACCCGTCAGCAACGGGGAGTTCGTGGATAAACAAAGATTGGACAAACAATGGCTCATGGAGACCCGCGCAAGGGTTTCAATTTGCCATAGGACACGCGTTCTAATGTTTCACAAGAAAATTACGCGTTTTCGGCATCTTTGATAGAGAGATTGATTCGTTTGCGTTCTATTTCCACGCTCATCACTTTCACCATGACTTGCTGATGCAATTTAATAACATCGTTTGGGTTTGCCACGTATTTATTCGCGATTTGACTAATGTGCACGAGCCCGTCTTGGTGTACCCCGATGTCTACAAAACATCCAAAATTGGTGATATTGGTAACCACCCCCGGCACGACCATGTCGGGTTTAAGGTCTTGTAATGTATTGATATTTTGGTCAAACTCAAATGTGTCGAATTGTTCCCTTGGGTCTCGTCCCGGTTTGTCTAATTCTTGCATGATGTCTTTTAAGGTAGGGAGACCTACCTTATCGGTAATAAAATCTTTCAGGTTTAAACTTTTGCGTTTTTCGGCATCGCGCATCAACATTTCCACGCTACAACCACAGGCTTTAGCCATTTTATCAACTACAGTATAACTTTCAGGGTGTACGGCACTCGCGTCTAATGGGTTTTCAGCACCGCGTACGCGTAAAAAACCGGCAGCTTGTTCAAAGGCTTTGCTGCCAAACCGGGGCACCGCTTGCAGGGCTTGTCGACTACGGAAGGGTCCATGCGTGTCGCGATATTCCACGATATTACGCGCTAATGCCGGACCTACTCCCGACACCCGCGACAGCAATTCTTTGCTTGCCGTGTTCACTTCTACCCCAACCTTATTTACGCAACTAATCACAGTATCTTCCAGACTTTTATGCAAAAGCGATTGGTTCACGTCGTGTTGGTATTGCCCTACCCCGATAGATTTAGGGTCTACCTTCACGAGTTCGGCGAGCGGGTCCATGAGACGTCGCCCGATAGATACTGCCCCGCGAACCGTAACATCGTGATTGGGAAACTCTTCTCTTGCTACTGCCGAAGCAGAATAGACCGAGGCACCACTTTCGCTAACAGAGATGACCTGTACGGCATGCTCGAAAGGCATTTTGCGCACGAAAGCCTCTGTTTCGCGCCCGGCGGTACCATTGCCTATCGCGATTGCCTCCACGCGATACTTATGTACTAAGTTTTTAAGGGTCTCGGCAGACTGCCGGTATTCTGCCTGAGGCGGGTTGGGATAAATGGTTTCGTGGTGCAATAATCGACCTTGTTCATCTAATACTACCAATTTGCACCCTGTACGAAAACCGGGGTCTAATGCTAAAACCCGTTTTTGACCTAAGGGAGGCGACATAAGTAATTGTCTCAAATTAACCGCGAACACCTGTATGGCTTCTTTGTCGGCTTTTTCTTTGTATATCGCCCGCATCTCTGTCTCCATTTGAGGTTGCAACAATCGTTTGTACGAATCTTTGACAGCCTTCCACACCTGTTCCGAAGTCTCACCCGCCCCCACTAAGGTCATTTTTTTCAATAAGGTAAGCATTTTTTCTTCGTCAGGAGCAATGTGCAACCGCAAATAACCCTCATTTTCTCCTCTAAACATAGCAAGAATACGGTGAGAAGGGGATTTACTTAATGGCTCTGAAAAAGCAAAGAAGTTCTCGTATTTTTCACCTTCCTTTTCTTTATCTTTTACTACTTTTGAAGCAATAACAGATTCTTTGGCAAACAAGAAACGGGTTTTTTCGCGCACACGTTTGCTTTCGCATACCCATTCGGCGATAATGTCTCGCGCCCCCGACAATGCCTCGTCTTCGTTGCTCACTCCTTTTTCAACATCAACATATTGTCGTGCTACGGTCATGAGATTTTCATTATCTTCTTGATTGTAAATAAAAAGGGCTAAAGGCTCTAATCCTTTTTCGATAGCAATGGAGGCACGAGTTTTTCGCTTGGGTTTATAGGGCAAATATAAGTCCTCCAATTCACTAAGTAAAGAAGTTGCTATAATTTTCGCCTCTAATTCGGGGGTTAGTTTGCCTTGTTCGGCAATAGAATCCAAGATAAAAGCCCGTCGTCTATCAAGTTCTACCCATTTTTCGTGCAGTTCTCCTATTTTACTAATTTGCAATTCATCAAGACTGTCAGTAGCCTCTTTTCGATAACGAGCCACGAAAGGAATAGTCGCCCCTCCGCGCAACAATTCCAACGTGTTGTGCACCTGAGTTTCTTTTAAACCCATTTCACGAGCAATCAATGCCGCGTAATTTTTAATAATCATAATATTGTGGTTTTGAGATAAACAAGGCAAAATACAGAAATGTTAAAAATTGGGGTGATAAAGTCAGGAAGAAAACGTTACACCAAGTTTTGGGCGATGCTTTTCGCGATTTCGGCAAAATCCGCGGGCGAAAGTTGTAACCTTTCACGAGAAAAGTCAAGGTCTTTCACTTGTTGCAGGGGGACAAGGTGCACGTGCGCGTGAGGCACATCTAATCCAATTACTGCCATGCCCACTTTTGGACAAGGAAAGGCTTTCTTTATTGCCGCCGCTATTTTCTTGGCAAAAAGCATAAGTTCCGAAAAATCATTATCTTCCATGTCAAAGATATAGTCCACGGGTTGTTTTGGTATAACTAAGACATGACCTTTTGCCAAGGGAGCGATGTCTAAAAAGGCAAAACAAGATTCGTTTTCGGCGATTTTATAACAAGGGATATCCCCTTTCACGATTTTGGAGAATAAGGTTTCCATAATTTTAGCGCGATACATTTAGGATTTCAAATTGCATGGTCCCTGCGGGCACGTTCACGTCCACGACATCTCCTTTGGCTTTTCCTACCAATGCTTTTCCAATGGGAGAGGTAACAGAGATTTTCCCGGCTTTGAAGTCGGCTTCCGATTCCGGCACTATGGTATAAGTCATTACCATTTGTGTTTTGGTATTTTTCAATTCCACGATAGAATATATCAAAATTTTCGACACGTCAATTTTTGATTCGTCGAGTACCCGCGCGTTCGCGATAACACTTTTAAGTTTTGCTATTTTCAGTTCCAACAATCCTTGTGCTTCTTTCGCGGCATCGTATTCCGCGTTTTCCGACAAGTCGCCTTTGTCTCTTGCTTCTGCAATGGCTGCCGAAATTTTAGGACGTTCTACGGTTTCCAGCGTCTTGAGTTCTGCTCTTAACGCATCCAAACTTTCTTTGGAATAGTACTTTATCTGGTTCATTGTTATATGGTTTATAATATAAATGAAAATTAAAGAGGCTAACCCAATAGCCTCTTTAATAATTTTTGCTATTTTTTTAAATTAAAATTTACAATGCTACTTTAATGCCTATATAATGATTTCCTCTCCACCGGTTAGTGAAACGGTAACCATAGTCTAAGTAGATATTTCTCACGGGTGCTTTTCCTTTTTTCACTAAAGGAATTAAGGCAGTAACCCCCATGGAGGGACCCGCGTAGAAGGTAGTAGCATTGACAATATCCCACATACCTGCTTCGAGCGTGTAACCGGCTCTCACCATAAAGTGTCTTCTAAAGCCATATTCTACGCCTAAGGAGAAAACGTCTCTGGAATAGGCGTTAGCGGTAAACGAGCCGGCAAGGGTTAGTCGGTGTTCGGCATCGTCGCGGGTTACACCTTCGCCAATGCGGTCTTCTTTACTCATCTCTTTATAGATACCACCCCAAAAGAGGAAATCGTAAGAAAGCCCTAAAACGAGAAACGAGGGCATTTCCATGTCGGCAGAGCGTTGTTCCATCGTGATGTCGTAGGAAGAGCCGCTTACTACTCCGCGCACCGAAAGTCCATCTCCGCGGTAACGGGCAGGAATCCCGATATTTTTAAGGGTAACGCCAATTTTAAAGTTCTCGTATGTCCCCGACAGGTACTGTATGCCCGCGTCTATCGCGAACCCTGTCGCGCTCATGTCTCGAATACTTTCGTTGACAATTTTTCCGGAAATACCTCCATGAATATATCTATTGAAGGATTTCGCGTAATGTACCCCGATATGGATTAACGAAGGCGAGAACGTGCCCATATTCCCTTCGGGGTTGTCTACGGTAGTTACGAGAATGTCGCCAAAGGTCATGCCAAAGAATGAAATTCCTAACACGCCATAGTCTTTGGCGGTACCGGTTTCTTTATTTTTTCTTGACAACTTGACAGCCACGGCGGCGGCGTTAATGCCTATGTCGGCACCTGAGCCGCTAAGATATTGGGTTCTGGAAAAGCCAAATTCCAATTTATTGACGAAGGCGATGCCGGCGACATTGCCATAGATAGATTCCATGCCGCGGGTTTCGGCTACCCCACAAGTGCCCCACCCGTTAGAGCGTGCCCACGGGTCGATGAGCAATTGTTGCATCCCGGCTTGTCCCGAACGGTCGCGGTTGCCGGCGCGAAGCATACTCGTCCCCGATACCAAAAATAGCAATACCACGATAACTAAAGTCCTATATATTTTATTCATAATCTATTATATTATACAGTTCACAAATCAATTTAAAGACAATTAAAATGAATTAAGGTCAGCGGGACGCATGGCACAGAAGAATTTCAGGGTACGCTCGCCTCTCATGTACGGCGCGGTAACATGAATAATGTATAGCCCTCCTGAGATAGGTATTCCCGCGTTGTTTTTTAAGTCCCACAGCACACTGGTACTCCCTGCATCTCCCTTAGAAATGGTTCTTACCAAAATGCCATTCACCGTGAAAATAGAGATATTGCATTGTTCGGGCAAATTGACTATTCTCACATAATTTTCCAATGCCGTTTGTTCGTATGTTGAGAACCCGTAGTAGGGGTTCGGCACGATATTGATGTCTTGCATAATTTCGACATGAGCCGCGCGGGCATTCGTTTCGGGGGCGATATTCTTCGTGGAAAAAGAATACATGGGAAATCCATTGTTCCTGTTTGTATTTTCCATCGTTTCTCCATCCAGCGGCATACGGGAGTTATATCTCATGTAAGGTCTGCTTACGCGCAATTTCACGGTCAGGTCATTGGGGATATTTTGAGGATCTATTTCATCGTAGCCGAAAGCAGGTATGGGAATAGAAGTCCACATCACGTTATTGAAGATATTCATTTTACTTCTTCTTCTCGGGTCGCTTTCACTTGTCGGCAAAGCGTCAAATCTCGACTTTAACCATTGTCCTTCGTCATACATAGGACAATCGTAAGTAGTATTGTAATTTCGGGTCATGTTTAAGAATTGAGTTCCTTTTTTATAGTAGTCGGGATTCGTGTTACCCGAACTTCCACAAACATAAACAAAGTGTTTGCCGCCCCATGCCGGGTACCCTTCATTGCACACGTATTCAATGCTGCCTTTATTGGCTTTCATATTGGTAAACACTAGATTATATTCATCAGCGGTTAGGTAGGTTTTTTTGTCCCCGGATCCTAGGGTTGCATAAACATCGGTAGGATTAAAGAGCATGTCGTTTCCGTTGTTAGCGGTATCTGCCGAATTTTCGGCGAACATGATGTTAAGTCTTTCTCCGGTTTCCACGTTAATAGCATAGCCGGGGAACCAACCCATGCCGGTTCCTGTTCCATCGGGTTTACCATCTTTTCCTACCGAAGGTGCTTTCCGGGGTTCTAACCGTTTCGCGTTTCCTTCCGACAAAGCATCGTCATCGCATGCTTCCAAAACTACGCAACGCGTCCAATGATCTTTATTCGAGGTAAATACAATATCTACAGAATATAGATTAGTCATTGTTTGGTTAAAACCGTTGGCATTAGAGGTAAAAGGACGGTGGGTTTCATTATCGGCTGTTACAAAATCATAATAAGAATTTTGAGGTACCGTTGTCCCCAAGAAGTTGTCGGGGGTAATATATTTTGCCTGAGGTCCCCCGTAATATGGAGAAGCCAATACATACGGAGCCCATGTCCCGTTGACTGCTTTTTCAAATTTCGCGGTAGGATCTTTGTAGCCGCGGGCGGGCAAAGAAGAGGTGTGGTCGCCACCCATCATCGCGAACTGCGTGAAAAAGTCTTCCGTCCGCCATAGGTTATAGTTGGCACTGACCGGATTTGTAGCATTTACCCATTGTCCGGCGTTATATTGTCCCGCACGTATCCAATTATCGGGCACATCGCTTTCCGTATCCGCTATACCATCAAGCCATACCGCACCGTCTGCTTCCATTTTCGACCCCACGAAATCTACCTGAGCATAAGTAGTAATATTGCGATAGTTATAATCAGAAGCACTCGCGAAAACCTGCTCTTTCAAATCTTGCTGATGTATTTGAAACGGATAGTTGTTGATAGAAACCGACAAGCCCAATTCCATTATCAATTGTTCGTTATGCACGCTAATGGTTTGCTCGGAATCAAATGTCCGTATGGGTAATTTTGTCTTCTCGTCTTGCAGACCGGCTGCAATAATTTCGGCATCGTCCGCGTTAACAATCGACATGACCCAACGGGTTGAATCTACAACTTCGCTCGTGCTTTCGGAGCCGTTATAGAATTTTATCTCGAAGTCAAACGGTTTCACCCGCAAGGGATCTACCACTTTGATACCAATAGGTCCGTAGTTTTTCTCGTAAGTAATGGCATCTACCTTATTGTTGTCGCGAATAGCGTCCCGACTTTCTTTGGTCATATCTAAATAATAGCCCCCGTTGCCGTGTCCTTCTACTCGGGTAATGTTGGGCTGTGTTCCATATTGAGAATGCAGGATAGTGCCATTGTTTTGAGGGGCGGGATTATGCGGGATTGCCGAATATACTTGAATATTTTTTCTGCCCGCGAGGAAAGGTATTTTTTGCCCGTCTACTTGTGTAGGCTCGTCTTGTTTGTATACCGCGTACTCGTTGTAGGCGTATGCCAACACCATATAATAATAGGTTTTATGATTTACCAATTGTTTTGCCTCTTCCGCGAAGGCATCCTCCTTGAGCGAGATGGAATGAAAAATTCCCGCGTTTGCCCCATCAACCATCTCGGTGGGCACGGTTACCATGAGTGATTCATCGTAGATATAGTTAATCAATTTTCCTATGGCGGTACCATCCGGACGGTAATTCTCGATGTCGCATTGTGCCACTACCCTTGCCTTGTCCTGATTTGTTAAATCGGTTACACTCACATCATTACTCTTCAATTGATACACGATATATCCCTCGAAACGATAATAGTTATCGTTCTTCTTTTGAACAGGCACTGACGTAGTTACCGATTCCTGGTGCGTGTAATATTTCAGTGTATCACCGGTAATGGGGTCGGTTTTTATACTGTCCACCACCGTGTATTCATTAACTACGCTTTCCATCACGGTACGTTCTTGGGGTATGGTATTGTCCGGTTCTTCGTAATCTTCTTCTGTATACCTGTGGTTATTGCTGGTTTTACCGTTAGACAGGTACAATACAATCTCATTTTCCAATTCTCTAACTGTAACATCGGGAGCGTCAGGTCCGTCTAATACTTTAAAACAGTTTTCAAAGAGTGATTGGCATTTGTCGTCTGCTATTTTCAGCAATTCTACCGATGCCCACGCGCCGCCTTGTGTAGCACGTGCCCACGGGATACCTACTGTGATATAGTTTACTGCTCCTGATTCTAAGGTAAATGGACCTGCCGACTGCATAAACCTACGGTCGGCGGGTGCATTGGGCACATTTTCTTCGCGCCAGCCGCCACTGCCATAGTCGCTATGATTGATAACCTCGCCATGTGTTCCCCAATTGCAGAGGTCTGTAGTGCTGGGGAACATGAAATCACAATCGGGACCCGTGCCGCCTGCCGAACTATGCGCGTTGCCCCCGTATTTCATCTTAGAGTTGTCTCTCCATATTCCTTGCAGCATGTTGTAATATTGATAAGCCACGCTGGGGTCGCCGGTTACGGAGCCATCGTTGTTATGATACACGAAACGCCGCATCCCGAAACGCTCGTTATCTTTGATCCCATCTCCAAAGTTCACCCCGTTAATTGCCATTTGATTTATCGCCCCCGGCATCTTAATGTCGGTCATACTTACATTAAACTTACTGCAATAAGCCAGTCCTATGGTTCGGGCAGAGTCGTTATCAAAAGCGGGGTTATCTTCTCCGTCAGCATCGATATACGGACCTTGGAAGAAGTCCACGCCTACCGCGGGAGGTTGTGCTCCATACGCCCATAATTGTCCGGTACCGTCTACCTCTTTCCCGTTGTAGCAATAGCCCAACCCGCGGGCAACGTCGCAGCCCACGTAGTCGTCTTGCGCGTAACCTAAGTCGGGGTCTACCCATTGCGAGAAATAGGTATTGGTGAGTTTGTAAGACGAGCGGTTGATAATCTCGTAAGAATAGAAGGTCATGTTATTCAACTCATCGTTGGTAGCGAAGGCGAAAGCTTGTCCCCTGATTTCGAGACCAATTTGTTCGCCTTGGGTTTCGGTATGCGTGTTTCCCATGTCATTAAAAATCCAGAAGAGTGTTTCGTCTCCTTTGAGCACGTGGTCGGCATATATCATACCGTCTACTTTCTTTTGTCCTTGGTATTGCCACCATTCGGCGGGCATGGGCAGCCCCGCGGCAGAACCTGTAGGTGCTTTTGCCCGTTCTTTATTTGCCTCTGTCCACGGGCAATAGTCATTATTGAGGTCATATTCCGGGTAGTCTCCATTTTCGGGGGTGTATTCGCCGTCACCGTCTACATCTTTAAATGGAGCGAGGTATCTCGACTGACCTAAGGAGACATCTCCATGAGCGGGCCAGTTCATGATATTTTCGGGAATAACATAGTCGGGATCTTTTGTCCCCGTCTCGAAGGCAGCGATATGCTGCTCTACTTCGGCACGGGTAATCTTATAAAAACGGTCATATTTGCTACACGTGGCTTGCGACACGGTAGCGTCTACTAACGAAAGCGGACCTGTCCAGAAGTCGTCCCCGACTTGTCGAAAACGCACGGCGGCTAATTTCAATTGATTACTGGCATCTCTACCTCCAATCCATAGGGCGGCACAAAACATGGAGGTCTTTCCCGACCCTTTGGGGACTTCGTATTCCGCGATTTCTTTGAACCACATCGTGCCATTGGTCTCTAAATATGCCCTTACATTATTGATAGTTAGTTCGTTTGAGTTCGCTGCCGGCAAACATTTCGAATTGGTTGCTTTGGGTTGAGGTGCACGAACCTCCCCTTTTCTCTTCTCCGCGTGCAAAGACACGACAGAAATCACGGCTAAAACCGACACTAAAATTATAACTTTGTTTATGACCTTCATTGGTTTATAATTTTTGTAATTTATTAACACTAAAATATTGATATCTATTTTTATGGATTAGAAGGAAAACTGTACTCCCAAACTGGCAGTAGTAGGCGCGCTATAATTGTAAGGATTTCTAACAACCATTTGATAGTAGTTTCTATACGCGTCCACGTCTAACTGACTGTTGATAATGGTTTGATATTGAGCCGAGGACAAGTAGCCGTCGTCGTCAGCAGTGCCCGTGTAGCGGTACACGTTAATCACGTTCTTGAAGTTAAAGATATTGTCGATGTCCACGTAAATAGTAAGTTGTGCTTTTTGTTCGCGGGAGTCTTTTTTCTTAAACGTGAGGTCAAAAGATTTGTCGGCTCTCACGTTACAGAGGAATATCCAAGGGCGGTGCGCGCCGTTGATACTTCCCACGAGGCGCGGGTCAAGGCTACCGGCACCGCCAACGCCCGAATAGGCTACCGACGACCGGCTATACGGCATACCCGAAGCCGCCGAGAAGGCAACGGTAATTCCCGTGTTCTCTAACCATTTGATTTCTTTTTTCCGGTCATCTTTGGTCGCGTAAGAGGTAATGGGTCCGTTGTAATTCGCACCTCCACCAAACCGGTAGTCTATATTGACCGCTAATTTATGTCTTTGGTCAAAGTCGAGATTGATGAGCGTTCTAAGGTTAGGTTGTCCCGACGCGATAATTCCTTTGTTAGATCCCGAACTCGATCCGGTTCCTTTGGCAAACTGTAAGGTATAACTGGCGCGCATGGTCAGGTTGGAAGCCTGCCGTGTAGAAAAGGCTACCACAAATCCTTGTACCGTACCAAAGTCTTGATTGGTATAAGAATAATAGGTCTGAGGGTATGCCTTCGTGAAACGATACGACTGTATCATGTCGCGCAATTCGGTATAATAGGCTTTGAGTTCCAATCCCGAATTTTCTCCTATCTTTTGTTTAAAGTTAATCTCGTAGTTGATAAAACGTTGTGCTTTTAAGTTGGGGTTGCTTAAGTCTCCGGATCCTAATTTGTCGATAAGCAAATAAGACACGGGGCTAATTTCGATATTTGAAGGACGTTGGGTAATAATGTTATAGTTAGCGATGAAAGAGGAGTTGTCGGACACGGGGAAAGAGAACGACAAGCGGGGCATGAGTTCCCATTGGGGTTTGTAGTCTTTAAAAGCCTGTCCTTCTACTCTACTCATGGCAGAGGCATCGGGGGCTCGTTGCAAAAGCGGACCGGAGTTCACGCTCCACGATGATTCGGGGTCGTTAATTTCTTGTCCTTTGGCATCGTACCACGTGTTTCCCGAACGATAGCCCACGATAGACAAATCATTTGCCTCGCCTATGGCACGGTCTTTTTGGTTCACGTAAACTACCCAATCGCTTTGCGCGTTGTCAACAACACGCGTCACCCCATTCGCGTCAAGATCCATTTTAGCATCTTTCAATTGTGCCACGGTAACGCCTTCTCTAAACAAAT
This sequence comes from Bacteroidales bacterium, assembly GCA_031272025.1. Lineage (GTDB taxonomy): Bacteria > Bacteroidota > Bacteroidia > Bacteroidales > WCHB1-69 > JAGVVH01. The sequence continues at coordinate 28,308 of JAISUP010000096.1, forward strand.
AGTTATCTTTAAGCACCTCCTGATTGGCATCAAAACGGTCTAAACGCAACCCTACGTTAAAGAGCAAACTGTTGATAGAAAATTTATCCTGAATATACATTGCCATATAGGTAGGAGAATAAGCACCGATATTATATTCTTTCACACCTTCGGCATTCTCGGCAAAAAACTCTGTGATGCTGGTTCTTTTCCGGTATACTTTTTTTCCGGTATAGTCGTATCCTCGGTACGAGATAACGGGGCTACCCAAGCCGGTAAGCAACTCCTCTGCCGAAAACATGTCCAAACTGAATGTTTCGGGGTCATAACTGTCAATATCAATATAGTCTGTCCCATCGGGATTTAATCCTAATTTTTTTCTCAGGTTCCTATCGAAAGTAGACTGGGCATCTAAGTTATTCAATTGGGCATTGGTTATCGTGTCGTTAATAAAGGTATAGTTCAGGTTATCCAATTGGTTAAAGTGGGTATTGGTAACTTGTCTCATGAGTGTCCACAAACTGGTGGCACTCACTGCCCAACTTCTGTCGGTATGATTATCTAATTGGTATCCTAATTTGAGTTCGTGGTTTCCTATGGTCATCGAGAGGCTTGCCATGGCTTCGTAGGCTTCGGACAGACTATGCGAATAGCCTGACGAGGCGGGCATACCGGGCAAAGTATAAAAGCCGTACCAACCGGTTACGGAGGGACCTGCCCCGTTGATGGCAGCACCAAACTGCTTGTAGGTTTCTAAGTTAAAATTATAGTTTTCCCCATAACGCGCTTTCAGGTTGGCTTCGTTAAAGTTTTCCAAAAACTGTATGGTGTAATTTTGCAAGTCGGTATTATACGGACCGGGTTCCCATTCGGTATAGGCGTCGTAATAGGTTTCTAATTTCCATACCCCCTTATGAACAACTCCCAAAGAGTCTGTCCAATCGGCACCGCCATCGCCGCCGGAATAATAAGGTAGGCGGGTGGTTTTAAATTTACCAAAGTGCCCGTAGGCGAAGATATTTTTCTGGAGTCTATGGTCTTGCGACAAGGATTGGGAGCGCGAATAGTTAAAGTTCAACTCGTAGGAGATGTTTTTCACGTATTTCGCGGTATCGTCGCGGAAGATACGGTGCACGAGGCGTGCCCCGAAGCGCATGTCGTGGCTAAACGATTCCGCGTACCGTTCTTTGTCTGTCCAGTTAAAAAGAATGCTACTCAAACTCCATCCTTTTCCTTTACCAAAACTATAAGAGCCTTGTAAGGTAAGGCGCAATTTATTGCTTGTATTTTCGGGGTTATTTTTATCTTTCAGGGGCATGATTTCGAATTTGGAGTTAACCGTGAAGCCGTAGCCGTCTGCATTGGGGCGTCTTCTCACGGTATAGAAAGCGTCTTTTTGCACGTAACTGGCGGCGGAATTTACTGTCCCGAACTCATTAGGGTCATATACCACGGGGTGTTTTAGCAACTCTTCTATCACTTCTTCTTTGGCTAACCACGTACCGCCGCGAATAGGACGACTGTCCATGCCATAATTACCTTCGGCAGAAATCATGAACCCGAAAGGCGACCAACTGTCGTTTTTACCTTTAATAATAGGACCCATGACCGTTCCGGCGGCGAGGAAGTTATTGTACCCGTCAATAGAGCCGCGTAATTCTATGCTGGAATGATAGTCGTTAGGGACCCCTTTGGTAGTGATCACGGTAAAACTGGTACCGTCTCCGTATTCGGCGGGAATACCTCCTTGTATCATTTGGGCTTCTTCTACGATAGCCATGGTATAAGCGGCACCGCCGCGAATACGCACGCCATCGACAATGGTTTGCTGCCCTTCGGGACGTTGTCCGCGCACGGAAGCCACGCCACCATCACCGCTCACCGCGGCACTCTCCTGATTGGCTAAGGCTTTCCCTAAATCACGACCGGGGGTACGCCTCAATTGCTCTCCATCAATACGAATCGTGCTCTCGGTTTCGGTCATGTCAATGACTTTTCGCTTGTAATTCACCACTACCGTGGATAAAACTTGGGAACAATTGACCGTGAAATCTTGAAAAACAACCTGCGAAGCAGGGATATGTATACCTTTCAATTCCACCGACTTGGTACATGGCATCATCCCGGTTACTTTCATGTCGTAGTCGCCCGCGGCAACCCCGTTAATCTGATAATTCCCGCTCGCGTCTGCCTGAACAAGGTCCACGGTTTTGTCGTCTTTCTTTAACTCAACCCGTGCCAAAGCCATTACCTCACCCTTCTCAGTCGTTACTGTCCCTTTAATTGTACTCTGCGAATACATTACCCCTATCGAGCAAAAAACCAATCCAAGAGACAAGAGTATCTTTTTAATCATAGCCCTTATTTATTTATATTAATTAAACAATTTTTTAAACAATTTTTTAAACAATTTTTATACCTGTTTTTTCATTTTATTTTACCCCAATTTTTGGGGCGGTAAATTTACAAAAAACAATTAAAATAGCCCTTATTTATTTGTAATCTTTTTAATTTTTTATTATATTTTATTGATTATGAATGTCTTTTTAAGATTTCTGCATACAAAACCGCTTTTTGAAGTTCGTTGAGGTTTAAATGAAAATTTATGATATTATTATTTTCATTATCAATATTTTCATTAAAACTTTCGGGATAAAAATTCATTTTTCCCCCTTCCTTGTCGGGTTGGTTAAAGTCGTACGTTTGCCGTTCGATTTTGGCGGATTTTGGAACAAATTCTGTTTTTTTTTCATTTTCGCGAACAAAATCCGGGGCATTTTTTTCGTCTTCCCAAAAGGGAGTGTCCGGCTCGTTGTCAAACTGCCGAGAAGGGGCAGAAAACACCTCTTCGGGGAGCCATTCGCTCGAAGGAGAAGTGTCGGGGACAACAACCTGTCCCTTCTTCCGCGCTCCCAGCAAAAAATAACCCGCGATAGCCAACAAAGGAACCAATAACTCTAAAAAACGTTCCATGATACGTGTACTATGATGCTTTAATATTAGGTAATTCTAAGCCCAACCCTTTTTTCTTGTCCACGCTTTTGAGAACAAAACCCAAAACTAACGCCGCCACGCCAAGGCAGGCAAGCATAATGAGCGGGTTAGTGTAATTGTAAGACGTGGCAGCAACTTCGGAAGTGATTAGCCCGTCTTTCAATTGCCGAGCCACTTCGGGATTAGAGGCGGTGAGTATTTTGCCAATCAACAGCGGGAATAGCCACAAGCCAATATTTTGTATCCAAAATATCAAAGCATAAGCCGAGCCTATTACTTTTTGGTCTACCAATTTAGGAACAGAGGGCCACAAAGAGGCGGGCACGAGCGAGAACGAGGCTCCGAGTACCAAAATCGTGATGTAGGCAACCATCACACCGCCAACTTGACTGCCCTTAAAGAGAGGCAAAATAAAGGCGAAGGTCAGGTGGCAGGCAATAAGTAGCAAAGAGCCAATCATGAGCATGGATGCCGCCTTCCCTTTGGTATCTACATATTTGCCCAAAATAGGGGTAATCCCTACCGCGAGCAACGGGAAAACAGCAAAAATGGTTTCTGCCGACTGCCGCATGTAGCCCATGTAACAAAATACTATCAAGCAAACTATTGAGGTACAAAGTAGCACGATTTTTTTAGTGCCTTTGCTAAAATTGCTCGCGAAAGCCGTTGCTGCCACCGCGAGCATGATTACAAACTGTATGATGGTAACGGCATTTCCAGCCCAAAACGACCCCTTATCGGGGGCAACGAAGGTTAGGTTACATTGTAGCATGTTGACCGCGTATTTTTGAAAAGGAAAAATAGCCGAATAATAGAGCACGCAAAGCAAAGCCACGAGCCAGAAGCCCCAACTTGACAAGATGCCTCCGAGGTCGCGCAAGCGGAACGGGTCGTCCTTCTCTTCGGTTTCCCCGGTTTGTGCATCGAGTTTTTTGTCCATAAAGAAATAAATGACAAACATGATAAGGGCTATCATCAATAAGATAACCCCAAAGGCGACTGAATTAGTAACGTTGGTGTCGTACATGGTTTTTGCATATTCGCTACCGGCGATTTTGGCAATAAAAGGAGAAAATATCATGCAAGTAGCCACGCCGAGTCGTGCTAAAGCCATTTCCGAACCCATGGCAAGTGCCATTTCTCTACCTTTAAACCATTTCACGATGCCGCGACTGACGGTAATTCCCGCCATTTCCACGCCACAACCAAAGATCATGAAACCCACGGAGGCAAATTTGGCAGAGGCTGGCATGCCTTCGTAAAACGGAGAAACCCCCAGTTGCTCAAACACGGGAATATGGTTTAAATGTTCGTTAAACCACGTTTCGAGACCGGTGCCCACGAACGCCGGGCTCACGGCATACCATTTAATACAGGCGCCCGCGAGCATAACCAATCCCGACAGGATCGCCGTGAAACGCACTCCCGCCTTGTCGAGAATAATACCGGCAAATATCAGGAAAAAGATGAATACATTAAGAAATGTTTCCGAACCCTGCATGGTCCCGAAAGCAGTAGAATCCCAACCGCGCGTAGATTGCATCAAATCTTTAACGGGCGACAGGATATCCATGAAGATATACGAGCAAAACATCGCGAACGCCAATAATACCAACGCCGTCCAACGAAGAGCCGGAATATCTCTCATCGTTTTTGTAACATTTTCTATCATAATAATTTATATTTTAAAAAAAACATATTCAACCTCTGGGATTATTTTTTTATTTTTTCAATTTGCAAAAGTAATAAAAAAATTGTACTTGCACGAAGTTTTGTTTCAAAATTTTCATGTACTTTTGCAGCGGGATTATTTTCGCGTTTGGCGAGTAGTCGCGATGACGTAATTTTAAGGATTTTTAAATTTAAAAAAATAAAAAATCATGACAAGAGAAGATATTGTAAGACCTGAGAATTTAATTTACCGTCGCACTCCGGTATTGACCGATGCGGTGATGCATTATTGTCCGGGTTGCGGGCACGGGCTTATTCACCGTCTCATTGCCGAAGTTGTTGAAGAGATGGGGATTCAGGGACAGACGTTGGCGGTAGCGCCGGTAGGGTGTTCGGTACTCGCGTATAACTATTTTGACATAGATTGCGCGGAGGCGGCACACGGGCGTGCCCCGGCATTGGCAACCGCAATGAAACGGCTCCGCCCCGACCGATTCGTGTTTACCTATCAAGGAGACGGGGACCTCGCCGCGATTGGAACAGGTGAAACAATTCATGCCTGCAACCGAGGGGAAAATATCACCATGATATTTGTCAATAACGGGATTTACGGCATGACCGGCGGTCAAATGGCGCCTACCACGCTCGAAGGCATGAAAACATCCACCAGCCCTTACGGACGAGATGTCGCGGAAATGGGAAATCCCCTCAAAATTACAGAATTATTAGCGCAATTAGACGGCACTTACTATGTTACACGACAAGCCGTGTATACCCCCGCCCTAGTGCGAAAATGCAAAAAAGCCATTCGAAATGCCTTCGAATACCAAAAACTCGGAAAAGGAACTTCCTTCGTGGAAATAGTATCTAACTGTAACTCAGGATGGAAAATGCCCCCAGTGAAAGCCAATCAATGGTTAGAAGAACACATGCTGAAAAAGTTCCCCTTAGGAGACCTGAAATGTAGTGAGTAGATTTCAGATTTCAGATTTTAGATTTCAGATTTCAGATTTTAGATTTTAGATTTTAGATTTAAAAAAAAATTTCGCGACAAATCTTGCATTATTAAAAAAAATTTTATATCTTTGCCGGTTCATTCTAAAAAAGGATATCATGGTGCGGCAAAAAGAAAAAAAGTTGCGAAATCCGGTATCCACGGGGGGAAAACCTATAATTCTTTACAAAAGAAAAATAAGTTCCAAACGCGGGGAAGGTTATCCTTTTGTCCCTTTTGAGGTCGGCAAATTCGCACCACGCACCACGCACCACGCACCACGCACCATTTAATCACAACACGACATTTTTTCCGGACCTTGTTTTCTCGAAACAGGTTTATTTTTCGAGCATCTTGTAGTACGCTTTCGCGTGTTACATTTTGCTCTTAGCCTTATGTATTTATTTTAAATTTTTTCATATTTTTTTCAATTTAATTTTTTACAAAATGAAAAATCTTTACAACAAAATCAAAAAGACGGCACTCCTCGCGGCTATTTGGCTGACGACTGCCGCAGGCGCGTATGGTGCAACTACAATTTCCGGTTTACAGGGGGGGACTAATGGTTATTCTACCCAGACTATATCTACAGACTATACATTTGGGGGCAACGTGGAATTCAGGGTAGCATCAGGAGAAACTCTCACGCTGACCGGTACGCTGACCGGCATGGGTTTCAACTTTACGAAGTCGGGGGCAGGGACTTTGATTCTTACCAACAATGCAAACAACGGCATCCATAATTTTACTATCAGTGCCGGAAAAGTATTAATTGGTAATGGTGGCACTACCGGATGGATAGGAGTAGTTAATGGTGAAAATTATACTGTTAGTATCGCCTCCGGCTGCGAATTAGTTATTAACAATGACGGCAGTTGGAATTACATGATGAATTTTTCGGGAAGCGGAACGATTAGAAAAAAAGGCAGTGGCTACGTTAACCTGACGAAAAGTGTGGGTGTTGCCTTAAATATTGAAACAGGACGGGTACATATTGGTTCCAACAGTTCTGACAATACTACTGCAACACTGACTAAAAACGCATTTGTATATCCCGGTGCAACATTGCGGTTTTACCGCTCAGATACTTACACTTATTCAGGCTTAATAGCCGGAGAGGGCAATGTTGGACAATACGGGGCAGGAGAATTGATACTAACCGGGGCAAATTCCTACACGGGAACAACTACCATTGCCTCCGGCACTACACTTACAGTTGGTAACGGTACTTCGGGTGTGATTTCGGGTAATTCTCAGATTATCAATAACGGCACTTTTCATTTTCACAACGAAATAGCCAAATTAGAATTAAATGCAGCAATGACAGGAACAGGCAATGTAATTGTCAACGGTGGACCTTACGAACAAACTGACTATCTTCTTTTTTTAAATAGTAACAACACATGTAGCGGCACATTGACTATTGTAGGAGGAGGGGTTTCGTTTGGAGACTTTTCGCGAACAATTAATGCCGGGGTCAACTTTTCATCTATTGTATTGGAAAATACGAATTCAGGGTTGCATTGGTATGTCCCTGCCGAAAATGTAACCTCCTACAACGGCAGCATTTCCGGCAATGGTGTATTTCGAAAATGCGAATTAGGAAAACTCATATTGACCAACAATTGCACTTACACCGGTAGCACTTATGTAGAAAGGGGGGAGTTAGAACTTAGCGGTAATGGCAGCATCGGTAATACAAAAGAGGTGGTACTGAATACAACAACAAGCCACTTGATTTTCAACAGGTCAAGCGGGCTTCTTTTCGGAAAAGTGATAAGCGGTCTGGGAAAAGTGAGCGTCAAATCATCTTTTATTGATTATATGGCAAACAATACCTATACAGGCGGGACAACCATTGAGTCGGGAGCATGTTTGACTTTGGGACATGATACTTACTATAGTAGTGGTGCATTTGGCTACGCGTATGGCAGTGTATCAGACATAGGCGGCATTGTAAATAATGGGCAATTGATTTTCTATCGGTCAATAGGTTATACTTATTCGGGTACAATTTCAGGTACAGGAGTAGTTATAAATATGGGTACAGGTAAAATTACCTTAAACGGGAACAATACTTATACGGGTAGTACTTCTCTGTTCAGGGGTACCCTCGCGTTGGGCACTGACGGTACGATTGAATCAAGTTTTGTTACTTTTTTTGATTATGCCAAATTCAGTATTGCTGCAAATAAAACCATTAAAGGATTATTAAGCATTTCCGGTTCAGATGGAGAAGTAGATTTGGGCACGAACACATTAACCATTGGACATAGTGGGCAGGCAGACGGTGGGGGCACGTATGCAGGGAAAATTACAGGTACCGGCTCCGGGATTGCCATTAATAAATACGGAACCGAGGTGTTGAAATTGACAGGCACGGCAAGTACCTACACCGGGACAACCGACTTGCAAGGACCGGTAGAATTTTCTTCAGATTCAAGTTTGGGAGCCAGCAATATTCGTTTCTATGCCGGAGGTTTGTTGCGTTGGGCAAGCGGCAATACGGCTGATATGTCAGCAAGAATTACATATATGTCGACTGCAGCTACTTTAGACGTGCAAGACAATGACGTAATATTTGCCAACGCGTTGCCTACGGGTTCTTCCGCTATTAACAAAGCAGGTAGCGGTTCCTTGCGGATGACCGCCAACAATACCCGGGCGGGGGGGTTGAATGTTCTGGGAGGAAGTTTGTATATTGGCAACAATACAGCAGCCGGCAACTACGCGGGAAATATTAATTTAGCGAACGGCTGTTCTTTGTTTTTTAACCGGAACAATGCTGTTACTTATAGCGGGAGTATCTCGGGTGCCGGAGCAGTAACAAGCAGCAATGGCGAAGTTACTCTTTCAGGAGGTAACACCTTTACCGGCGGTCTGTTTGTAAATTCAGGTATTGTACGTCTTACCGGCACTATTTCCAACGCTTGCAATATCACGATTGCATCTGGGGCGATCATGGAGTTCAGTCGATCGGTAGCCTACACCTACGCGGGGCAGATTTCCGGGGCGGGCGCTGTGTCTAAATCGGGAGTCAATGTATTGACATTAAGCGGCGAAAACACCTACACCGGAGAAACCACCATCTCGGCTGGCACGCTCAAACTCGACGCTACCGGCACGATTGCCAAATCGTCCGGAGTAAGCATCACCGGCAAATTCCAGATCGAAGCCGATAAAACCATCAAAGGGCTGTCGAGCAGGCAAGCCACCTCAGAGATAGTCTTGAACGGCGGCGGCATCCTAACTATCGACCGCTTTTCCGGAGATCAAACATTTGCCGGCACAATTTCCGGCTCCGGCGGCTTAACAAAAAAAGGATTTGGTATTACCATCGGCAAAGGAGGTTTATCAACAATAACAACTTGCGACTTAACCTTGAGCGGCATCAATTCCTATTGGGGGGCGACCACCGTGGAAGCGGGAACGCTGATATTGGCTTCGGGCGGTACACTACCCAACTCGGCGGTAACTTTGGGAAGAAGTAATCTTAAGACAATTTATACTTACGGCAATTTGGATGTTTCTTCCGAAAATAAAAAACTGAGTTCGCTTTCGGCAGGTTATGCAAACAACACCGTGGCACTCGGTAGCACCGTGCTGCAAATAGGCACCGGTGCGGCGACAGCAGACGGTGGCGGCGACTTTAAAGGTAAATTTACGGGAACGGGAGGCATGGTGGCAAAAGCCGGCGAGCAAACCTTTACAATGACAGGGGCGAACACCGCGACCGGAACATTTTCACTTGCCGCGGGCACCCTGCAAATGGGCGGAACATGGGCAGGCTCGCTACTACAACACCCCGGCACAACGCTTGAAGTTCAGGGAACCGCCACTATCGGCGGCAATCTGCAAACGACAGGCGGCGGCACTATCGTGATGGATTTGACCGCAGCAACGCCTTCGCTACTCAACATCACCGGCGCGTTGCAAGCAAGCAACACCACCACGCTTAATATTACGGCAAACGCGAGCAACAATCAGGTATTGATGAATGCCGCGAGCGGTATTTCCACCGGACTTTTCTCGATTTCTACGCCCGGACTTACCACTTCGTTAAGTGCTATCGGGCAAACACAACTTTTGCTCAATGCAACCACCGCGGATACCGATGCGCCAACTATCGGCACGGCACTTGCAACTGGTGCGGTAACTCCGGAAACTGTCGCGCTCTCTTGGGGTGCAGCCTCCGATGTGGATAATGTAACACCACAAGCAAATTTGACCTACACCGTGTACTGTTCCACCGAGAACAACATCGGCACTGTCGCTCAATGCAATGCTAATCCCTTGTTGGCATTACATTCAGGGCAAAACCTCATTTCGTATATGGTTACAGGATTAGAACCGAATACTACTTATTATTTCAATGTAGTAGTCAACGATCAGGCAGGTAACAAAGCGGCTTATACTGTAATTTCAAAAACCACTGCAAAAGCCACTTTGGACGGCGCTGTGCTTATCAGCGGCAGTGCGGTATTTAATCAAACATTAACGGCAGATGTCGAAGACTTAACCTCTACCCCATCAATATCCGACCTCGGGATATTGACCTATCAATGGAAACGCGACGGCAACAATATCACAGGTGCAACCTCAAGTACTTATACTTTGCAACCGGCAGATATTGGTTCAACGATTACGGTTACGGTTACGGCGGCAAATACCAACGGTAGCATTACTTCGGTAGCCACAGACATAGTAGATAAAATATCTCAAACGGAACCCGATGCACCCACTTTGCTCAGCAAAACGTCTTTCAGTATCACACTCAATACCATTGAAGGTTGCGAATACCGGTTAACCACAAGTGATACATGGCAAAGTTCTACCACTTTTAGCGGTTTAATGCCAGACACTTACTATCAATTCTATGCCCGCAAAGCCGGAACAGCAACGCATTACGTGTCGCCTGAGAGCGATATTTCCGAACCGATACTAACGGTTCCCGACAACGCGCCCACCATTCCTACCGGCACCGGTGCCCTCACGGCAGGTACCGCAACTCCTACATTTATACCGCTCACTTGGGGTGCGGCAGCCGATGATGTAACTCCACAAGCAAGTTTGCAATATTTTGTTTACTACTCTACAAGCAATAATATTGCAACCATAGCCGATTGTGCAACCAACGGCACGTTGGCAAACCCAGGATGGATAACAGGTATCACTTCTTGCACCGTTACCGGTTTAGTTCCCAATACTGCCTACTATTTTAATGTAGTAGTAAAAGACGATGCCGACAACGCGGCGGCTTACACTTCGGTCAGCAAAACCACAGCAATGCTAACGTTGGTAGGCGAAATAGGAATCGATGGTTCAACGATTTATGGAACAAGACTTGTTTCCTTCAGTAGTTGTTCTACTGTGCCAGCCGGCTATCCTGTCGGCACACTCTTTTTTCAGTGGAACCGCGATGGCGTGGCTATCAGCGGTGCCACGACAAGCACTTACACTTTACAGGCGGAAGATATCGGTTCAATGATTACGGTAACCCTGACATCATCCAATACGCCAGGTGGCATCACATCGGCAGCGGTAGGACCGGTAGAACAGGCATCGCAGACCGCACCCGCCGCACCCACTTTGGCAAGCAAAACCTACAACAGCATCACCCTCAACACTATTGCCGGGGCGGAGTACCAGATAGCAGGTGCCCCTTGGCAAACATCAACTACCTTTACAGGGTTAACACCGGGAACGACATACATTTTCTATGCAAGAATGGCTGAAACGGCAACGCATCACGCCTCGCCTATTTCAGTGGAAACTACCATTGCAACGGATGTTATCCCGGCAGTTACTTCCGTTACTGTCTCGCCCGCGACAGCAAACGTGCAGAAAGGGAACACGCGACAATTTTCGGCAAATGTGGAAACCGAGGGGAACGCGAGTACAGACGTAACGTGGAGCATCGTGGAAACCCATCATGCGAACACAACCATCTCGGCAAACGGACTTCTAACAATCGCTTCAACAGAAACAGCAACAACGCTAACCATCAGGGCTACGTCATACTTCAATGCTACTCACTTGGTTTACGGGGAAGCAACGGTTACCGTTACCGAGATACCGGTAACTCCCCAAGTGATCAGCGTTACGGTTTCACCCACGACGGCAACCGTGCAGAAAGGGAACACACGGCAGTTCACGGCAAATGTGGAAACCGAGGGAAACGCGAGTACAGACGTAACGTGGAGTATCGTGGAAAACCATCACGCGAACACAACCATCTCGGCAAACGGTTTGCTGACCATTGCTACAGAAGAAACAGCAACAACGCTAACCATCAGGGCTACGTCATACTTCAATGCTACTCACTTGGTTTACGGGGAAGCAATGGTTACCGTTACCGATATCCCGTCGGTTACTTCCGTAACAGTTTCTCCCGCGACGGCAACCGTACAGAAAGGTAGCGAGCAATGGTTCGAGGCAAATGTGGAAACCGAGGGAAATGCGAGTACAGACGTAACTTGGAGCATCATGGAAAATCATCACGCGAACACAACCATCTCGGCAAACGGTTTGTTGACCATTGCCACAGAAGAAACAGCAACAACGCTAACCATAAGGGCTACGTCATACTTCAATGCTACTCACTTGGTTTACGGGGAAGCAACGGTTACCGTTACCGAGATACCAATAACTCCCCAAGTGATCAGCGTTACGGTTTCGCCCGCGACGGCAACTGTGCAGAAAGGTAACACGCGGCAGTTCACGGCAATTGTGGAAACCGAAGGTAACGCGAGTACAGACGTAACGTGGACTATCGTGGAAAACCATCACGCGAACACAACCATCTCGGCAAACGGTTTGTTGACCATTGCTGCAGAAGAAACAGCAACAACGCTAACCATAAGGGCTACATCAAACTTCAATACTACTCACTGGATTTACGGGAACGCAACGGTAAATATCCTTGACATAACGCCGCCCACCATTCCTACCGGCACAGGGGCACTCACCGCGGGCACGGCAACCACTACAACCGTCCCGCTCTCTTGGGGATTGGCAACCGATGATATAACGCCACAAGCAAGTTTGCATTACACGGTTTATTACTCCGCGTTATATGCCATCGGTACGGTTGAATCGTGTGAAGTATTCGGCACAGTCGCTTTTTCGGGCACAAATATTAACTCTTTTACAGTCAGCGGTCTCGAACCAAATATTAACTATTGTTTCAACGTAGTAGTGCGAGATGCCGACAATAACGCAACTGCTTATACCCAAGTTCAAAAAACAACTGAAAAAGCCACCTTGGGCGGCACGATAACCATCATGGGGGATGCCATTGTTAAAGAAGAACTTAAAGTAGATGTCTCCGGTTTAACTACTTCTCCTCCCAACGCTACACTTGGCACGCTGTTTTATGAGTGGACATACGGTTACAATAATTCTCCTATCGGTTGGCTCGGTTGGGCAGATAATTGCATTGTGTCATCCGCAGCAATTGACAGAACTATCACGGTAAAGGTTTGGGCAACCAATACCAAAGATAGCGTTTGGGCAACCACAGACATAATAGTTAAAATATCGCAAACCGCTCCCGAAGCACCTACTTTGGAAGACAAAACACGCTACAGCATCACGCTCAATACCATTGAAGGTTGCGAATATCGCTTAGCCACAAGTGATACGTGGCAAACATCAACCACATTCACCGGTTTAACACCCAATACTTATTATCAATTCTATGCTCGCAAAGCTGAAACAGCAACACATTATGCTTCGCCTGAGAGCGATATTTCCGAACCGATACTAACGGTTCCCGACAACGCGCCCACCATTCCTACCGGCACCGGTGCCCTCGCCGCGGGCACGCCAACGGCAACCACCGTCCCGCTCTCTTGGGGTGCAGCAACAGATGACGTGACTCCTCAGGCAAGTTTGGCTTATACCGTT
>JAISUP010000059.1 GCA_031272025.1 Bacteroidales bacterium
GTATGGTAAAAATCTCTGCGTCGGCATCGTAGTCGAAAGAGTTCATCAGTAGCGGCGTGAGATCGGAGTACTCTTTTTTCAACAAATCCAAAAAGCCGAGTTCCAAACCTTTCAGGATGAGTTCGTCGTTGATTTGTTCGAGAGTAGCGCCATTATTTTTGGCGATAATACCCTCGATGGTCTGCATCACGATTTCCGAAATATCCATCCCCAAGTTGGCTTTGAGGATTGCTTTGGGGTTGCGCACCTTTCGGAAGTTGATAATCAACTGTCCCGACAGCACGGTAAACGGGTTTTGTCGTTTCTTAAAACTCGTTTGCCCGTTTTTTTGCGGCACAGCGCCCGCGTATTCAAAACCGACGCTTTCGGCGGTGTCGATGATGAGGTGCCAAAATTCGGGGTCTTTGTGGGCAAAAACAAACGAGAGCCAGCGGTCGAACTTCAAAACGCGGTACATCTCGCGGATACTCTTTGCTATCAGCGAATTGTAGTCGTCTTTTGTGCGGTTGTGTTCGCCACCTTCGATGGCTTCCATCTCAAAATCCTCTTCCGACACTTTCAGGTCAAGCCAAGCGTTCCACATTGCCGACAGGTCCAAATACTGGATTTTCTTGCCATACGGCGGGTCGGTGTAGATATAATCGATGCTTTCACGTGGCAGGAACGATAGGTCGGTGGCGGTGCCTTTCCGAATTTGAGCATTTGAAATGGTTTCTTCGTTAATAAAATATGCCATTTCGAGTTTGCCGTCATAAACCCGTTTAACTTTACTTTCAAAAACCTGCATTGTGTCCTTGAACGCGGGTGTGCGCGCAATTCTGTAACGATAGTAATAGCCGTAATGATTACCGCCCCCGTGCGGGGTATCGTGAAAAGTTCTGTTTATAATTCCAACCGTGTTATAGAACGCCAGTAGCAGCGATTCGCGGATGTTCTCGTCCGTTTCCTGCCTGATAAGGTGTTTCAGCAGTGCGAGTTCCGCCACTTGCCGGTCGGTAAAGAGTTCGCGGATGGTGCCAACGTCGGCGTTTTTGGGCAGCGGAAGATTCAATGCTTTAGGAATTTTATATTTTTTTAGCGCTTTCACCATAAAAGGCGACAGCGGGTTGAGGTCGATATGGATGGCTTTTCTGCCGGTCATCAGCGCTTCGATGAGCGTAACGCCGCTTCCTCCAAAGGGGTCGAGCACCACGTCGCCGGGGCGCGAGAAGTTCCTGATGTAACTCTGCACCACGTTCCACGTCTGTCGGGTAAAGTAGGCATTGCAGCCGAAATGCCGTTTGGCAGCCTGTTTTTTTACCGGAATTTCTTCGAGCAACGGGCGGTTGGCATAGTCGAACTGTTGCTGTTGTCGCGGGATTTCGTAGGTAAAATTTTTGCCGATTTGGAAACTGTCGGGCGAGAGGTACATCGCGAGCGTATTCCAGTGGCTTTCAATGTCGGCAATCTCAAAAAACAGAATCGGCTGCTGCGGGTTGGAACTGCGAAAGAGCGAAAATTCCACGCCATTGCACAGCGCGAAATAAGTTGTGCGGATTTCGGGATGAATGGCATAACTGTACGCTTGTCCCACGTTGTCAGAGTTCACGATTTTCTGCTTCGGGGCTTTGGCGTCGAGCACCCATGCATAGTTATTTTCTACTTTCATAACATAGTCAGGCACAATCACTTTCGCTTTTTTTGTCCCTTTTTTCAGAAACGGGTCGTTCAGTGTCTTAGAGCGCACGATGTTTTCCTGTGCATATCCCAATGCTTTGAGAATGGGCAGGATAATCACTTCTCGCACCGAATCCTCCTTGAAGTCGGGGTTGGCGGCAAGCGTTTTGAAATCGAGGTTTCCGAATAATTGCTGCGATTTTACCATTATCGTTTGAATTTGAGTGCAAAGATACGATTTATTCTGAAATTTGTACAAACGGACGGTAAATGAAAATTCTATTTTTATTTTGTGATTTCAAATAAAAATCGTATTTTTGTATCTATAAAATCAAACAAAAAAAGTATGAAAGCAAAATTAGTAGTTTTATCGGGGGCGGGTATTAGTGCCGAGAGTGGTATCCGTACATTTAGAGACAGCGATGGATTATGGGAAAACTATCGGGTAGAAGATGTGGCAAGCATTGATGGGTGGTATCGGGATCCCGAAATGATGACTCGGTTTTATAATGAAAGGCGTGCCCAGTTAGAACATTGTCAGCCTAATGCCGCCCATGTTATCCTTGCCGATTTGGAAGTTTTTTTTAACGTGGTCATTATCACGCAGAATGTGGATAATTTACACGAGCGGGCAGGTAGTAAGCAGGTGATTCATTTGCATGGGGAATTGACAAAGGCATGTAGCGAACACGGGAAAAAACAGGTGCACGACATTGGCTATCGTGCCATGAAATATGGAGAAAGAGGTGCAGATGGTGCGCTTTTACGTCCATTTATCGTGTGGTTCGGGGAAGATGTTCCCATGCTCGCGGTCGCGATAGAAGAGATGCAGACCGCCGACCACGTGCTCATCATTGGTACTTCCCTGAACGTGTACCCCGCGGCATCGCTCTATCATTATGCCCCAAAACACGCGCAACTCTGGATGATTGACCCTAACGACACCCAACCCGTGCAACGCCCCATAACTCATATCCGTGCAAAGGCAACCGAAGGCATGAAACAATGGAAAAATTTAGTTCTACCCGATAATTTATAAACAAACGGTTACTGTTTCATTTTTTTCACGTACATTTGCACCCCCTTTTATCGTGGGAAAATTATCATTAAAAATAAAATTAAAAAGTCATCATGATGAAACACGAGCAAATACAAAAATCGTATGAAATAGCCAAAGAACGCTATGCCCAATTAGGCGTGGATACGGAAAAGGCTTTAGCCGAACTGCAAAAAATAGCCATATCCATTCATTGTTGGCAATCGGACGATGTTAGTGGTTTTGAACAATTGGGAGGCATGGACGGTAGTGGGATTCAAGCCACGGGCAACTACCCCGGTAAAGCGCGAAATATAGATGAATTGAGACAAGACATTGCCAAAGTACTCACCCTGATTGCAGGAAAACACCGGCTCAACCTGCATGCTATTTATGGCGATTTTGGCGGGAAACCGGTAGATAGAGACAAAATAGAACCAACCCATTTCGAGAGTTGGATGCAGTGGGCAAAAGACAATGACCTGAAATTAGATTTTAATTCCACCTCCTTCGGGCACCCCAAAAGCGAAAATCTCACTTTGGCAAGCCCCAACAAAGATATCCGCGATTTTTGGATAGAGCATACCAAACGCTGTCGCGCGATTTCCGAAGCCATGGGTAAATTCCAAAACGACCCTTGCATCATGAACCTTTGGATTCACGATGGCATGAAAGACCTGACCGTGAACCGGTATAAATATCGCCAAATCTTGGAACAGTCGTTAGACGAGATCTTCACTATCCCTTACACGAATATGAAAGACTGTATCGAAGCCAAACTTTTCGGTATAGGTTTGGAGAGTTATACCGTGGGGTCGTATGACTTTTATTTGGGCTATGGTGCTAAAAAGCAAAAAATAGTAACCTTAGATACCGGTCATTTTCATCTCTCCGAAAGTATTGCCGATAAGATATCTTCGTTGTTGCTGTTTGTCCCTGAAATCATGCTACACGTGAGTCGTCCTATTCGTTGGGATTCAGACCACGTAACCATTTTAAATGACGAAACTGCCGATTTGGCAAAAGAAATCGTGCGTGCCGGTGCCTTGTCGCGTGTGCACGTGGGATTGGATTATTTCGATGCCTCTATAAACCGCATCGGGGCGTATGTCATCGGGATTCGCTCTACCCAGAAAGCCTTTTTACAAGGCTTGCTCGAACCGGTAACACATTTGCGCGAATACGAAGCCCGCGGGCAATATTTTGAACGCCTCGCGCTCATGGAAGAAGCCAAAACCATGCCTTGGAACGCCGTGTGGGACTACTTTTGTCTCAAAAACAATGTCGCCGCGGGCGAAGACTATATCGCCGAAATACAACAGTATGAAAAAGATGTAACCTCTAAAAGATCATGAATATCCCGTTAGTTTATGTAGAATGGACAGTAAATCCTGTCATTTTTTCTATTGGCTCGCTTTCTTTGCGGTGGTATGGGCTGTTGCTTACCATAGGATTTGTTTTAGCCTATTTCACGCTACAGCGAGTTTTTAAAAATGAAAACGTGTCCCCCGATTTACTGGACAAGTTAGCCGTGTGGGCTATCGTATGGACACTGGTCGGGCTACGGGTAGGACATTTTCTTTTTTACGAGACTTCTTATTTGCTCGAACACCCCTTGCAAGTGCTACTCCCTTTCGATGAGCAATGGCATTTTACCGGTTATCAAGGGTTGGCAAGTCATGGGGGTGTGTTGGGCATCGTGCTGTTTTTAATCTATTTCGCTTGGAAACACAAGATCAATATTTTTTGGTTATTCGACCGCATGGCAGTGTGCGTGCTCATCCCTGCCACGTTAGTGCGTTTGGGAAACTTAATGAATCACGAGATAGTAGGAAGTATTACCACGGTGCCTTGGGCATTCAATTTCACGATGGGCGGTCCCGGTATTGCCGACACGTTCCGACATCCCGCTCAATTGTACGAAGCCGTGGTATATCTCGCCGCTTATCTTGGTATCTTATACTATTATTTTAAAATAGCAAAAGGAAAAGTACCCCCGGGACGGCTTATCGGAGTCTTGTTTGTCGTGGTATTTATCGCCCGTTTTATCATCGAATTTTTTAAAGAAGTGCAAGTGGCAAAAGAAAATACCATGACCTTAGACATCGGGCAATGGCTCAGTATCCCTTTCGTGCTCGTGGGCATTGCCTTTATTGCCTATTCCATACGTCATCAACATCAATGTCCGAGGGTCGCACCCGACAAAAATAATAAAAACAGAAAAACATCTTTATAAGATCTGCCTTTTCTCACATTTTTTTTATATATTTGCACCCTTAAAATTTTTTATTCAATTTTTAGTTAAACTGTTAATAATCAAATAAATAAAAACATGCGTAACAAAGGTTTAATTCTTTTCTTTACCATACTCATCGCGCTAATATGCGTTTATTGCTTATCTTTTACCCTTGCCACGTGGCGAGTAGAAAATAAGGCAAAAGCATTCGCGCAAGAGAGTGTGAACCTTCCCGAAACCCAACAATTCATTGCCTCCGTGTCGCGCGGGGATAAGATGTTGGAAAAACATTTGACCGATTCTATCTACGACGATAAAGAAAGCCATTTTCTTTCCGTGATGAAAGATTCATCGGTTTTTTTCGGGATGACTTATAAACAATGTAAATATAAAGAACTGAATTTAGGATTAGACTTAAAGGGCGGTATGAATGTAACGCTCGAAGTGTCCATTCCCGAAGTCGTGAAAAGTTTAGCCATCAATACCGAAGATGACCTTTTTAAGAACACTTTCGAGAAATCGTTAGCCACTTATACGGAAAATAATGGTGACTTTGTAGACATTTTCGCCGGCACTTTCCAATCGGAAAAAGCCGCTCTGAATTTGCCTAACGCTGCATTGCGTAACTATTTTGGAGACAGGGCAGGTAAAAAAGACGGCTCCGATGATGACATCGTCTCTTTTATCAAAACCGAATCTAACGAAATTGTTGACCGTACTTTCAAGGTACTCAGTACCCGTATCGACCGTTTCGGGGTAGCACAACCCAATATTCAACGACTACAAAGAGGACGTATTCTTATTGAGTTACCGGGGATTAAAGAGCCGGAAAGGGTTACCGACCTGCTTAAGAGTACGGCAAAACTCGAATTTTGGGAAGTCTATAACGACCCCATCAATGGACAACCCATGATCGAAATGTTCAGGCAAGCCGATGTGCAATTGGGAAAACAATTGGAAAGCGAAAAAGTTAAAGAAGTCGCAACCGAAAAAACTGATACCGTAGAAAACCTTGCCGCTACTAGTAGTTCATTGGATAGCATAGACTTAGACGAGGATGAGTTGGACGAGGATGTGGTAGAAGACAATAGTGTTCTTGGTCCTATTTTGAGTAAATCCATGTACAACGACGGGGTTGCCATAGGTTTCTTTAAAGAAGCAGATGTGAAAGAAATCACGGTATTGTTGCCCCGACTGCAAAGATATTTGGCAAATAATAACGTGGTATTTTATTGGGGAAAACCCGAAGAACAAAAGTTGACAAACAACAAAACGACTCTTATCCCACTTATCCCGTTAAAGAAAAACAATGATCGTATTGGACCTAAATTAAGTTCCGAAACCATCGGGGGGGCACGGGTCGTGCGCACCGCGAGACAAGACGTGAACCAAAACAATCAAACGGTCGTTACCATGTCCATGGAAGACCAAGCCACAGAAGAATGGAAAAAAATTACTCGCGCAGCAGTGGAAAATACCACGAAAGTGACTATGATTGCCATCGTGCTTGACAATATCGTGTATTCGTATCCCTCTATCCGCAGCGAAATTCCTAACGGTAATTCCGAAATTTCGGGAAACTTTACTATTGACGAAGCCAAAGACTTAGCCACCGTTCTCAATTCCGGTAACCTCGAAGCCAGCGTGAATATCGTGCAATCCGAAGTCGTAGGTCCTACCTTGGGTAAAGAATCTATCCGTTCGGGATTACTCTCTTTTATCTTGGCATTTGTCTTGGTATTGCTTTACATGGCATTGTATTACAATCGCGCAGGGGGGGTTGCCGACCTCGCTCTCTTCTGTAATGTATTTTTCATGTTTGGGGTATTATCCTCCTTAGGTGCCGTACTCACGTTGCCCGGTATCGCCGGTATTGTACTCACGCTCGGTATGGCAGTAGACGCGAATGTAATCATCTTTGAACGTGTCAGGGAAGAAATACGTGCCGGAAAAGGAATGCGTATTGCTATTGACGAAGGATTTCATAACGCGTACTCCGCCATTATAGACGGACAGGTTACTACACTCATCACGGCTATCGTACTCTATATCCTTGGATCAGGTCCCGTGCAAGGCTTTGCTACAACCTTAATTATCGGTATCCTATCCTCACTGTTTACCGCCATCTTTATCACCCGCTTGGTTTTCGAGAATTGGCTCAAAAAAGGACGACTCATTGCTTTCGGTAATTCCATTACCATGAACACGTTCAGAAATGTGCATTTCGATTTCGTGGGGAAAAAGAAGATCTTCTACCCCATATCTATTGCCATTTGTGCCCTCTGCATTATCTCGTTCTTTACCTTAAAATTAAGTCCCGGCATCGATTTTACCGGGGGACGTAATTTTGTGGTACGGTTTGACCAAGACGTGAATACGGCAGACGTGCGCGACGCCGTAGTTGCTGAATTTGGCGGTAGCCCCGAAGTGAAAACTTTTGGCGGCAACGACCAAGTGCGCATCACCACGAACTATAAAATCAACGTGAACGACCCCTCGGTAGATAAAGAATGTGAAGTTAAATTATATCAAGCACTTAAAGATTTTTATAAGAAAACCGACATTTCCGAAACTGATTTTACCCAACAGTTGGATCCCAGGGGTATTCAAAGTTCTCAAAAAGTGCAGCCGGTGATCGCGAGCGAATTGTTAAGAAACACGATATGGGCTGTGGTTATTTCGCTCATCCTAATTTTTATTTATATCGCGATTCGTTTCAAAAACTGGCAATTTGGTATGGGTGGCGTGCTCACATTGGCTCACGACACACTCATCACCGTAGGGCTTTATTCTTTGTTATACAAAATCATGCCTTTCTCAATGGAAATAGACCAGTCGTTTATCGCGGCAATTCTCACGGTTATAGGTTATTCTATCAATAACGTGGTAATCATTTATGACCGTATTCGCGAAAACTTGGCTCTTTATCCCAAACGCGACAATTTCTCCAATTTCAATGCTGCCGTCAATAGTACTTTGGGACGTACCGTGAACACGGCGGGCACTACTATCGTGGTATTGTTGGCAATCTTTATCTTTGGCGGAGAAGTTATTCGCGGTTTCATCTTCGCGATGGGTGCCGGTATCCTTATCGGAACCTATTCAGCCATATTTATCTCTACCCCGTTTGTTTTTGACTTGCTTGCCGGTAGAAAAGTAAATCGAATAAAAAACAACGTGAAGGCATAACGCGGTTTAATAAAATATAGACTCTATTTTTTAAAACTTGCATGAAGGAAATATGGCTTGTTAATGGAGTTAATCTTGGACAGTTGGGCTGTCGAGAGGTGAACGTGTACGGGCACGAGCGATTTGAAGACTATTTCAAAACTTTACAATCGCGATTTCAGGAAATTGATTTGCATTGCTATCAATCTAATCGCGAGGGAGACATCGTTGAGTGCTTGCTCGAACATGGAAATGTTGACGGCATCGTACTTAACCCCGGAGCGTTCACTCACACATCCATAGTCCTTGCCGATACCATAAAGTCCTTGCATACCAAAGTAATAGAAGTACATATTTCCAACCTTTTCGGACGAGAACAATACCGCAAACATTCCTGGATCGCGGGCTGTTGCGCGGGTTTTATCTCAGGGTTCGGGTTGAAAAGTTACGAATTGGCTATATTAGCACTTATTACTTAAACTTTAGAAAAAAGAAATAGTCTATCAAATCGTTTTTAATTCATTTTATAAAACTTTATAAAAATTAAATTATCATGAAGAAAATTCTGATGTTAATGGTTGTTTTCAACTGTGTCTTAGTCCTTTCTGCACAAGAAGAAGGCAAAAAGAAGAACACGAAAGAGCCGGAAATAGAGTTTGAAACTCTGGAACATAATTACGGCACGCTTCACCAAGGAGATGATGGCACTTGTGAGTTCAGTTTCAAGAACACGGGTAAATCGTATTTGAAACTGACCAATGTTTTTTCTTCTTGTGGTTGTACTGTTCCCGAATGGCCCAAAGATTCTATCGCACCCAAAAAATCGGCGGTTATTAAAGTAAAATACAATACACAACGAATTGGTACGATTAACAAAACGATCACGGTGGAATCGAATGCCATCAATAATCATGTTATATTGAAAATTAGCGGGATGGTGGAAGCGAAACCGGTAGATGCTGCTCCCGAAAATTCTACCACGCCCCTATCGGAGCCTTCCCGGTAAAAAGAAAAACACGTGTAAGTTACTAAAAAACCGAAAAAGAGATGAAAAAACATATCGCGATATGGGCTTTTATATGTTTCTTAATAGGGGTTGCCAACGCGCAAACCTCATCGGAACAAACCCAAAAGCCCGTGAATGGTCCTGAAATACAATTCGAAAAACTGTATTTTGATTTTGGAGAATTAAAAATCGGGGATGTGAAAGAGGTATCGCTTTCTTTTAAAAACATTGGAAATCGCCCGCTTATTCTTGATGATGCGATTAGTTCTTGCGATTGTACTACTGTAACATGGCCCAAAGAGCCGGTAATGCCGGGAAAAACAGGAACCATTAAAGCACGTTACGAGGCAAAATACAGCGGATTGATTAGCAAGCGTATAACTGTACTATCCAATGCCGAAAGCGATAGAGTTATCCTTCAGTTGAAAGGAAATGTTCTATAAAACAGTGTAAGATGGAAGATATCGTCTTCCTTGGATTGGGCAGCAACATAGAACCAAGAACACTCTATTTGTCGCGTGCTATTGAAAATATTGGGCAGTGGGGAAATATCACTGCCCAATCATTTATTATGGAAACCAAAGCCGAAGGCTTCGCGGGATTCCCGTTCCTGAATCAGGTTATCGCTATGCACACGTACTTGTGCCCCTTTTTCTTATTGTACGTGTTGGAAAATATAGAACAAAAATGGGGACGAGAAAAAAAGAGCCTTCATTTAGACAAACACCACGAATATCATAACCGAACCATAGATATAGATATTTTGTTGTACGGGAAATTAAAAGTACAAACATCTAAATTGACTATACCACACCCGCGCATGGAAGAACGAGAATTTGTGATGAAACCTCTTTTATTTTTGTTCCCTTTGGTAGGATTCTTTGATCCAATCCACGGTTAACCCGAATACAGAGAAACCAAGAAACCCGCGTACTCGCAAACGATTTTCCCCGTCAAAATGGGCTTTTACTTGATAGGTACCCTTTTTACCGGGGTATTTTATTGATCCCTCTTCCCACAAACGATCGGTAGGGTTCCATTCCAAATTTTTAAGAAAGACGTAGCCAAGATACGGTTTCCGGTTTTCAAATTCTACCCAAACCACTTTGCCATCGTATTTCCCGTTAGAGGTTTTATAGATTTGTATTTGGCTATGTTCCCCGTTGAAAGGGTCTTTGAGATAATAAAAACCCACGATATGGTCAGCGTTTTGTGCATGTAAAAGCAGCCCGCTACATATCATCAAAGTTAATAATACAAAATGCTTTATTTTCATGACTAATTGCCCAAAGTAGCCACCATGACGGCTTTGATGGTATGCACCCTGTTTTCGGCTTCGTCAAAAACCAATGACATGGGAGATTCAAACACATCTTCGGTAACTTCCATGGCTTCTAATCCAAATTTTTGATAGATATTTTCGCCAATGACTGTTTCGCGGTTATGGAAAGCCGGCAAACAATGCAAAAATTTCACGTCAGGATTTCCGGTAAGTTTAACTACCTCGCGATTAACTTGATATGGTTTTAATAAGTTAACGCGTTCTTCCCACACGTTTTCGGGTTCGCCCATCGACACCCAGACATCGGTATAAAGGAAGTCTACCCCTTTCACCGCGGTTTCCACGTTATCGGTAATCGTGATTTTAGCACCGGTTTGTTTGGCTATTTCACGACATTGGGCAACTAATGTTTCATCGGGTTGACAAGCTGCGGGAGCGGCTGCCCGAAAATCCATGCCCATTTTCGCGGCACCTACCATAAGAGAATTGCCCATGTTGTTCCGCGCATCGCCAAGATAGCAGAACGAGATTTGATGCAACGGTTTGTCGCAATGTTCTTGCATCGTGAGAAAATCGGCTAAAATTTGCGTGGGGTGAAATTCGGTAGTTAAGCCATTCCACACCGGAACGCCGGCATATTTTGCCAACGTTTCCACAATTTCCTGAGCATAACCTCGATATTCTATCCCGTCATAAATACGTCCCAATACCCGTGCCGTATCTTTCATGGACTCTTTTTTGCCCATTTGCGAACCCGAAGGTCCTAAATAGGTAACATGTGCCCCTTGGTCTAAAGCGGCAACTTCAAAAGAGCAGCGCGTACGGGTAGAATCTTTCTCGAAAAGCAATACTATATTTTTGCCTTTGAGACACGGTTGCTCCGTCCCCGTGTACTTAGCCTTCTTCAAATCTGCCGACAATTGTAACAAAAATCGAATCTCTTCCGGCGTGAAATCCAATAGTTTCAAAAAATTACGATTCCTTAAATTAAAAGACATGATATATATTTTTTAATGAAATTTACGTTTGCAAAGATAACATTTTTTCAACCACTGCCGGATAATATTTGTGTTCCAAAATATGTACTTTTTTTTCTACTTCTTCTAAGGATTCGGAGCCTATGATGTCGAAGTAATGCTGTTCTATTATTTGTCCTGTATCCATTCCCGCGTCCACGAGATGAATCGTGATGCCAAACCGTTTGTCGCCATTCGCGTATGCCCGTTCTATAGCGTGAAGACCGGGATAAGAGGGCAATAAAGAAGGATGTATATTGAGTATTCGCCCCGCGTATTCGTTTAGTAATATTTTACCCACGAGTCGCATGTAGCCTGCCAATACGATCCATTCTATTCCTCGAGTTCGTAATTCGCGTACAATCTCTTGCTCAAAATCTTCTTTACAAATATAATTTTTAGGATAGAAGACCCACGTGTTGATTTGATGTTTTTTCGCGCATTCTACGGCACGACAACCCGGCTTGTCCGATACCAATAAAACAAGTTCGGCATGCAGTTCGTCTTTTCGCACTGCCTCTATCATGGCTTCAAAATTAGAGCCATATCCACTGGCAAAAATGGCTATCTTTTTCATTATCAATTTAATACAAATAAAAAATAAACGCGACAAAGATAGTATAAAAACACGACATAATAACCCTGATAAAAAAAATAGATTTTTTTTATATTTATTGTTGTTATTAAAAAAAATCATGTATTTTTGCAAATGTATTATAAATAAAATAATAAACAAATGAAAAAGTATTTATTACAAGTAATCATTGCCCTCTTTTTGTGTGGGGCAGGTCATCTCGCGGCACAAACATTGATAGAAAAAGGTGCTACATGGTTTTATTCGAGTGAGGGGAGTATGCCGTCTGATTGGCCCCAGTCCACCGGGGCAGAGTGGGCTACGGGACAAGCCCCCTTAGGTTATGCCGAACATGGGAACTCTACTTGGGTAGGGGGTAAATCATACATAGATACCGTGAATGGCAGTCAGCAAGATACCGTAGTTACGCTCATTCCCAATGGCTATAACAATGGTTGTCAATATACCACCGCCTATTTCGTGAAAGCCTTTAATATTGACAATTACAATGCTAAGACTTCGTTTAAAATTTGGGCAGCCATTGACGATGCGGGAGTCTTTTACGTGAACGGGATAGAAGTACACCGGCAACAATTTTCCACAGATTATGTTGTAACGTACAACAGTACCGGTGGTGGCTATGCCGATGATCCGTTTACCGTTAATGTGCCCGGAGAATTACTCCACGAAGGAATGAACTATATTCAGGTAGAAATACATCAATCAGATGGGTTTGTTGCCGAAGAAAAGAATTGTTCTACCAGTTCGGATTTGTTCTTCGACATGTCGCTTTCTTACGCGAATGCAGCCGATGCCCCCGCGATTGGCAACCCGGTATTGACTATTGGTTCCGTAACAGAGAGCACCATCCCCGTATCGTGGGAAAAAGCAACCGACAACACCACCCCTGCAAGCGAATTGCAATATCGTGTTGAATGGAAAAAACAGAGCGCGAGCGGGTGGAGTTATTCCAACTATCAAGTCGACATCGCGGAATACACGATCACGGGATTGTTGGCAAATACCACTTACGACATTCGCGTAGTCGCGACAAATACGGCAGGTCATTTCTCGTATTATACCTCAAATAGCGCGACTACTCTTCCTGACACGATAGCCCCGGTGGTAGAAAATCTAACGATTACTGCTATCGGGTATTCGGCAAGTTCGATAGAACTTTCGTGGTACATGGCAAGCGATAACGCGACCGAACAGCAAAATTTATTGTATTTGCTCGAATGGAAACAAACTACCGCGACAAATTGGGAAAATGAAGGCTATCAAAAAGCCATCAATGCCTATACTATTGAAGGATTATTGTTAGATACAGAATATGATATTCGCCTTCATGTGAAAGATGAGTCCGGAAATAGAACGGATTACACCCCTACGAAGGCAAGAACTTCGAAAACAGGCATTGATAACATTGACCCGCGAAATCTCGAAAATTTACAAATTTATCCTAACCCTACTCGTGATGAATTGACCTTAGACAGAATCGTTAAAAGTTTGGAAATAATAGATTTAACGGGAAAAATCATGCTCGATGCTCAAATGCCGATAGGCAACACTATCAACGTGTCCGCGCTACCCGCGGGAATATACCTGTTGCGTGCATACACGAGCGAAGGCACGATAACAAAGAAATTCGTGAAAGAGTAATTCATTTTACTTTTTTTATATAAAGAGGCTTTTGAAACAGCCTCTTTTTTTTTGAGACAGCCACGAGTTAAACTTTAATCTTGTCGAAATTTTTTCCAAAGACACTGCTTGCTTTTGCCACGCTAATGAAAGCAGACGAGTCGGTATCTCTAATAATTCTGATAATTTGTGCTCTATCAGTACGATGTGCCACGATAAGCAGGATGTCGTTTTCTTGTTTTGAATAGGCACCGTATCCCTTTAAGAAAGTAGCACCACGGTCTAACTCGCGATTGATACGGTCTGCAATTTCTTGATTTTTAGTAGAAAATACTAAAAATTGGAAACTTTGTCGGTATCCTTCTATGACCAAATCTGACACGTAAAACGAGACAAACATGCCCGTGAAACTGTAAATAAATGCTTTAATCGTAACTTCGGGCACGAGTATGGAAGACGATACGATGAGAATATTCGTGTAGAGGGTAACGCGTCCGTAAGAGATGTTCCTGTATTTTTGCACGATGAGCGCGAGAATGTCTGTGCCGCCGGTATTGCCCCCGAAATTGATGGCAATTCCAACTCCAAAGGCAGAAATAGCGGACCCGATAATGGCGGACATGAACAAATCGTCTTCTACCAACGGGTGCGTGAAAATTTTTTGTCCTACCGACAGGAATAATGCCAATACCGCGCTGCATATAAGTGTATTGACACAAAAACGGGGACCGAGAATTCTCCACGCGAAAATGAGCAATATCGCGTTTAGCACGAAAGAGGTGATGCCCACGATAGGCAATCCCGTGGCAAAAGAAAGTACAGCACCAATCCCGCTCACGCCTGCCCCCGTCAGGTTGTTGGGCAACAAAAATGCCGTCCACCCGAAGGCAAATAAAGCAATTCCCGTGAAAATCATCGCGTAATTGCGAATCATACACCATACGGTCCTGTAATTTGTAATTTTTAACTTGTTCATTTAAAAAAAGAAAAGATTTTTATGTCGGTACCGCGAAGATAAATAATATCTCGGATTTAAGCATTATAAAAATACAACAAGAAATATCGTTCGGGAGAGGTAACCTTGGCATTCAACCTGTAGATTACGTGAAAACATGACCTTACATTGCTCGTTTGGGCGGCTTAGACTCTCCCCAAACCAACCAAAGACTTTATAAAATAGAAAACAACAACCTAACCGATATCACTGCCCTTTTTAGAAAAAAGTAATGGAAATTTTATCTCGAATCCCATTTAAGCCTACATTCATTTGAAAAAAAGATATATCTTTGCAAACGAAAATATAAATTATCACGATATGAAAGATTATATTGCTTTAAATCTAAATCCGGTGGTTGCTTTTTTGCGGAAAGAGCCGTCAGAATTTACTAAAAATGACATGATCAAGTACGTGGAGGAGAATGGTATTAAGATGGTCAATTTCAGGTATGTTGCGGACGATGGACGGTTGAAGACTCTTAACATTCCGGTTACGAATCGCGACTATTTAGAGCAGATTTTGTCAAGTGGGGAGCGTGTAGATGGCTCTAATATTTTTCCTGATTTTATTCATGCCGATGCCAGCGACTTGTACGTGGTACCTCGCTTTAAGACTGCCTTTGTAGATCCGTTTAACGAGATACCCACTTTGAGTTTTTTGTGTTCTTATTTTAATAAGGACGGCAAACAAATGGAAAACTCGCCGGAATATATTTTGCGAAAAGCCTCGGCGGCATTTACCAAAGTTACCCGCATGCAATTTGAGGCAATGGGTGAACTGGAGTTTTACGTGATTGGAGACAAAGAGCCTTTGTACGAGGCTTTAGACCAGAAAGGCTATCACGAATCTACCCCATACGCTAAGTTTGAACATTTTCGTACCGAATGTATGTTGCTTATAGCCAAAGCAGGAGGACAAATTAAGTATGGGCATTCCGAAGTAGGTAATTTCACTTTGGGTAACCATATTTACGAGCAAAACGAGATAGAATTTTTGCCTTGTGGTGTATGCGATGCTGCCGACCAGTTGGTTGTCGCGCGGTGGATTATCAAAAATGTGGCATATAAGCATGGGCTTACGGTAACTTTTGCCCCTAAAATTAGCGTGGGCAAAGCCGGTAGCGGGTTGCATATTCATACCCGTATCATGAAAGACGGTGAGAATCAAATGCTCACTAAGGGAAAAATTAACACTATTGCCAAAAGTGCCATCGCGGGATACGTTACTTGTGCCTCTTCGCTAACGGCTTTTGGCAATACTAATCCTACCTCATATTTCCGGTTAGTGCCCAATCAAGAAGCCCCGACTTTAATTTGTTGGGGGGACCGCAACCGGTCGAGTTTGGTCAGGGTACCGCTGGGGTGGACACATAAAAATGACATGCTCGCGGAAGTAAACCCGATGGAGAAAACCGCGACCGAAGACTTCTCGTGCAAGCAAACCGTAGAATTTCGGGCACCGGATGGCTCTGCCGATATTTACCTGCTATTGGCGGGATTGACCGTGGCAGCACGACATGGATTCGAGATGGAAAATGCTCTCAAAAAAGCCGACGCGACCTACGTGGATGTCAATATTCATCAAGTAGAAAACACGGGAAAACTGCAAAAGTTAGCCCAATTGCCTGCCTCGTGCTGGGACTCTGCTAACGAACTATCCCAACAACGTCATATATACGAACAACATGGGGTGTTTAATGTCGAGATGATTGATGCCATTATCCAACGACTCAGGGCTTTTAATGACCAAAATATCAGACAGGAAATCACTAAAAACCCGGAAAAAATGGCAGACTACGTGAAACAATATTTCCATTGTTAATTTAATCTCTCCATAGAAATGAACGTGATTTTAATACTATCCCTCGTGTTGGGAATTTTACTGATTGTATTTGTTGCCGCTTATTTTTGCATCAGGTTATTTTTGCAACATGAACAAAAAAAAGGGCTTTTGACGTTGAAACAAGGTGCGAAAGATGCCGTGATACCGTTACGGTTACAAGCATACGAGCGATTAGCGATTCTTTTAGAAAGAGTGGATATTAACGCCCTTTTGCCTCGTCTTAACGGTGATGGGTTGACCGTGGGACAATTACACACGCTTTTGATTAAGACAATTAGGGCAGAGTACGAGCACAATCTTTCCCAGCAAATTTTCGTGTCGCCCCGTTTGTGGGAATTGATTATTCAGGTCAAAGAAGATACGCTTAAGCGGGTGCATGTAGCCTCTGCCCATCTCGATGCCGATGCAGACAGCATGCAATTGGCTACTACTCTTATAGAGCAAGTCGCAGCACATGCCCCGAATGCTACTGCCATGAAATGGCTAAAAGAAGAAGTATCTATGCTGTTCTGATACCCGGAAAGTGAATAACGAATATATAGAATTTCCTTCGCGGGAATGGTTGCCGCAACATCCCGATAAAAACTTCTTTCATGAGTATGGAATTATAGGTAAACATTTGACACACAGTCTTTCACCTGCTTTATTTTCTCAAATTTTTAAAGAAAATGGGTTGTTGAGATATGATTATCAGTTATTTTCTTTGGAGAGCATAGAACAATTGCATATTTTGCTCAAGCAGCATCCTTTTTTGGATGGTTTTAATGTAACTTCTCCTTATAAAAAGGAAATTATTTCACATTTACATGCATTGTCTCCGGAGGCAGAGCAGGTAGGGGCAGTTAATGTGGTGAAGGTTACCCGAGGTCAATCCACGACTTTTCTTACCGGTTACAACACGGACACGTCAGCATTCGCGGAGGCTTTCGACGAGGTATGGGGGCATAATTTTTCGTCAGCCTTAATTTTTGGTAATGGGGGGGCGGCGGCGGCGGCGGCATACGCGCTTCGACAATGGAAAATTCCTTACACGATCCTTTGTCGCTCCGGCAAGGACCATGCCCCGCGAGATACGGGTATGACATCACTTTGGGGCATAAGCAATTTGTCTGACTTAATAGCGAATACCCCCCTGCTTATTCATGCTACCCCCGTGGGCATGTTCCCGCGTATTCGCGAGCGGTTGCACTTGCCTTATGAGGCTATAGGACAACAACATTTTCTTATGGACATGATTTACAATCCCCCGTGTACAGATTTTCTTGCTGAAGGAAAAAAACGAGGTGCCCGTGTACTTAATGGTCAACGTATGTTTGAATTGCAGGCAAAAAAAAGTTGGGATATTTGGAAAGATGATCACGTGTGATCGTTAGGGCTTAATCCAACTCACATACTACCGGACAATGGTCGGAATGAACTATATTAGACAAAATATTTGCCGAATGAATAAGGCTTTTGAGGCGGTCATCTACCATGATGTAGTCAATACGCCAGCCTTTGTTGCCTGCGCGTGCGTTGAAACGATAACTCCACCACGAATAACAGTCTTTAACATCGCCCTGAATATACCTGAAACTATCGGTAAACCCTGACCGGATAAAACCATCAATCCATTCTCGTTCTTCCGGCAAAAAACCACTATTGTGGGCGTTGCGTACAGGGTCGTGAATGTCAATGGGGCGATGGCAAATGTTGAAATCACCACAAAGCACGAGTCTAAGGGAGGTTTTTAAAGTTTGTGTATAATCTGAAAAATCATGGAGCCACTGCATCTTAAAATCTTGCCGCTCGTCTCCTGACGTACCGGAAGGGTGATAAACGCTTACCACGCTATAATTCTCAAAATCAACACGTAAAAAACGACCTTCGGCATCGTATTTTTCTATTCCCATGCCATATTCCACACGGGTTGGTTCAATTTTGGAAAAAATAGCCACCCCGCTATATCCTTTGCGTTTCGCGGGATAAAAGTAGGTATGGTAGCCTAATGCTTCTATTTCCATGCGCGGTATTTGGTCTTCTGTTGCTTTAATTTCCTGAATACAAATTATATCCGGGTTTTCTTTTGACAGCCATTCTAAAAAACCTTTGTGTATCGCGGCTCTGATTCCATTGACATTATAAGAAATGATTTTCATATTTTTATATCCATTTGCCAGGGTAATTCTTTTTTGTCGTTGCAGCAAAGAATGCAATTTTGGCAAGATTGCAGTTCCCCGCGCAGTCGTTTTTCTACCAATTCGGTCATGGCATCTCGCAAACTATGGATGTCAATGGTATCAGTGATTTCTTTGGTAAAGGCGTGCATGAGCAACATGCGCGCATGGTATTCGCAAATACCTCGAGACCGGAGATAAAAAAGGGCATCATCGTTTAGTTGTCCTATGGTTGCCCCGTGACTACATTGCACGTCATCGGTATAAATTTCGAGAAAGGGTTGAGTAGTTACGTGAGCCGTGTTCGTGAGTGTAATATTTTTACTCGACTGGTATGCTTCGGTACGGGTAGCGTGTTCATTTACGAGAATATGCCCGTGAAAACTTGCCGTTGCCTCTTCATCTGCAATTCCCTTGTACAATTGATGACTTTTGCAGTCGGGTGCTATATGATTAACAAACACGTGGTTCTGTATTTGCTGTTTTTTGTCCACGAGATATAGCCCGTTTAGTCGCGCTTCGGCATGGGGACCCCGCAAATTTGTAGAGAGATAGTTTTGTGCATGACCCGCGTTAAACGTGAGCGTGCCGGAATACAGTCGAGAACCCGCTCCTTGCTCGACAAAAACATGGTCAAACAGTAGAGAATCGTGTTCTTTGTTCTCTATTTTGTAATAATGTAACGAAGCCCCATCGCCCAGGTGAATATGAGTAACATCATCAATAAGAGTCTTCCCGTGTTGTATGGTATCGTGGCAATGCGCCATTTTGAGAGAAGCGTTTTTTCCCAAAATCACGATATCGCGATTGGGAATAAGCAAAGGGTTAGTAGTACGTACAAGATTAACCATTTGCAAGGGAGAATCGGCAATCACGTTGTCGGGGACATAAATAAAGAAACCATCGTAAAACAAGGCTTTATTGAGTGTAACCATGTCGTTGTTAAGCACATATTCGGTTTCTTTCAGGTGGGGTAATACCCATTCGGGAAATTGTTTCAGCGCGGCACGAAGGCTACCCGCGACCACGCCATCGGGAAAAATGGTCAGTGCCGAATGCCGGTAGAGATACCACCCGTTAAGTAATACGAACATCGCGGTATTCCGGTTTTCTATACTACAATGAAAAACAGAATCAAGACTATCGTAAGTGCAGGGAGTGAGTTGCAAACCATAATTTCTTTGTAATAAATGTTCTATGGAAGACGATGTCGTTTTTTTGCTTTGCAAGCAGTAGGGTTGAGTTTGCAAGAAATGTTGCTGTGCTTCGGCTTGCAGGGCGTGGAGTTCTGAAAGATGCGGTTCGGTAAGCGAAATTGCACGATGCTGTTCAAAGCATTGTCTCATATTTTGAATAAACCCGTCCATTGATTTAGCATTTACCTTGTTCGTATTCTTTTTTTATCCACTCGTACCCTTTTTCTTCTAATTCTATAGCGAGTGTTTTGTCTCCTGATTTCACGATTTTCCCGTCATAAAGCACGTGCACCTTATCGGGAATAATGTAATCGAGCAGTCGTTGGTAGTGTGTGATGACAATGGTGGCGTTGCTTGCTTTTTTGAGTTGATTCACGCCATTAGCCACGATACGCAGGGCATCGATGTCTAAGCCGGAGTCGGTTTCATCAAGTATGGATAATTCGGGGTCGAGCATTGCCATTTGAAAAATCTCGTTTCTTTTTTTCTCGCCGCCTGAAAATCCTTCGTTTACAGAACGCTCACTTAATTTTTCGGTAAGTTCTACAACTTTCTTTTTCTCTTCCATGAGTCGCAAAAATTGGGCGGCGGTCAGTTCCGGGATCCCCTTATAGCGATAAATTTCGTTAAGCGCGGCACGCATGAAGTTGGCTATACTCACGCCGGGGATTTCTACAGGATACTGAAATCCAATAAAAATGCCTTCCCGTGCCCGTTCCTCTACCGATAAATTGAATAGATTCTTATCTTTGTATGTAATGGAGCCCCGGGTAATATCGTAAATGTCTTTTCCGGCAATAACCGATGCCAACGTACTTTTTCCCGTGCCATTGGGACCCATGATCGCGTGTACTTCCCCGCGATCTACGTTAAGATTAAAGCCTTTTAATATCTCTTTTCCCTTAATGGAAACGTGTAAATCTTCTATTTTCAGCAACATACAATATTTCTTTAGATTAAAAAAATGGTGAAGTCCTTATTTTTATTTGATATTTCTACTTCCCGGTTTCACGTGAGGAATTCCTTGATGGCATAAGGGGCATTCGCTTGCCTCCCAACTTTCGATATGAAGTTTGAGTGCACTGAAAATGGGGTAGGGGAGTGAGGCTGTCCCGCGATCAACGATACAGGCAATACCCATGACAGATGCCCCCATGTTTTCAAGAACCCGAATCGTTTCCATAGAAGATTTTCCGGTAGTTACCACGTCTTCGGTGATAAGTACGCGTTGACCTTCCTGTATTTCAAAACCCCTTCTCAGGGTCATTTCTCCATTTTCTCTTTCGGTAAAAATCGCGGGAATGCCCAATTGTCTGCCCATCTCGTATGCCACGATAATGCCTCCCATCGCCGGTCCTACCACAAGATCTATCCCCTTGTTTTTGACTTGTTCTACCACCGTAGACAAGACTTTTCCAGCTCTATCGGGATATTGTAATAGTTTGGCACACTGACAATACCGGTTACTATGCCTGCCCGAAGAAAGCAGAAAATGACCTTCTAATAATGCCCCGGATATTTTTAATTGTTCTAAAACCATAATTTTTGTTTTTTTATGGTGCAAAGATACATGATTTTTTTCAAAAATCACGAGAAGAGGTCCAGTTTCAACTGACTTTTTAAGTGAAAAGAATGTCGGTGGTATGGAGATGGACCTTTTTGTAGTAAAGTTTGTCGGTGAGAGGCAGTAGGGTAGCCTTTGTTTTTTTTCCAGTCATAGCAGGGGTATTCGCGGTCTAATTTTTCCATCCATTCATCACGATAGGTTTTTGCCAAAATGGATGCGGCTGCAATAGAGAGATAGGTTGCATCGCCTTTGATGCAACACCGGTATGGGTAGGGGGTTGTGTTATTGAAACGGTTGCCATCGATGAGTAGTAGGGAGGGGGCGGGGCTAAGTTGCATAATGGCTTTGTTCATCCCCTGAAACGTGGCGTTAAGAATATTGATGTTGTCAATAACTTGTTCTGAAACAGGAACTACAGCGAAACAAACCGCATCGCGTTCGATGACCAAACGAAGTCGTTGCCTATCCGTGGGGGACAGTTGTTTGGAGTCGTTGATTTCATCATTCTTGTAGCGCGGCGGTAAAATCACCGCGGCGGTAAAAAGCGGTCCCGCTAATGCCCCGCGACCGGCTTCATCACAACCACATTCCAAAATATCTTCCCCTGAATAACTGTTTTTTAAAGACATATCTATCTTCGCGTGAATTAAAAAAGAACATTTTTTTACATGCAAAAATAGTAAAAAATTTGTTTACTTTACCTTAATGATTACAGTCCAGTCGCCCCCGATGTTCTTATATCCCGCTTTATCATCAGTTATCTCCAAGGCTTTCAATAAATACGATACTTCAGGGAAGAAATTGATGTGCTCATCTAAAGTATAGTGATAATAACGTTGTTTGGGTACGGTTACGATTAATTTTGTCCTGGTAATTCGTTTTAATTCCGAAACCGCTTTCTGTATATTCAAAACATGTTCAAGAGTATGATTACATATAACAACGTCAAACGCATTGTCTTCAAATGGCATATTTTCAATATTTCCACCTATAATGTTAACCTGCATTATTCATACTATCCCCCAAATTGTTTTTTCCTACATACGTAGTCGATGTTTCTTTCGACTGAAGATCAAAAATCCGATAAAATTGAGACTCGGTTGATGCAATT
>JAISUP010000088.1 GCA_031272025.1 Bacteroidales bacterium
CTTGCAATTTCTTTGATAAACTCGACGGCTTGGGCGTGGTTGATTGCCTCCAAATGTTCCCTCATCGACTTGCCACCGATTGTAACGCCCTCGCTGACTACAAGCGCGGTTTCCTGCAACGTCAGCGTGTTGCCCTCGATACGGTTGCTTTCAAAGGTATATTCCATTTCAAAAGCCGTCTGTATCTTTTTCAGGGCGTTGGGCGGCAACGGTCGGGCTGACTGCAAACGCTGTTTTAATTTGTCGGCTTGTGCCAATTTGTTTTTTAGTGCGTCCATATCTCGTTAATTTTTACTTTACGGTTTAATTATCTCTCCAATAACGCGACATTTTCCACATGTTGGGTTTGTGGGAACATATCCACCGGTTGCACGGCAGTGATCTTGTATTTGGCAGTAAGCAAGGTTAGGTCTCTGGCTTGTGTTGCCGGGTTGCAACTCACGTAAACTATCCGTTTGGGGGCAATGTCGAGCAGTTGTTCAATTACTTTGGGGTGCATCCCTGAGCGGGGAGGGTCTGTAATGACAATATCGGGGGAACCGTGTGCCCGAATAAAGTCAGGGGTCAGTATTTTAGCCATATCTCCTGTAAAAAAATGAGCATTGGTTATCTGGTTCAATTGGGCGTTGGCACGGGCATCGGCAATAGCGGCTTCCACGTATTCTATGCCTATAACCTCACGGGCTCGTGCTGCTACAAACAAGGCTATGGTGCCTATGCCCGTGTACAAGTCGTACACGATGTCTTCGGGATTTATCGCTGCCAAAGAGCGAACCACTGAATACAACCGGTATGCTTGTTTGCTGTTGGTCTGGTAAAAAGAGGTTGGACCTATCCTAAACGTAAGATTTTCCATCTTATCTTCTATATAAGGTACGCCACGATAATGGTGCATATCTAAGTCGTTAATGGAATCATTGAGTTTTTCATTGAAGACATAATACAAAGAGTTTATCTCGGGAAAAGTTGTTGCCAAACTATCCATGAAAGGGTTCACTTTTTCTGTATATTTTCCAAAAACCACGACAGCCATCCATGCTCCTTCGGCAGAATTTCGGAGTATCAGGTTACGTATCGTTCCGGAATGATCGCGGGCATTATAGAAATCGAAGCCCATTTGTAAGGCAAGTTGTTTCGCGTAGAGTCGTATGCGGTTGCTATTATCAGGTTGTAGCAAACAACAAGTAATATCTAAAATCTTGTCAAATTTGCCCGGGATATGAAATCCAACCCCCTCGGTTGACATGGGGCTTTCTTGTTTGAGCATATCCACGCTATCTAACCACCTTTTATTCGTGAAAGTAAATTCTAATTTGTTGCGATAGTGATAGGCTTCATCAGAGGCTATAATCGGGCGGAGTTCGGGATATTCAAATTTGCCAATCCGCGAAAAATGATCATTGACTTGTTTTTGTTTGTAAAACAATTGTCGCTCGTAAGGCATCACTTGCCATTTGCAGCCGCCACATACCCCAAAATGAGCACACCGCGGTTCGATTCTATCAGGAGAAGATTGTTTGAGATTTAAGAGTATTGCTTCTGCATAGTCGCGTTTTTTCTTCACTACTTTCACGTCTGCAACATCTCCCGGCACCATGTAAGGAACAAAAACCGTGAGTTTGTCGTGCTTTCCTACGGCTTTTCCTTCCGCCCCGGCATCCACGATGTGCAAATTTTCGATAATTATATGCTCTTTCTTCTTACGCATAAATAGATTTTTTTGACTTTTGATAATTAAAAACGCGAATATTTCTAAACAGTAGAATGTTATTCTCTTATTTTGTTACCAATCCATTTCCGTCCTTCCGACTCGCTTAAGTTTCTTCGTTGGCAGTAGTCTGTGAATTGGTCTTTCCCTATGGTATTGATATTAAAATAGGTGGCTTCAGGGTGCGCGATAAACATCCCGCAAATGGAGGTGTCGGGAATCATGGCACACGATTCGGTGAGTGTTACCCCTATTTTATTTTCGGCATCCAATAGATTACAAATATCCCGTTTGAGTGAATGGTCGGGACAGGCACTATATCCCATGGCGGGACGAATAAGATGAAGTCCTTCACTGATTTTTTCTTGTAACCATCCCGCGAATGTTTCGGCAAGTCGCGCACACAAACTGCCCCGCAACAAGGTTCGCATGTCGTGTTTGTCTTTTGATAAAAGCAGGTCATGCACGCTGAACACGAATAAGCCTACCGTGGAAAATTTGCCCGTGCGCGAGGGCACCACGTAATCTGACAAACAAAGACATGGCATTCCCTGCAATTGTTGCCGGAGCATCGGGAAACGGTGCTGTCCATCAAGAATGATAGTATCTCCTTCGCTTTGAGCATTAAAAAAACGTACAACTGCTGAAATATCTATGTCTCTATGGATAGACATGCTCGACAACTCCGCTAATGCTGTATTGAAAAGTTTGTCTGCTTCTTCATTAGTATACAAAAGGTCAGGATATTTTTCCTTAAACCCCCAAAAGGCAAAGAAAGGAGACCAATTGATAATAGGGAGTAAATCATTTATATTCAAATTTTTAACACTCAGATTATGTTCGCCAAAGTCTTCAGGTTGAAGATAGGATTCGGGACTAAATTGGGGTGCCTTACTTCGGGCTTCGGCAAGCGAAAGTAGGGGAACCGATTTTTGCAGGTAGTTTTCTCGCAACTTCTTTTGCTCGTTTTCTATGGTAGCCATACTTTCGGCAGGATTTTGTAACAATTGTTTGATTGCTACTGCCGCTCGCGAAGCGTCGCGGGCGTGAAGTACCCCTGTGCCAAATTTAGGCGCGAGTTTCACGGCGGTATGTATGGCTGACGTCGTTGCACCTCCTACCGCGAGGGGAATATGTCGCCGCTCGTTGTACAACAAGGTGCACAAATCTTCCATTTCTCCTAACGAAGGAGTAATTAGCCCACTCACCCCGATCATGTCTGCTTGATGCTTTACCGCTTCGTCAATAATGGTACGATTATCTACCATAACTCCCAAATCAATGACATCAATATTATTACACGACAAAACAATGCTCACGATATTTTTACCTATGTCGTGCACGTCGCCTTTCACCGTGGCGAGCACAACTTTGGGATTACGGGTCTGTCGCGAAGATGGGTTGTTTTTTTCTATGGCGGGCTGCAAGATAGATACGGCAGTTTTCATGATTTTAGCGGACTTAATGACTTGTGGCAAGAACATTTTTCCTTCTCCAAAAAGAGTTCCTACTTTATCCATACCTTTCATGAGTGGTTGTTCAATAATGTCCACGGGTGTGGAGTAGGTCGCGAGCGCCTCTTCGAGGTCGGCAGCAAGGTAGTCCCCAATACCTTTAAGCAGAGCATAAGTAAGTCTTTCTTCGAGTGTTCCGGCGCGCCATTCTTCGTGTTTTTCGTGAATAGTAGAAGTTGAGTCGCCTCTCAAAGTCTCCGACAAGGACAACAATTTTTCGGTAGCATCTTCTGTTTTATTAAGAACAACATTTTCAACTGTTTCGAGTAATTTTGGGGCAATGTCATCATATACTTGTAATAGTGCGGGGTTCACGATGCCCATATCCAATCCTGCCTTAATCGCGTGAAACAGGAAAACCGAGTGCATTGCTTCGCGTACGGTATTGTTGCCGCGAAAAGCGAAAGAGAGATTGGAAATACCACCGGAAGTAAGACAATCGGGCAAATGCTGCTTTATCCATGACACCGCACGGATAAAGTTCAACGCGTAAGTTCTATGCTCTTCCATGCCCGTACCTATTGCCAACACGTTCACATCAAAAATAATGTCATGGGGCAAATAGCCCGCTTTACCCGTGAGCAGGTCATAGGCTCGTTTGCAGATTTCTATTTTGCGCTCGTAAGTGTCGGCTTGTCCTTTTTCATCAAAAGCCATCACGATAACTGCCGCGCCCAAACGGTGTATCTCTTTGGCTTTCTCTATGAAAGCAATCTCGCCTTCTTTAAGACTGATAGAGTTGACAATAGATTTTCCCTGTGCATTTTTTAAGCCCACGAGAAGCGTTTGCCAATGAGAGGAATCTATCATCAGGGGCACTTTTGCCACATCGGCATCATTATTCAGGTATCGAATAAAGGTCTCCATTTCTTCGGAGGAATTAAGCATGGCATCGTCCATGTTAATGTCGATAACGGCGGCACCATTTTCCACTTGTTCGCGGGCAATAGATAGCGCATCTTCGTATTTTTTCTCACGAATCAGTCGGGCAAATTTGGCAGAGCCAGCCACGTTGGTACGCTCACCCACGTTGAGAAAATTGCGTTGTTCTTTATCTAACGTGAGAGGCTCTAACCCACTCACGACCAAATATTTTTTTGTCTTATTTTTCGCGGGTAACGGGCGGGCGGGTACGCCGGTCAATATTTCGCGAATAGCCTTAATATGGGCAGGGGTAGTACCACAGCAACCTCCCGCGATGTTGAGCAATTGCTTGTCGGCAATGGCTTTCATGTATCGTGCCGTGATGTTAGGAGTTTCATCATAGCCCCCCATCTCGTTAGGTAAGCCCGCGTTAGGATATAACGACAAATAACAAGAAACGGTTTTGGACAATTGTTGCATGAAAGGAAAAAGGTCGGTGGCTCCAAAAGAACAATTCAGCCCAAAACTGAGTAATGGATAATGAGAAACAGCGTGATACAAAGCCTCTAAGGATTGTCCGGTGAGCAAACGTCCGCTTTTGTCGTTAAGGGTTGCAGAGAGCATCACGGGGACATTAGTACCCCGTTCTTCCTGAATTTTAGATATGGCATACAAAGCCGACTTGGCATTTAGCGCGTCAAAAACAGTCTCTACCAATAAGAGATCCACGTCCCCATCAAGTAGCCCGCGTACCTGATTTTCGTAAGCCTTCGACAAGAGGTCAAAGGATACGGCACGGTATTCCGGACGTTGCACGTCAGGGGACAGACTGAGTGTTTTGGACGTGGGACCGATACTTCCGGCAACGAAAACCTGACGCTCGGATGCTTTTGCCGCGGACTTCGCTAACCGTGCCCCCTCAAATGCCAACCGATAGGCTAAATGAGCCATTTGATACTCTTCTTGCGATACCGCGTTGGCACTAAAAGTATTAGTCTCTATAATGTCTGCACCTGCCGAAATATATTCCTCGTGCACACTCGTTATCACCTCCGGACAAGTAAGATTGAGCATCTCGTTGTTCCCTTTTAGATTAACAGGGTGTTTGATAAATTCAGTCCCGCGATAATCCGATTCCGACAAACCATGTTTCTGAATAGCCGTACCCATCGCCCCATCCAAAATCAAAATACGCTCTCTTAATAACTGTTCAATCGTTGTTCTCATTCCCATATTCAGGATACATTTATTTTAATAGGTTAGATTTATTTTGCAAAAGTACATGAAAATTTTGGATTTTTCAAAAAAATCATGTAAATTTGCATTTTTATTTTCACTCTCATTAAAAAATTATGAATAAGTTAAAAATTAGCAGGTTAGTAATATTTGGGTTGATAGTTTGCACGTGGGGTTGTACCTCTGCCAAACCGGAAGACAAACAAAAAAGTGTCATTTCGGAGACTTCTGCCATGGAAGATACTTTGTCGGCACCCGAAGAAAAACAAGAATTACCAAAACAGGATATGACTAAAATATTATTAGAAACTTCGTTAGGCAACATCACGATTGCCTTGTACAATGAAACTCCATTACATAGGGATAATTTCATTAAATTAGTAAAAGAGCATTATTACGATGGCTTATTGTTTCATCGTGTAATACCACAATTTATGATACAAGGAGGCGACCCTTCTTCAAAGAATGCACCCGCGGGGCAACCCTTGGGGCAAGGCGGACCGGGTTATACTATTCCTGCCGAGATACAACCCACGCTCTATCATAAGCGCGGAGCCGTTGCCGCGGCACGCATGGGAGACCAAGTAAACCCTACGAAAGCATCTTCCGGATCTCAATTTTATATCGTGGATGGTAGAGTATTTCCCACCGAACAATTAGAAAAAACACGCACGGCAACAGGGGCACCCTTCACTAACGAACAAAAAAACGTGTACTCTACTATCGGCGGTGCACCTCATCTTGATGGGGCTTATACTGTCTTTGGAGAAGTTATCTCCGG
The DNA here is from genome assembly GCA_031272025.1 of Bacteroidales bacterium. GTDB lineage: Bacteria > Bacteroidota > Bacteroidia > Bacteroidales > WCHB1-69 > JAGVVH01. The sequence goes on from JAISUP010000088.1 coordinate 6,104, forward strand.
TATGGATGTCGTGGATAAAATCGCCGCACAACCCAAAGACCGTATGGATAGACCCCAAAAAGACATAGTCATTCGTAAAGCAACTATTCTCGAAAATAAATAATATAACACGTCCTAAGTTTCTATTTACATGAATCAAGATATTGAAAAAATTAAACAGGAAGTTGCAAGTTTTCAAATCCATAATGAAAACGACTTGGAACAATTCCGATTGCAATTTTTGAGCAGGAAAAGTGCTTTACAAACGTTGCTTGGAGAAATTAAAAACGTGCCGGCAGAAGATAGAAAAAATTTTGGTCAGCAAGTCAATCTCTTAAAACAAGAAGCCGCACAACGTTATGAAGATGCACAAGTACGTGTTGCTTCGACGGTGGTATACACGAGTAACGAAGATTTTACCCGACCTTCGGGTTCTGAGAAAACAGGGAGTCTGCATCCTGTAACTCTCGTGATGAACCAAATCTGCGAAATTTTTGAAGGAATTGGTTTTGAAATGGTTGATGGACCAGAAATTGAAGACGACTGGCATGTCTTCTCCGCGTTGAATTTTCCGGAAGAACATCCCGCTCGTGACATGCAAGATACTTTTTTCGTGGAACAGCCCGACATCGTGTTGCGTACACATACTTCTTCGGTACAAATACGGGTCATGGAAAAACGACAACCTCCTATCCGGATTATTTGCCCGGGACGTGTGTTTCGAAACGAAGTGATTACCGCCCGTTCGCATTGTTTTTTCCATCAAGTAGAAGCCTTATATATCGCTAAAAATGTATCTTTTGCCGACATGAAACAAACTTTGCTGTATTTTGCAAAACAAATGTTTGGTGAAGATACCCGTATCAGGTTGAGACCTTCTTATTTCCCTTTTACAGAGCCTTCGGCAGAAATGGATATTGCCTGCAAAATATGTAAAGGCGAAGGGTGCCCCGTGTGCAAACATACCGGTTGGCTTGAAATATTAGGATGCGGGATGGTAGACCATAACGTTCTGAAAAATTGTAATATAGACCCCACTATTTACAACGGCTACGCCATCGGCATCGGGGTGGATAGAATGACCATGATGAAATATAAAATTAACGACATTCGCCTTTTCTTTGAAAATGACGTGCGTTTTCTCGAACAATTTACCCAAAGAGAAGCATAAGTTTGCCTCGAAAAAAAAATCACGGAAATCATCACTGCTTCGTAATACAATGCAATGAAAATAAATAATGTGGAGCGTACGGGAGTCGAACCCGTGACCTTTAGACTGCCAGTCTAACGCTCTAGCCAACTGAGCTAACGCCCCATCAAAATTGAGGGTGCAAAAATAGTAAAAAAAATCAATATACAAACTACTTGTTAATATTTTTTATTGTCGTACTTTTGCAACTTTTTTAAAAGTTTTAATTATCTGTATCATGAAAAATATGTTTTTTGTCTTTTCAATAATTTTTGTTGTCATGATTTCATGTGAAAAAAAGAAATGGATTTACCCTGAAACTCGTGTTGAAGATATAGTAGACATATACTTTGGAGACACGGTTGCAGATCCCTATCGTTGGTTGGAGAACGATACCTCAGAAGAAGTGAAAGCATGGGTAGATGCAGAAAATCAACTAACCCAAGATTATTTACAAACAATTCCGTTTAGGTCATCTTTGCGTGAGCGTTTCACTCATATTTGGGATTACCCAAAATATGGTACCCCATTCAAAAAAGGAGAATGTTATTTCTTCTTCAAGAATGACGGTTTGCAAAATCAAGCCGTGTTATACATGCAACGCGATTTTGACAGTACCCCAGAAGTACTCCTTGACCCGAATACTTTTTCTGACAATGGTACCGTCGCCTTATCAGGCTTCTCATTCTCTAAAAATAATCGCTACCTTGCCTATCAAATCTCAAAGGGCGGATCTGATTGGAATGAGATATTCGTGTTGGATATAGAAAATAAAAAGACATTGCCCGACCATATCGAATGGTGTAAATTTACCGGGGTTTCGTGGTTAGGCGATGGTTTCTTTTACAGCGCGTATACGCGACCGGAGAAAGGAAAAGAACTCACTGCCTCCAACGAATACCACAAAGTATATTATCATTGTTTGGGCGAGAAACAAAGTCAAGACAAAGTCGTGTATGAAGATGTCTTGCATCCACAATTGACGGTGTCGTTTGATACTGATGATGATGAAAATTACATTTTTCTTTCCAAAGAAAGCGGTACCACTTTTGGAAATATGCTTTACGTGAAGCCTGCCCGCGATTCGAAAGCCGACTTCGTGCCCATATTTGAAGATTTTGGATACGATTTTATCCCTATTGATATCATCGAGCACAAGATTTTAGTTCGTACCAATTACAAAGCACCCAAATACAGACTCGTGCTCATTGATCCCGCGTACCCTGAAGAGGCTTCTTGGACAGAAGTGCTTCCCGAAAGCGAAACCGTATTGAGCGGTTGTACCCGTGCCGGTGGAAAATTGGTTGCCTTCTTTATCCGCGATGCACGAAGCGAAGTTATCGTGTATGACGAACAAGGGCATTTCTTATACAATTTGCCCCTACCAACGCTCGGTACGCTTGGTGGTTTCGCGGGAAATAAAAACGACAATATTGCCTTTTTTTCTTTCTCTTCTTATGCTTTCCCCACCACGATTTATAAATACGACATGGAAACTCGCCTGTCGGAAATATTTCACGATACCGAAGTCGATTTTGATAAAGATCAATATACAACGGAACAAGTGTTTTATCCCAGTAAAGACGGCACGATGATACCCATGTTTATTACCCTGAAAAAAGATGTAACATTGAACGGGCATAATCCATTATTGCTTTATGGATACGGGGGCTTCAACATCTCATTAACTCCTTCTTTTGGAATAAATTATATCCCATTTTTAGAAGAAGGGGGTATTTATGTTGTGGCTAATTTGCGCGGTGGCGGCGAATACGGGCAAGCGTGGCATGAAGGGGGAATAAAAATGCAAAAACAAAATGTCTTTGACGATTTTATCGCGGCAGCCGAATGGCTCATTGCTCAGAAATATACCTCACCCGACAAACTCGCGATCATGGGGGGCTCCAATGGGGGGCTCCTCGTGGGGGCGTGCATGACACAACGTCCCGACTTATTTCGTGTAGCCCTGCCACAAGTGGGCGTACTCGACATGTTACGCTATCACAAATTTACCATAGGGTGGGCATGGGCAAGCGACTACGGCACCAGCGACGAATCATTGGAAATGTACCGCTATCTTAAAGGATACTCGCCCATACATCATGTTAAAAATGGTGTAAACTATCCTGCTACGCTCATTTGCACTGCCGATCATGACGACAGGGTCGTCCCCGCACATTCGTTTAAGTTTGCCGCAACATTGCAAGCCAAAGATAGTGGTAAAAATCCCATACTCATCAGAATAGATACCGATGCCGGACATGGTGCAGGAAAACCTACCTCTAAACAAATAGATGAAGTAGTAGACCGCTGGGCTTTTACCATGTATAATTTGAATATGGTACCCAAGTTTTTCTCGCTACAGATACCTATGTCTAATCACTAACCACTATTTTTCTCATGACCATTCCTTCGCTCGTGTATAGTCGCAGCAAGTACAAACCGACGGGTAAACCGGAAACATCGATGGTTGCTGTGCCGTTATGTAGAGACGTGGCATGCCGCGTCTCTACCGTGCGACCGAAAATGTCGTAAATCTGCACATCTTGCAGGAGATCGCG
>JAISUP010000100.1 GCA_031272025.1 Bacteroidales bacterium
GATTATAAAGTAAATACACCTCTTCTTTGGTAAAGTTACGAAGCGTTAATGACTCTGTAATGATATTAAAAGGGCTTGCGGTGCCGAGTGTTTCTTGATTTGCCCTGACTTTTGCCTTATAATCACGGATATTCCGCATTCCGACCAACGCAATAGACACAGGAAAGGGAGCAATAGAGCGGTTTACATATCCGTCTCTCAATTGCCGCAAAAAGGACAGCAAAGTGCCTTCACTCAAACAATCGGCTTCATCAAAAAAGACCACAAAAGGCTTATCTAAACGTCTGCAGTACCTTGTCAATGCCAAACTAAAAGCGCTTAAATGGTCAGACATATCAATATTTTCTTTGAATTTATCATAAAAAGGCAAATTATAGTTTTCCAAAGCAATCGCAAAAGCATTTACTATCGCGGGAATGGCTATCGCGGGGTCTGTTGCTACATACATTTTTTCCAACGAACAATAAAGAGCATAATAGTCGCCCTCTTTGTTGAGTTTGTTTACATAATTAATCAACAAAGTTGTTTTCCCCACTTGCCGTGCCGCATGAATGACAAAATATTGTTCTGAATCTATCAATTCTGCTAACTCATTGTGCAACCTTTCTGTTGCATCTATCATATAATGTTTGTCCTCTCTACAAGGACCTGCTACGTTAAAATATTTGTGCATAATGTTTTACTTTTTTTAATCATTTTGCAAAGATACACTTTTTTGAATAATAATTTTTTTGTACCTTTGTGTTGCAATCTTTGCTTTTAATTTTTTATTTAACAACTTAAAAATGAGTTATGAAATCTATTAGCGACAGTCCAATAACCACGTTGCAGATTATTAAGCCCGATTTAATTAAGCGTTATTACGAGATAAAATCTGGAGACGAGATGTATGGTTCGGTAGATTTGGTACATAATTCCGGTACTTTAGCACGGGTGGAGACTTCTCAAGGAGTTTTTACTCTTAAGCGGAATGGTTTTTTTAAGCCCTATATTACTTTGCGCAAAGAAAAAGCCTCTACCGACCTTGCCGTTGCCTACCTTGAAGTACAAGGAAATACCATTATTTCTTTAGATGGGACTACCTATTATTTTCGTTTAATTAACTTGTGGAAAAATCAATGGGGGTGGACTAACGAGCGAAATCAGGTCATTCTTCGCTACAAACCTACCGTTGCCGGTTTTATCAAAGGAGATGTGGAGGTTTCCAAAGATTTTACATATTTATCATATTTGGAGACAGTTACAGTGATTGGGGTATATTTTCTCATTCAGTTGGAAGAAGAGATTTTGAGACCCAACGGCATATAAAAAAATACGAACATGAATTTATTGATTATCAATATAAAGAAAATAGTACAGGTAGAAACGCAGCCGGTTTCTTTTCGGGCGGGTTACGAGATGCAACGATTAGACACCCTTGACAATGCCTATATTTTTGTTTCGGGAGGACGTATCAAGGGTTTTGGCTCCATGGATGCATTCACGGACAGTAACCCTGATTTTGGGTGCAAGTATGACACAGTTGATGCCCGCGGGCAAATGCTATTTCCCGCGTTTTGCGATTCGCATACGCATATCGTTTATGCCGGAAGTAGAGAAATAGAATATATAGATAAAATTAGAGGTTTGAGTTATGAAGAGATCGCGAAACGAGGTGGTGGTATTCTCCATTCGGCAGAGAGGTTGCATTCTGCCTCTGAAGACGAGTTATACGAAAGTGCCTGCCTTCGCTTACACGAGATGGCTATGTACGGTACGGGTGCCGTAGAAATCAAAAGTGGCTATGGACTAACTACTGAAGATGAATTGAAAATGCTGAGAGTCATTCGTAGGCTAAAAGAAACATCCCCCTTGGAAATTAAAGCCACTTTCTTGGGGGCACATGCCGTGCCTCTCCAGTATCAAAAGCGCAAAAAAATGTACATTGATTTAATTATCAATGAAATGATACCCATGGTGGCTTCGGAAGACTTGGCTGATTTTATTGATGTGTTTTGCGACAAAGGTTTTTTCACGACATCGGAGACCGAGAGAATTTTGATGCAAGGTCTTAAATACGGTTTGCGACCAAAAATTCATGCCAACGAGTTAGCTTGTTCGGGGGGGATACAGATAGGAGTAAAATATGGGGCATTGTCGGTAGACCATTTAGAGTACACTAAGGAGGCAGAGATGTTAGCGTTATTGGGGACAGAAACTATGCCTACCATTTTGCCCGGAGCCGCGTTTTTCTTAAACATGCCCTTAGCGCCTGCCCGACAAATGATAGATTATGGGTTGCCGGTAGCCATGGCTTCGGATTACAACCCGGGATCTTCTCCGTCGGGAAACATGCAAATGATCCTCTCTATGGCATGTATCAAATACCGGTTATTGCCTGCCGAAGCCATCAACGCGGTTACTCTCAATACAGCATACGCCATGAACTTAAACGAAGATTGTGGATCTATTGCCGTGGGGAAAAAAGCCCACTTCTTCCTAACCGAAGAAATTCCTACCGTGGAATTTATGCCTTATGCCTATGGCTCAAATAAAATAAAGAAAATGTTCCTTCATGGACAAATAATATAAAAAAATGATTGTAATTACCGGTGCAGCAGGATTTATTGGCAGTTACTTGACAGGGGAACTGAATCGTCATGGACGGAAGGATTTGATATTGGTAGACGATTTTACTCCGGAAAAGAAGATACGCAATTGGATTTCCAAACAATATATCGAGCGGGTAGAGCGGGAACTTTTTTTTCGATGGATGGAGAAAAACGGGAAACAAGTTGACTTTATCTTGCATTTAGGGGCACGCACAGATACTACAGAAACCGATAAAACGATTTTTGATGCCCTGAATCTAAACTATTCCCGCAAAGTTTGGGAAATGGCTGTATCTCAAGGGATACCGCTTATATATGCTTCTTCGGCGGCAACTTACGGTAATGGACAATTCGGCTACAAAGACGACATTGAAACCATTGCAAAAATCGTGCCTCTAAATCCTTACGGGCAATCAAAGCAAGCCTTTGACCAATGGGTATTAAAACAGTCAACAACGCCTCCTTTTTGGGCGGGCTTTAAGTTTTTTAATGTCTTTGGACCTAACGAATATCATAAAGGACGCATGGCTTCCGTGGTATTTCACGCGTTTCACCAGATTCAAGATACGGGAAAAATGCAACTTTTTCGTTCTCACCATCCACTCTTTAAAGATGGTGAACAAATGCGCGACTTTATTCACGTGCAAGATGTGGCGAATGTCTTGTATTGGTTTATGCAAAAAATGCCTCAATCCGGGATCTTTAATCTGGGTACAGGATATGCGCGACCTTTTATTGCCTTGGCAAAATCTGTTTTTAAGGCAATGAAAATCAATGAAAATATTGAATTTATAGATACTCCTAACGACATTCGCGACAAATACCAATATTATACACAAGCCGACATGTCGAAATTGAAAAAATGCGGCTACCGCAAGCCAACGCATGCCTTAGAAACTGCCGTGAATAGGTATGTTAGAAGTTTTTTAATGAAAAATGAAATCTTTTAAAAAAATAAAATGAAAATGAAAATTAAAGCATCAGAATTACCCTTGCAAGCGGGCGGACAAATCTATCACTTAAATTTGCATCCTGAAGAAATAGCCACAAAAATCATTCTCGTGGGAGATCCCGGTCGAGTGGAAGACGTGTCGAAACATTTTGACCGGATAGACGTAAAACGTCAAAACAGAGAATTAGTTACACATACGGGGACTTTTAATCACACCCCTGTTACTGTGCTCTCGACCGGCATGGGCACCGACAATATAGACATCGTGCTCAACGAGTTGGATGCTTTGTGTAACATTGACCTCAAAAGCATGGAAATTAAAGAGAAACACACCTCCTTGACTTTGGTGCGTGTAGGTACGTGCGGTATTTTACAACCGGAGATTCCATTACATGCGGTGATTGCCGCCGAATATGGACTGGGAATGGACGGACTTTTGCATTTTTACAAACACGAAAACCTGTCGGACGAAAATATGGTGAAGGCTTTCGTACAGCATGCCCGTTGGAATGAATGTCTTCCCTATCCTTATTGTGTGCCGGCATCTCGAAGTCTCTTAGACCACATTGCCGTAGACATGTACAAAGGAATCACGGCAACGGCTCCCGGCTTTTTTGGTCCACAAGGCAGAGAAACCCGTGCCCCCCTGCATTATCCTCATCTCAATAATTCCATCGAATCTTTTGAATATCATGGACACAAAATCCTAAATTTGGAAATGGAAACTTCGGCAATCTATGGTTTGGGTGCTCTGCTAAAACATCAGGTACTTACTTGTTGCTTGGGTATCGCGAACAGGGTAACCAAAGAATTTTCAAGCAACTACCATGCTGCCATGGATAACTTAATAGATATGGTTTTAGACCGGCTCACTCGAATAGACGAATCGCGGGAGTGATAAGGGTGGCCTCGTAAAGCACGGGCTACAATTGTTTTACTATTTAAAAAAACACGATTTTAGGGCTATTCAAATCGTAGTTTACTCAAAAAGAATACATAACGGTATTCTTTAACTTTCACGCTGTTTTTGATATATTGGTATCCTGAGGCGAGAAAATAGTGGTTGTACCACTTGTCTACTCGTGCCCCGCGACTGTATTCAACGACATCGCGATGGTCTAATCCTTCCAATTTTAGGGAGGAGAGTGGTTCTATTACTTCATTTTGATCCATCATCATAAAAGTTAGCGATGCGTTATACAAATAATATATCACGACTTGCCGGTCGGGGAAAAAGAGCGATACGCGAGGTACTATTTGTTTCGTAATCAAATCGTTGAATGGTAAATAAGCATTCCACAACAACCGACCTGCGGTGTCGCAGGCACCTACGATGGCGTGGATATAACGATAGCCCGCGAAAGTAGTTACCGGTACGCTTCCACCATATCCCCCCCAAAAAGGGTCATAGGTAGAAGGTTGGTAAGCCGTTGTGTATTCCGGATAGAAGACCTCGGCAACAATGGCAAATTGATTTTCTCCCGCGAAAAGGGAGCCTATAAAGTATTTCAGGTCTTGTGCCCCTGTTTTAGCAGGGGCTTGTTTGCTGATAGCCGAGTCGCGTGCCCGTATTTCATCGTAACGATAAGAAAGGGGAGAAGACGTTGTCCCGCGATCTATTCCAAACGCGTAGATTCCATCGTGCTCGCCCGAATTTTCTTTACGGTTAGCGATAGAAAATGTTCCCATTATCAGGTATTTTGCAGAATCAAGAACGGCAAGTCGGGCGGTTCGATATTGTTTTTCTTGAATTTCGGGAAATGTTTCAGAATACACGATGGCACCCTCGAAATCCATGGACACCAATTTCCATTCCGTTTTTTTCCCGTCAAACATTTGACCGCCACACAAAAGATGGTGAGCAAGCGTGTCGGCTTCGCAAAATTCAAGCGTAATAAAAGCAGGCATTCGATCACGATAATCTTGCCACCGGTGGTCAGACAAATGATAAAACGATAAAGCATAATCGCTTTCGCGGGCAACCACGAACAAAAGAGATTCTCCCACCCTGTCCATGAGTACAATGTCGGTATTTGTAAGTTCGGGTAAAGAAATCAACGAGATTTGGTCGTGGATAAAATCCACGTCTATCACACGAGTTTTCACGGTATCCTTTTCTTTCTTCTTGGGTATTTTTTGAAAAAGCAAGTATAGGTGTCCTTTCGAGTAGCAAGCAATTTTGTAGTCGCTTTTTTTTGGCAAAGCGATTTTATAATTTCCTTGTTTGACCAAATTGGTATCATAGTGCATAAGTATCCACATCGTGGTATCGCCGTCTGTTTCATTTCCCTCGTAAAAAACCATCACGCCCTGTTTTCCAACGAGGGCATGATGGTAATCTTGAGCATCTTTGGCAGTTTCGAGTTCTACACGTAAGGGCAGGTCGCGGGGTTGCGGTGTTTGCGCGGGCAGAATCATACTACCCAAACATAGCCCTATAAGCAATCCGAAGATCCTTGTCGCCCGCATAATTACATTCCTCCATCGCACACGAGGACTTGTCCGGTAACATAAGCCGATAAGTCGGAAGCGAAAAAGACAGCGCAACGAGCCACATCTTCTATGGTCCCCATGCGCCGCAATCCTATTTGCTCTATCCACTTTTGCTTAATTTCGGCGGGCAACTTCTCGGTCATTAGCGTATCAATAAAGCCGGGAGCAATCGCGTTGCACCGGATATTACGGCTACCTACTTCTTTGGCTATGGATTTGGTAAAGCCAATAATGCCTGCTTTTGAAGCCGAATAATTGGTTTGTCCCGCGTTACCGGTAATCCCCACGATAGATGATGTGTTGATGATAGAACCGCTCCGTTGTTTGAGCATGTAGGGTTGCACGGCTTTAGTGTGATTAAATACCGATTTGAGATTCACGTTGATAACAGCATCCCAATCGGACTCTCCCATACGCATAAGCAACGTGTCGCGGGTAATGCCGGCGTTATTCACTAAGATATCTATTCTCCCGAAGGCATCGATAGCCTCTTTAACGGCGGTTTCGGTTTCAGAGAGCGAAGCCACGTTGTATTGAAAATACCGTGATCTCACCCCTTGATTGTCCAAATTTTCGATAATATTAGATACCTCTTCCGGAGTTTCTAAACCCGCGAAAGCAATCGCGGCTACTCCATGTTCCGCGAAAGCCTCTACGATACCCTGACCAATGCCACGCGACCCACCGGTAATGTATGCTACTTTCCCTTCCAATAATTTTGACATGTTTTTTTGATTAATTAGTGTGAAAATGAATGATTTACAAATAATTATTGATAAGCATTTCAAACAATTCCTGTTTGCCGCTCGTGAGCGCGGGTTCGGGGCTATCCAAAGCGAGCATGCGCAAGTCTTCAAGAGACAGTTTGCCGTCTTCAAAATCTTTACCTTTTCCCGTGTCGAAAGAGGCATATCGTGTTTTTCTCCATTGTCGATACTGAGAATGTTCGAGAATGTCGGCGGCAACGAGCAAGGCTCTGGCAAAAGCATCCATGCCCCCGATATGGGCAATAAAGATATCTTCCAAATCGGTAGAGTTTCTACGGGTTTTGGCATCAAAATTCGTACCCCCTGTGGTCAGACCTCCGTTTTCTAAGATAATGAGCCACGCTTGTGTCAATTCAAATAAGTCCATCGGGAATTGGTCTGTATCCCAGCCGTTTTGGTAGTCGCCCCGGTTCGCGTCGATGCTACAGAGCATACCGGCATCTGCTGCTGCCTGCAATTCGTGTTCAAAGGTATGCCCGGCAAGGGTAGCATGATTTACTTCAATATTGAGAGCAAAATCTTTATCCAAACCATAATGCCGCAAAAATCCGATCACGGTTTCTGCATCTTGGTCGTATTGATGTTTGGTAGGTTCCATGGGTTTGGGCTCAATAAGGAAAGTTCCTTTGAAGCCTTGTTTCCGCCCGTAGTCTCGTGCTAATGTTAGTAGCATGGCAAGGTGTTCTTTTTCGCGTTTCATTTGGGTATTGAGCAGAGTCATATATCCTTCGCGACCGCCCCAAAAAACATAGTTTTCCGCCTCCAAAGCGATAGCGGCATCAATGGCATTTTTAATTTGTGTAGCGGCAAATGTTAACACTTTAAAGTCGGGATTTGTTCCTGCCCCGTTCATATAACGTTTGTTTCCAAAGACATTTGCCGTTGACCATAGTAATTTTTTGCCGGTGGTTTTTTGCAGTCCTTTGGCGTGCTCTACCATTAGGGCAAACTGCTTTTCAAATTCTCTCAACGTGGGAGCCTCTTCCACGACATCTACATCGTGAAAACAATAGTATGGGATATTGCATTTGGTTAAAAATTCGAACGCGGCATCCATTTTGTATTTGGCACGACTGATAGGATCTGTCGCGCTATTCCACGGGAATGTTTTTGTTCCCGGACCAAAGGGGTCCCCTCCCTCCGCGCAAAGGGTATGCCAATAAGCCATCGCGAAACGCAAATGCTCCTTTAGCGTTTTGCCCATCACAACCTTATTCTCATCATAATAATGAAAAGCCATCGGATTTTTTGATTCGCGCCCCTCAAAGGCTATCTTCCCAATCCCCGGAAAAAACTCTTTCTCTCCTTTGTAATAATTCATTTTTGCTAATTTTTTATTGAAAAATAATAACTTACCTATATTTTCTTCACGAAAACAATTGCAAATGTACGTAATTTTTTTCAAAACACACACAGACACGTAATTTTTTTTGGTGATTTTGCAATTTCAAATTCCTCATTTTTGGGGATAGGTACCCGTGAAAAATTCGCGTATTTTTGTTGCTGTTTTTCATTCATGAATAAAACGATATGGAATTTATATCAAAATCTCTATTTTGGGTTGCCAACAGTTTGCTTATCCCTGACATTATTCTGCTATTAGTTCTTTTTGGACGCGCGTTGTTGCTCGCGGGCAGTTTTTACAGTCAATTGATGATTAAACGCCGCGAAGACCGGCGATTTTCATCTAAAATTAAGAATCTGTCGTTTCGAGAAATTGCCGAATTAAGGGACTTGCTTCCCGAAAAAGACGATTCTCTTTTCATCAAATATTTGCGGGAATTTTTAGGGGATAAGACAATTTCGAAACAAGGGGATACTCCGCTAACCGAAGCGTATGCCGAGTATTTGCTTTGTTGCCTTGAAAACGAAGTTGACAAAGAATTGTCGCTTTCCAAACTGTTAGCCAAGACAGGACCTGTGCTTGGACTTATAGGTACACTTATCGCGATGAGTCCCGCGTTGGTAGGCTTATCTACCGGAGACATTTCAGGCATGGCTTACAATATGCAGGTGGTATTTGCCACCACGGTGGTTGGATTAGTAGTGAGCCTTATAGGATTAGTAACTCTACAATTCAAACAACGTTGGTATGCCAAAGACCTTTACAACTTAGAATACGTATCTCGAATCCTTATCGCCCCACAGTCATGAGAAAACACCATTCACGAATGCCGTTCTTTAAGTCAGACGACGGCGACCCGCTCAGTGTCGTGGTCAATCTTTTTGATGTCGCCATGGTATTCGCGGTCGCTCTCATGGTAGCCATGGTTTTGCATCTTAATATGACAGAAGTGTTTACAAAAGAAGACTTTACTATTGTCAAAAACCCGGGTAAAGACAATATGGAAATTATTACCAAAGAAGGCAATAAAATCAATCGTTATATCCCGAATGCCGAACAAACAGCCTCTCAAACCAAAGGAAAACGCGTGGGAGTTGCTTACGAATTGGAAAACGGGGAAATTATTTACGTGCCGGAATAAGTGACTGTGGAAGGTTTTTTAAAGCGGGTATTCGTCAAAAGCGTATAAAATGGTAGAAAGGTACCGTTCGCCGGTATCGGGCAAAATAACGACAATATTTTTGTCATTATTTTCGGGCAAAGCGGCAATTTGTGCTGCGGCAAATGCTGCCGCTCCCGATGAAATGCCGACAAGGAGTCCTTCGGTTTTGGCAAGTTCGCGACTTGTACGAATAGCGTCATCGTTCGCGACCTGCACAATTTTGTCAACAACCGCGGGGTTGTAGGTTTTGGGTACGAAACCCGCGCCAATGCCCTGAATTTTGTGTGCCCCCGATGTGCCACCCGAAAGGACAGGCGAGTCCTTTGGTTCAACGGCAACAACGATGATATTGGGGTTGTGTGCTTTTAGTACTTCTCCCACGCCACTTATCGTACCGCCTGTGCCCACGCCTGCCACGAAAATATTGACTGTGCCGTCAGTGTCTCGCAAAATTTCTTGTGCCGTTGTTTGCTTGTGAACGACAGGATTAGCGGGATTTTCAAATTGCTGTAAGATTAATGCATTAGGGGTTTGACGCGACAATTCGTTGGCTTTATCTATGGCTCCTTTCATTCCTTGCGCACCGGGGGTCAGTACCAAGGTCGCCCCCAATGCTTTGAGCAGATTGCGACGTTCGAGGCTCATCGTTTCGGGCATCGTGAGCACTAACTTGTAACCCTTTGCCGCCGCCACGAATGCTAATCCTACTCCTGTGTTGCCGCTGGTGGGTTCAATAAGTGTTGCTCCCGCCAACAATTTGCCGGTGCGCTCGGCATCTTCCACCATTGCCAGAGCAATACGGTCTTTTACGCTACCCGCCGGGTTGAAATACTCTAACTTGGCTATCAAACGCGCTCCTAAATCTTTTGATTTCGCGAATTTCGAGAGTTCCAATAAAGGCGTATTGCCAATTAGATCAGTAAGTTGTTTTGCAATTTTTGCCATAAAAATAAATTGTATGTAGTTATCTGTTTTTTTAAATGCCGCCGCCGTTGGAAAAACTGGATGTAGTGGCGCGTTGCTGTACGATGCGTGAATGAGGTGGCACGCTATATACCTGCCACACGTTTCCTCCGATAATGCTATCGTGTCCGATCGTGATACGCCCCAAAATCGTTGAATTAGAATAAATCACCACGTTGTCTTCGATAATCGGGTGTCGGGGTACGTTGAGTGGGAACCCGTTTTCATCGTACACGAAGCCCTTTGCCCCAAGGGTAACCCCCTGATATAGCCGCACGTGATTTCCTATAATACAAGTTTCGCCTATCACGATGCCGGTTCCATGGTCAATGCTAAAATATTCGCCTATTCGCGCAGCAGGGTGAATGTCAATGCCGGTAATAGAATGGGCTAGTTCGGTAATTATTCGCGGTAAGAGAGGTATGCCAAGTAGCAACAACTCGTGTGCCGTACGGTAATGCAACATTGCCCGTGTAGCAGGGTAGCAAAGAATAACCTCGTTGAGCCCGGTAGATGCAGGATCATTGTCGTGAACCGATTGAATGTCTGTACGTAGCAGTCTCTTAATGTGTGGCAACCGATTGAGAAACGCCACGGTAAATGTTCGAGCCATCTCCTTTGGCGAATCCATCGTTTCGGCAAACTGTAAAGCCGTAAAAATCTGTTTGTTCAATAAGATATACAACTTGTTCAGATGAATAGCACTATTTTGATCGCGATTTTCGCTCGCCCCAAAAAGTTCGGGGAATATTAGCGATTTTATCAGCACGATAACTTCTTTAATTTTATCTACTTCGGGCAGTGATAGCCCGCCAACAACCGAACAATTATCGTCATTATTAGATATTTCCGTCAAAGATGCGATGATATTTTCGGGATTAAAAGACAACAAATTCATAATTTTTTAGCCAACAATTACAGATAACACAATTGTAGTTTTTATTTTTTAATTCTCATCCCGTAGAACGACTTGTAGACAAAGATTAAGGCGATAATAAGGAAGGCAATACCCGCGTAGGGAGCGTAATCTTTAAAACTTTCCGAAATGGCGATTTCCATTGCCAACAGTCCAAAAAGCGTGGTAAACTTAATGATGGGGTTCAGGGCAACGGAAGAGGTATCTTTGAAGGGGTCTCCCACGGTGTCTCCTACTACGGTTGCATCGTGCAAGGGTGTTCCTTTTTGGTGCAAATCGACTTCTACTACTTTCTTAGCGTTGTCCCACGCGCCTCCTGCATTTGCCATAAACACGGCTTGAAAGAGTCCAAACACGGCAATAGCAATAAGATAACTGACAAAGAATGCCGCTGCCGAAGCCCCTCCGATAGAACCGGGTGAGGACAAACAGGCGATAGATAACGCGAAGAAAAAGACTGAAATGAAAATATTGAACATGCCTTTTTGGGCATAGCGGGTACATATTTTCACTACTTCCGATGACGATGCAGGATCGGCTTTCTTCGGTGCAGCCGGATCGAGGTTGATATGTTTTTTAATATATTCTACCGCCCTGTATGCTCCTGTGGTTACTGCTTGAGTAGATGCTCCTGTAAACCAGTACACTACCGCACCTCCGGCAAGAAATCCTAAAATGGTGTACGGGTTAAGAAGGTTGAGAATGCTTTCGGGGGATACACCTAATGTCTTTTCTATCATCAAAACTAAGGAAAAAATCATGGTAGTTGCCCCCACGACCGCGGTACCAATCAATACCGGCTTCGCGGTGGCTTTGAAAGTATTGCCTGCCCCATCGTTTGCCTCAAGGTAATATTTCGACTTTTCCCAATCGGGCTTAAACCCAAAGTCCCTTTCAATTTCGGCATCCACGTTTTCTACTTCTTCTATTAAAGATAGTTCGTATACCGATTGCGCGTTGTCGGTTACCGGTCCGTAACTATCCACGGCTATCGTTACCGGTCCCATGCCCAAAAGTCCAAATGCCACTAATCCAAAAGCAAATACTGATGGGTAGACCATAATGCTATCAAGCCCATAGCGCGAAGCAAAATAGGCAAGAAACATCAGCAGCAAAAATATCAGTCCTTTCCAGAAGGCAGAGAAATTGCCCGCGACAAAACCCGACAGGATCGTGAGCGAAGCCCCCCCTTCTCTACCGGCATTCACTACTTCTTGCACGTGCCCCGATTTGGGAGAGGTAAATATTTTGGTAAACTCGGGAATAAGCGCACCACCAAGAGTTCCACAACTGATAATAGAAGACAAAATCCACCACAAGTTTGAATTTACAGGGCTTAAATCTTTAAGCATGAAATAACTTGCCAAATAGGTTGCCGCGATAGACAAGATAGAAGAAATCCACACCAACGAGGTGAGAGGGGCTTCAAAGTCGAGGGTATCTTTTCCTTTATAACGAAGGGCAGAAACGAGATTATTGATATAAAAAGCAACTACGGAAGTGATGACCATAAGAATACGCATAACGAAAATCCAGACAAGCAAAGTTGTTTGAATTGCAGGATTTATCACGGCGAGCAGGATAAAAGAGATAAGAGCCACGCCGGTAACCCCGTAAGTCTCGAAGCCATCGGCGGTAGGACCTACGCTGTCGCCCGCGTTGTCTCCCGTGCAGTCGGCAATGACTCCCGGGTTGCGCGGGTCATCTTCTCCTATTTTAAAGACTACCTTCATCAAATCAGAGCCAATGTCGGCAATTTTGGTAAAGATGCCCCCCGCGATACGCAACGCCGAAGCGCCTAACGATTCCCCAATGGCAAAGCCAATAAAACAAGCACCAGCCAAATCACCCGGCAAACACAATAAGATGATTAACATCATAGTTAATTCGAGCGAGATAAGCATCACGCCAATGCTCATTCCCGCGTTGAGTGGGATATTAAGCAGGTCGAGCGGCTTACGTTTGAGCGAAGCAAAAGCCATGCGCGCGTTGGCAAGCGTGTTCATCCTGATACCAAATGCCGCTACCGCGTAAGAGCCTAAAATGCCAATGACCGTCCATGCCAAAATGAGCAATACCCCTCCAACGTGAAACAACGATTCTCCAACTTCATTTTTAGCCAAAATACCAAAATAAGCAGCAACAGCCGCCCCTATAAAGACAAACAAGATAGCCAAAAACCTACCCTGTTGCTTTAAATAGGTAGAGCAAGTTTTGTAAATCACCGAAGCAATATCAAGCATGGTACGGTGTGCCGGTAATTTTTTGACTTTCCAAAATTGGTAAAAGCCAAATAGCATACCTAAAACCGTGATAAGAAACCCCCAATACAAAATAGAGGCTTCATTAGAAAAATTCTCCGGCATTTTCAAATCCGCCTCACTCGCGAAAGTAAGCACTGGCAATCCCAACATCCCTAAAACACAAAATAATCTCTTCATAATCAATATGGTTATAATAAAATATAATTCACGTTGAAAAAACACGCGAAAGTACATAAAAAAATTGGAAATATAGGATAACCAAGTTTTTTACTATTTTCGCGCATAGGAAAATTTTTTCCTTTTTTTATGAATAATGCAGGTTAGAAAACAAAATAATTATCTTCTTCAATAAAATACACTTGGATATCGGTTCTATAGATATGATTTATACAACTGATAATAAATATGTATTCTTGGAAGTGAATCCATCGGGACAATTTCTTGGTTATTCTGATACATGCAATTATTGTATTGAAAAGAAAATAGCAGAATTTTTAATTAAAAAACAAAATGAAAAAGATTAAAACATATAATGAATTTACAAAAAATAAAGAATTATTAATGCCCTGCAACTATCGTCTTATGCAAAAATTGCATTTTTCCGGAGAATTGCTTTCTTATTATTGGTTTTGTGAAAAATATCAATGTCTGTATAATCATAAAAACTATTTTTACAAACCCTTAAACTTATTTTGATGAAAAAATTGAAAGCAGATTGTATCCCGGTTAAAGGGTATGGGAGAAGTCTAATTTATGATTTATCTAACCATCGGTTCCACTTTATCCCGCAAGAACTATACACGTTCTTGTCAGAAAAAAACAATAATGTATTGTTTTTCTTCTTTGTCACTGCACGAAAATTTGCCAGACAATTTATCTATTTTAGACATAGAAGTACAAGATAATATGCAAAATACATTTATAAATCAATTAAATACATTTATAAACGACATGAGGGTTAAAAATATGATTTTAAAAACTTGCTTGCTATTTACCCCTTTCTATCTAAAATAATACTGTTTAATGCTTCACAAGAGCATGTCTCCCACGTAGATGATAATCAAATGAATAATGCTATGGCAAAGAAAAGTTTTAAGGAATATCATCAAGGTCAATGTTGCCTGTTCCCGCAGAGTTTGGATTCGATGATTTCACAGGATTCACCAGC
>JAISUP010000101.1 GCA_031272025.1 Bacteroidales bacterium
AAAAAAAAATTGGCGAAAATCTTATGAAAAACACCTGTCTGTCGACAGGCAGGCGGTTCAGGCAAAAAAATTCAAAAGAGGACTTGCATTTTTTTAAAATCTTTATGTTCATACTGTACTGACCACCCCATGCTTATTATCAGTTTTTCTGTAATGATATTTATTCCTTTGATTTTTAACATTATTCCTTTGGTTAGAAATTATGGAATTTATAAAAAAACGGGGAATGTTAGGGGTTAATCACACTAATCAAACAACTGCTCAATAACGTCTTTATACTTATTAATAATAAAGTTACGTTTCAACTTAAGTGTTGGCGTAAGTTCCCCTGTTTGTACGCTCCATTCATAATTTACTAATTTAAAACGTTTTACTTTTTCCGTATCGCCAAAGAAGTGATTATAATGGTCTACGAGTTTTTTAAATTTTTTCTGAACATCGGGATGTTCTATCATTTCTTCATTGGTAGTATAGGAGATTCCTTTGCGGGCACACCACGAGCGCAAGTCGCCAAACTCGGGGACAATGAGTGCTGCCGCGAACTGTTTGTTTTCCCCTATCACAAGAATATTGTCAATGAGAGAGTTTTCCGAGAATTTATTTTCAATAAGCGTAGGCACCACATATTTTCCGAAAGCCGTTTTAAACATTTCTTTTTTTCTACCGGTAATACGCAATTGTCCTTCCGGTTCAAATAACCCGATGTCTCCGGTATGAAACCACCCATCGGCATCAATAGCCTCCGCGGTGAGGTCGGGTGACTTATAGTAGCCTTTCATCACACAATAGCCGCGCGTTAAGATTTCCCCGTCTTCGGCAATTTTTACTTCAATACCGGGCAACGCGGGACCTACCGTACCAAATTTAAGCCCTTTTTTGAAAAAATTGTTAACTCCTATCACGGGCGAGGTCTCTGTTAGCCCGTACCCTTCTAAAATGGGAGCATTCATCGCCCAAAATACACGACTAATTAGAGGCTGTAAGGCAGCCCCCCCTGATACAATCACGTTAAAATTACCCCCGATGGCTGCCGCCCACTTGTTCAAAACCAATTTTTGGGCAATAGACAACTTAATATTGTACCACAGACTTCGGTTTTCTATCTCATAGGCACGGGCAATTTTGTCTGCCCAGAAAAAAATACGCCGTTTGATCCCTTTCTGTTTGCGCCCGGTCGCGATGATTTTGTCATAGAATTTTTCGAGCAAACGCGGAACTGTGGTAAAAATATCCGGCTTAATCTCTTGCAAATTGTCCGCTATCTTGGCAAGGCTCTCCGCGTAATACAACGATACTCCCATGATTTGCCACGTGTAGTTCATCATGCGCTCATAAATATGACAAAGCGGTAAATAACTCAATGCCTTACTATTAAGAACGGTAGGAATAATAGGCAAAACCGCTATGCAGTTCATTAAAATATTCCGGTGCGAAAGCATGACCCCTTTGGGATTTCCCGTGGTACCGGAAGTATAAATCAACGTGATAGGGTCATCGGGCGATATCCTTTCTTTGATGTCGGCAAGATATTGCGGGCTGGGATTGGTATAACCCAATTCCACGATCTCGTTCAAATGTTTGTAACCTCTTAAATTTTTGAAAGTATATACGTTATCCAACAAATTTGGAATTTCGGCAATGATATTTTCTATTTTGCGCAACAATTCCCACCCCGACACGAAGACCATTTTTACCTCCGCGTGATTTAGAATATACTTATAATCGCTCTCGCTAATCGTAGGATAAATAGATACATGAATAGCACCTAATTGGAGCAAAGCCATGTCTAAAAAATTCCACTCGGGGCGATTGTCGCTAATAGAAGCCACCCTGTCGCCTTTCTTTATACCCAGTTGCATAAGCCCGTAACTGATGTAATTCACCTTCTCGATGTATTGGTAAATACTGTATTTTACCCACATCCCGTTTTCTTTACCGCATAGCGCATCCTCATTAGGGTAATGCTCTACGTAGTGCGATAAAATGTCAAATACGCGTGTAATTTCCATGTTCTTATAAAAATTGGAGTGCAAATTTACGCGATTTTTTGAAATATCAGAATATTAACAGAAAAAAAATAAATGTAACTTAAATTATTTTTTTATAAAACCGGCATACGTTTTATTTCATTTTTTTTTGTAAATTTGCACCCTTAAAAGAGTGTGCCGAGGTGAAAGGTTTTATTTTAAATAAACTGTTTGATTTTCTGAATAATAGCATTGTACTTTTCAATGTTGGGTTTGATATTTCGTGTAACGGGAATGCAAAAATCTCCCGAAACACGGGGATACAACTCATTTTACCTTGGAATAATCAGAATATAATAAAGTATAAAGTATAAAATATGATGACAAACAACCAGCGACATAGTTTTGCATCTACAAAAACCATGAGATATCCTGACTTTTTGGATATCCAGTTACAGGCGTTTCACAATTTTTTCCAAATTGATACGGATGCGGAAAAACGAAAAGATGAAGGACTGTATAAGGTCTTTTCCGAGAATTTTCCTATCACGGATGCACGTAATAGTTTTGTTCTTGAATTCTTGGACTATTACATCGATGACCCTCGTTACTCGATGGATGAATGTATTGATAGGGGACTGACCTATAGTGTCCCGCTCAAAGCCAAGTTAAAACTCTCGTGCAACGATACCGAGCACGAAGATTTCGAAACGGTAATACAAGATGTTTATCTCGGCATGATTCCTTACATGACCCCACAAGGAACGTTTATCATCAATGGAGCCGAGCGGGTTGTAGTTTCTCAATTGCACCGCTCGCCCGGGGTTTTCTTCGGTTCGACATTCCATACCAACGGGTCACAACTTTATTCGGCACGAATTATCCCTTTCAAAGGTTCGTGGATGGAATTTACTACCGACATCAATAACGTGATGTATGCCTATATTGACCGTAAGAAAAAATTACCGGTAACCACTTTGTTGCGCGCGATTGGATATGAAACCGACAAAGACATCTTGGATATATTCGAGATCGCACAAGAAGTAAAAGCCACCAAAGCCAACCTGAAAAAATACGTGGGTCAAAAATTAGCCGCCCGCGTGGTGAAATCGTGGAACGAAGACTTCGTAGATGAAGAAACCGGTGAAGTTGTTAATATCGAACGTACCGAAGTCCTGATTGAACGGGAAACTATTCTCGAAGAAAAACATATCAACTTAATTGCCGAAGCAAATATTAAAACGGTATTATTTCATAATCAAGAAAATAAACAGATTGACTATTCTGTTATTTTCAATACCTTGCAAAAAGACCCCACCAATTCGGAAAAACAGGCAATAGAATATATTTATCTGCAATTGCGTAACACGGCAGCACCGGATGAAGAAACCGCACGTACGGCATTAGAAAAACTCTTCTTTTCCGACAAACGCTACGACCTTGGTAAAGTAGGGCGCTATCGTATCAATAAAAAATTGGGACTTGATATCCCCGAAGAAACCGGGGTACTTACCAACGAAGATATTATCGAAATCATAAAGCACCTTATCGAATTGATAAACTCTAAAACAGAGGTTGATGATATTGACCACCTGAGTAATCGCAGGGTGCGTACCGTGGGCGAACAATTGTACAATCAATTTGGCATTGGACTTGCTCGCATGTCGCGAACCATTCGCGAAAAAATGAATGTACGAGACAACGAAGTATTCTCTCCGGTAGACTTAATCAACGCGAAAACTTTATCTGCCGTCATCAATTCGTTTTTTGGTACCAACCAATTATCGCAATTCATGGACCAGACTAATCCACTTTCCGAAATCACGCACAAACGCAGGATCTCGGCATTAGGACCCGGCGGTTTGTCCAGAGAAAGAGCGGGATTTGAAGTGCGCGACGTGCACTATACGCACTACGGACGTTTGTGTACTATCGAAACCCCCGAAGGTCCTAATATCGGACTTATATCTTCCTTGTGTGTTTTCGCGAAAATCAACGAACTCGGTTTTATTGAAACTCCTTACCGGAGAGTAGAAAATGGAAAAGTAAACTTTACCGAACCTCCGGTATATTTGAGCGCGGAAGAAGAAGAAAATAAGTCTATCGCGCAAGCAAGCACAGAAATGGACGAGACCGGTATGATGATTGGCGACAAAATCAAAGCCCGAAATTTGGCAGATTATCCCATCTTATCCAAAGAACAAATTGATTTAATGGATGTCGCGCCTAACCAAATTGCTTCTATCGCGGCTTCGCTTATCCCGTTTCTTGAACACGATGATGCCAATAGAGCCTTGATGGGTTCTAACATGATGCGACAAGCCGTGCCACTCTTACAACCGGAGGCTCCTATCGTGGGTACCGGCTTGGAAAAACAAGTGGCTTTAGATTCGCGTTGCCTGCTACGTGCCGAGAATGACGGCATCGTAGAATACGTGGACGGTAAAAAAATCGTGATTAACTATGCTACCAAAGAGGAGGAGCAACTGACCAGTTTCGACAGTAACGTAGTTACTTATAACTTAGTGAAGTTTAGACGTACCAACCAAAGTTCATGCATCAATATGAAACCCATGGTGAGCGCGGGACAGCACGTGAAAAAAGGAGACGTACTTACCGAAGGATACGCGACAGCCGGTGGCGAACTCGCGTTGGGACGTAATATGATGGTCGCTTTCATGCCATGGAAAGGTTACAACTTTGAAGACGCTATCGTGATATCAGAACGTGTAGTAAAAGAAGATATCTTTACCTCTATTCATATAGAAGAATTTACCTTGGAGGTTCGTGATACCAAAAGAGGTGTGGAAGAACTGACTAACGACATCCCCAACGTTTCAACCGAAGCCACCAAAGATTTGGGTAGCGACGGTTTAATTCGTATAGGAGCAGAAGTCAACGAGGGCGACATTTTAATCGGTAAAATTACCCCGAAAGGTGAGAATTTACCTTCCCCGGAAGAAAAACTGTTGCGTGCTATCTTTGGCGATAAAGCCGGCGATGTGAAAGACGCTTCACTAAAAGCCCCCCCGTCAATGAAAGGAGTCGTTATTGATTCCAAATGTATGTCGCGCTTAATGAAAGACCGGAAATCAAGAGCCAAAGACAAGGATATTGTTAAAGAAATTGACGAACGGTATGCCAAAAAACTCGCCGAATTGCGCGAAACCTTGGTCTTGAAATTGTATAAAGTATTAGAAAATAGAATTTCGGTAACAATTCACGATAATGCCAAAAATGTAGTTGTGCAAAGAGGTGCGAAATTTTCGCAACGACTGCTTAGCGGGCTTAACTATAACGTGATCACGGTATCCAAATGGACCAACGATGCAAAGTGCAATACGCTCGTTTCTAAGATTATAAAAAATTATCTTATCAAAGAACGCGAATTGAACGCGAAGTTGATACGCGAAAAATTTGATGCTACCATTGGTAGCGAATTGCCCAATGGTATTGTACAAATGGCAAAAGTATATATTGCCAACAAGCGTAAATTGTGCGTGGGCGATAAAATGGCAGGTCGGCATGGGAACAAGGGTATCGTGGCTAAAATCGTGCGTGCCGAAGATATGCCTTTCCTCGCGGACGGTCGTCCTGTAGACATCGTACTCAACCCCTTAGGCGTACCTTCACGTATGAACTTGGGACAAATTTACGAAACCGTACTCGGTTGGGCGGGAAAAGAACTCGGCATGAAGTTCGCTACCCCCATCTTTGACGGTGCTACGCTGAAAGACATTAACGACCTGATGGAGAAAGCCGGGTTGCCCGAAAATGGACGTGTGCAATTATACAACGGGGAAACCGGAGAACCTTTCCACCAAAAAGTTACTTGTGGCTATATTTACATGATTAAGTTGCACCACATGGTAGACGACAAGATGCACGCCCGCTCGATAGGACCTTATTCTCTGATTACCCAACAACCCTTGGGCGGTAAGGCGCACTTTGGCGGACAACGTTTCGGGGAAATGGAGGTTTGGGCTTTGGAAGCCTTCGGTGCCGCGAACGTACTCCAAGAAATCCTAACCGTGAAATCCGACGACGTGGGCGGACGTACTAAGGCTTACGAAGCCATCGTGAAAGGCGAAAATATGCCTATCCCCAACGTGCCGGAATCCTTTAACGTATTGATTAGCGAACTCAGAGGTCTCTCGTTAGACGTGAATTTTGAATAGGATAGGTTAATGATAAAAAAATAAAAATAGTGAAAAAAGTCAATGCCTTCTTGTTGAGATTGTTACGCTATAAAATAGATACTAAAAACGTCCCGACAGAAGCGAAGAAATGTGTGTTGCTCTTTGCACCGCATACCAGTATGCTCGACTTCGTGATCGGCAAGATGGCATTGACCGCGATGGGGGTAAAAACATTGTTTATCATTAAAAAAGAGGCTTTTTTCTTTCCTTTGGGACTTTTGTTAAAAGCATTAGGAGGCGTACCCTTAGACCGGAAACATGCCGGAAGATTTCATTTATATGCCGCGGAACTCATCAAAGTCCGAGAAGAAGTTGCGCTACTTATCGCCCCCGAAGGTACAAGAAATCGTAACCCAAGATGGAAAAAAGGATTTTACAGTATCGCGCAAGAAGCCGGTGTCCCTATCGCGCTGGGCTACTTAGATTATCGCTCGCGAAAAGGCGGTATTGGTAAAATGTTCTACCCCACAAGTGATTACGATAAAGATTTAGCAACAATAAAAATGTTTTATCATGGGATGCGGGGACGTTACAAAGGACATTTTGACCTTGAAGACTTGCCATATTCCCACCCTGAATGGCTTGAAAATCACGAAAAATGAACCCGAAAAAATGCCTTATTTCAGACTTTGATGACACACTCGTCAAAACGGTACCCGTGCACGCCCGCTGTTGGCAACAAACATTGGAAAATATAGGGGGAGTAAGTATATCGTGGGAAAATATTATGCAAAATATTAACCATAGCATAGAATATGTTCTTGATATACATAATATTAAAGTAAAACAAGACTTGTTCGAACGCATGAAAGAACATAAAAAGAAAATATTTGACACACGCTTACACGAGACCGAGTTGAATTGGTTTCTATGGAGTGTCATGCAGTCAGGTCTGTTTGAAAAAATATACTTAATTAGCAATAGTTCTCGAGAAAATGTACTAAAACTCATGGCTTTGCATGGTATTGAATATCGTGTATTCACGCGAATCATTACCCGCGATGACGTGAAACACCGGAAACCCGCCCCCGACATGGGACATCTTATTTTTAATCAAAATCCCGAGTATCAATTAGCCGACTACTTGTATATTGGAGATGCCCCCGTGGATATAGAGTTCGCGAAGGGTTTGCAAATAGATTGGCAATTGGTACATTTTTAAGAAAAATCCCTATTCGCGAATTAACATTTTAAGGCTTGTTCCAATCGTTTTAAAACTGTTCGATACGACTCTTCTACTTTACCCATATCTCGCTTGAAACGGTCTTTATCTAATCGTTCTCTCGTGTTTTTGTCCCAAAATCGGGCACTGTCCGGCGAAATTTCATCGGCAAGTAAAATATTCCCGTCCTTATCTCGCCCAAATTCTACCTTAAAATCCACGAGCATGATGCCAATGCTATTGAATAAGTCTAATAGTAATTCATTTATTTTCAATAAAGTATTTTGAATAAAAGCGAGTTCTTGAGAAGTAGCAATTTTCAAACCGAGCACGTGGGTTTCGTTGACAAACGGGTCTCGCAGGTCATCGTTTTTGTAACAGATTTCCACGATAGGATTGTCAGGGATACGTCCCTCCTCGATATCTAACCTTCGCGACAAAGCCCCCGCGATGATATTTCGCGTAACAAATTCCAAAGGAATAATAGACAATTTATGACATAACTGATGCTGGTCGTCCACTCGTTTGATAAAATGAGTAGGAATTCCTTTCCTGTTCAGATACGTGAAAATTAATTCGGAGATGCGATTGTTAAGCATGCCTTTGTCGCGAATAGGCGATTTTTTTACCCCATGATATGCCGTGGCATCATCTTTATAATACATGAGCACCTGATCGGCAACATCTGTCGCGTAAATCTCTTTGGCTTTGCCATCGTATAAAAACTCTTTCTTATTCAACATTATATAAAATAAATATGCACGAAAAAACTCTTTCTTTATATTCCTTTACCTTGATTTTATGCTCGTGTTTTTTCACGCGCATAAAATCGTTGCAAAGGTACGCGATTTTTAAAATATTTTTTTTCGAGTTATATTCTTTTTTTTTTAAAAAAAAATGTATATTTGCACGTTCATTATTAAAATTGTAAACTTATGAAATTCATTGTAGACAAAGATCTCTTGTTTAAAAATCTAAGTGCGATTAATGGGGTTATTGTAACTAATAACTCGTTGTCCATTTTAGAAAATTTTTTATTTACCGTTTCAGGCAGTCAATTAACCGTAACGGCTTCTGATTTGGATACGACTATGAGTGCGGTTATTGAATTAACCAACGTGGAAGGCGAAGGCTCTGTTGCAGTTCCCTCCAAATTGCTCATGGAAACATTAAAGTTATTACCTGTAGGTCCGGTTGTCTTCGCGATAGATTTGGACAGTAATGTTCTTAAATTCACAGCCGGCAACGGGGAGTACGACGCACCTTGTTTCCCGGGGGACGAGTTTCCTCAGGCACCGGAAATTGTTGACCCCGGCACGTTTGACATCGACCCAACCGTATTGCTACGGTCGGTAAGCAAAACACTTTTTGCCACGGGAACCGACGAACTACGCCCGCAAATGATGGGTGTGCTGTGCGAATTGTCGAGCGAGAACATGACCATGGTAGCCACCGACGCGCACAAATTAGTGCGCTACAGAAATACTACCATTAACACAACCGATTTCGTGTCTTTTATATTGTCGAAAAAACCTTTGTTGCAACTTAAAAATAATTTACCCGCGGTTTCCCAAATGGTAAATGTACAATATTCTACCTCTACTTCACACATCAGGTTTGCTTACGAGAATATCGTGTTGCTTTCGCGTTTGAAAGAGGGAAAATTTCCAAATTATGAAGCCGTAATTCCTACCGAAAACACGAATGTGTTGGTTATTCAACGGGAGGATTTGTTGCGCTCTATCCGCCGTGTAGGAATATACGCCAGTCAATCTACTTTCCAAATACGGATTTCGCTTTCGGAAGATACCGTGCATATCATGGCACAAGATACCGATTATTCCAATAAAGCCGAAGAAACCCTGTCCGGTCAATACTCGGGCGAGCCAATGGATATAGGTTTTAATTCCAAATTTTTACGCGAAATTCTTGAAAATATGGATTCGGATAAAGTTCGTTTGGAAATGTCGCAACCCAATCGCGCTGCCTTAATTTTACCGGAAAAAGAAGACATCCCCACGGAAAGTCTGCTTATGCTTATCATGCCGGTAATGCTATAAATTATTATCTTGATGAAGACACGAAAGACACCGGTTGACGTACCGGTATCTTTCGTGTCTTGTATCATAAAAAAAAAAACGGTAACTGTCCTGTCGCTGCTTTCGGTAGAAATACCAAAGGAGAGGAAAGTCCGGGCAACATAGAGCACCATGCTTCCTAACAGGAAGGGACTTCGCGAGAAGTTACAGATAGTGCCACAGAAAAGATACCGCCCTATTAAAATAGGGTAAGGGTGAAAACGCGAGGTAAGAGCTCACGGCAAGTACAGTGATGTGCTTCGCGGCAAACCTCATGGGTTGAAAAGCCAAATATACCGGGGTTAGAGGGTGGCTCGCCCAACTCGGAGGGTAGGCTGATAAAGTTTTATGGCAACATGAAACGTAGATAAATGACAGGAATATACAGAACCCGGCTTATAGGTTACCGTTTTTTTTTTTTGTTAATTTTTCAGCATTCGATTTAAGGGAATAGCGGCTTGTCGAATAAGGTCGGGGGTAAGCAAAATTTCAGGTTGTTCATTTTTTAAGGCATTGAGAATTTTTTCCAACGTATTCAATTTCATATATTCACAATCATTACATTGACAGGATTTTGCATTATTGACTACATGAAATTGTTTGGTAGGGTTTTGTTTTTGAAATTCGTGCAAGATGCCGGTTTCGGTTGCCACGATATATTCTTCGTGAGGGTTATTTTTCACGAAATTGAGCATGGCGGCGGTAGAGCCGATGAAGTTAGCGAGCGCGAGCACGCTACCTTGACATTCGGGGTGAGCAATAACCATTGCTTTCGGGTATTCTTGTTTCAACGCGAATACTTGCTCGGCGGTTAGTTGATCGTGCACGTGACATGCCCCGTCCCATAGTAACATCTGACGACCTGTAACGTGATTGATGTATGCTCCTAAATTGCGGTCGGGGGCAAAAATAATGGGTTGCTCTTGGGGTAGCGATTGTACGATTTGTAACGCGTTGCCGGAAGTAACGATAATATCGGATAGGGCTTTCACCTCCGCCGAACAATTGATGTAAGAGATGACCTTATGTCGCGGATGCTGTTTGATGAAACGGGCGAATGCATCGACCGGGCAACTATCGGCAAGCGAGCAGCCTGCTTGCAAATCGGGCACGAGCACTTTTTTTTCGGGGTTAAGAATTTTCGCGGTTTCTGCCATAAAATGTACCCCTGCAAAAAGAATCACGCGGGCAGTGGTATCGCGAGCATAGCGGGCTAACGCGAGGCTATCGCCTACCTTGTCGGCAATATCTTGCACTTCGGGCTTCGTGTAATAATGCGCTAAAATGATGGCTTTTTTTTCTTCTCGCCACAAACGAATCGTGTCTTGAATAATCATGGGGTTGTTTTTTGTCTTTCAAATAATTTCTCTTCAATCCACTGGCAAAGGATATGCCCGATGAAGATATGCATTTCTTGTATTCGCGGGGTATCGTTAGAAGGAACATCGAGTAAAATGTCGGCATGAAGTTTCATCTGACCGCCATTTTTGCCGGTTAGCGCGATAACAGGGATATGGAGTTCTTGGGCTACGACACAGGCGTTCAAGATATTTGGAGAGTTGCCACTCGCGGAAAGGGCTATCAATATATTTCCGGGACGTGCGCAAGCGCGTATGGCTCTCGCGTATACTTGCTCGTATCCATAGTCGTTGCTTACAGCCGTGAGATAAGAGGTATTACAATGCAAAGCCTCGGCATCTAAGGGAGGACGGTCAAAATAAAAACGACCTGACAATTCTGCCGCGAGGTGTTGCGCGTCAGCCGCGCTGCCCCCGTTGCCACAAAAGCAGATTTTTCCCCCTTGTTGCAAGCCAGCTACCATCCATGCCGCCGCCATTTCTATTCGCGAAAGTAACGCGTCATCGGCTAATAGCATTTCTTTTTCGCGAATACTATTTTCAATTATTTTCCTAATCTGCATGATAAAACTCGAATTATTATGCCGCGAAAATACAAAAAAAAAATGGGGGAATCCCCATTTTCGATCCTTCATAATGACAAAATGTTGCCATGATCGCTATCAGGACGACTTTTACCTTTAAAGAGGCATGTCGTCATCTTCTTCCGGCAAATAATTACCGGATCTTTCGGTCGGCAACTCGTCGTCGTAGTCGCGCGTTGGGCGTACGGTACGTTGCAAAGAGGCAACCAAAGAACCAATCATTTTGGTTAATTCCATCAATTGTGTTCTGGAATACTCTTTTTCGTTCTCGTCCAAAATACCATACGAAGAGGCAAGTTCGGTGTAAACTACACATTCTCGTATAGAACTTTTTGCCATCTTGAGGTAATAGATAAATTGCGCCTTACTGCGTGCCGACCCTTCCGCGATATTCAACGCGATGTCTTGTGCCGACTCCAATAAAGACCGAGAAACTTTAAATTTCTCTTTTTCAAGAGATTTCGCCATTGTCTCGTTCAACCATTTGATATAGTTCAACGCCTTGTCATAGACCCTAAGGTCCTCAAATCGAAAAAAACTAATTGTGTTTTCCTGTTCGTTCATTTTATTGCTTTTTTAAGTTAAAAAAAATCCGGCAAAAGTAAACATTTTTTTTTAATTAGACAATTATTTTTTGCATTTTTTTATTTTTATGTCTAACATGCTTATTTTTAATTTATAAAATGTTATTTTTCATATTTATTGCATTATTATGCTATTTTTGACGCATAAATGTATTTTTTTCATGATAAATAAGCATCTTTTGTAATTTTTTTATTAACAATGAGTCTCACATAAAAGTACACGAATGATTTTGCAGGTTTGATAAAAAAGTGTATTTTTGCATTTCTTTAATTAAAATTATGCTCTTGTTGGAGAATATTCATACCCCGGAAGACTTGCGCGGGCTTCCCTTATCGAAACTGCCTTTATTGTGTGAAGAGTTACGGGAATTTATAATCACGGAGACGGCTGAGAACCCCGGGCACCTTGGTGCCAGTCTCGGTACGATAGAATTAACTGTGGCTTTACACTATGTTTTCCATACCCCTGAAGATAAACTTGTGTGGGACGTGGGACATCAAGCTTACGCTCATAAGATACTGACAGGCAGGAGAGGTGCCTTCCACGACAATCGGAAATATCATGGTATTAGCGGGTTCCCGCGGATGGCTGAAAGCAAATATGATGCCTTTGGCACGGGGCACTCTTCTACTTCTATATCCGCGACTTTGGGAATGGCAATCGCCGCCGAATTAGATAACAACCTGCAACGACATCATATTGCCGTGATTGGAGACGGCTCCATCGGGGGAGGTATGGCTTTTGAAGCCATGAATCAAGCAGGAACAACCAACGCGAATATACTTATTGTACTAAATGATAACAAAATAGCCATAGACCATAACGTAGGGGCAGTGAGCAGACACTTGCTATCTATCACCTCCTCACCCCTTTACAATCGTTTTAAAAACAAACTATGGCACTTGCTCACCGCGAATAGCAAAAAACACAGTACATTTGCCCGTTTTCTTGGAAAAATGGGCAACGTGATCAAAGGGTTTCTTCTACACCAGAGCAATCTTTTTCAAAGTTTGGGGTTCCGCTATTTTGGTCCCGTGGATGGACATGATGTCGTTTACCTCGTGAAAATACTTACTTCATTACGAAAAATACAGGGTCCCAAAGTATTACATGCCATTACCGTGAAAGGGAAAGGCTTAGAACTTGCCGAGCATGACCAGACTACCTATCACGCTCCCGGTCGTTTTAACCCTGATACCGGAGAGATTTTAGAACTGCCAACCGCCAATGAGCCACCTAAGTACCAGACTGTTTTTGGCAAAACCATACTCGAGTTGGCACGCGCCGATAGTCGTGTTGTAGGTATCACACCCGCCATGATGACCGGTTGCTCTCTAACAGATATGCACGAAGTTTTTCCCGATAGAGTCTTTGATGTGGGAATTGCCGAACAGCACGCGGTAACTTTTGCCGCGGGGATGGCTGCCAATGGTTATATTCCTTTTTGCAATATATACTCTTCTTTTCTACAAAGAGCATACGACCAAATCATACATGATGTTGCCCTGCAAAATTTACCGGTTATTTTTTGCATTGATCGCGGTGGGTTGGTGGGAGAAGACGGAGCAACCCATCATGGCTATTTTGATCTCGCTTTTACGCGTATGATTCCTAACATGGTGATTGCTGCCCCACGCGACGAACGCGAATTGCGCGACCTGCTTTATACCGCCTACTTCTATCGAAAACACCCTTTCGCGATACGTTATCCCAGAGGCAAAGGAAGAATTGTCGGCAACTTAAACCCCATGCAACCTATAGACATAGGAAAAGGGAACCTGTTGCGTACCGGACAAAATATGGTCGTGATTTCTATTGGACATCTTGGGAATCAAGTATCTCAAGCCATACAAAACATGGAACAAGAAGGACTACCCCTACCCGCGCACGCGGACATACGTTTTTTGAAACCCTTAGACCACGATCTCTTACACCAACTTGCCCAATCATATCCCGTGTGGCTCACGGTAGAAGATGGGGTGAGAAAAGGAGGACTATTCTCCGCGATAGCCGAATTTTTACAAGATAATGGCTATTGCAACAGATTACATTCCATTGCTTTGCCCGATCGTTTCGTGGAACACGGCGCGATAGCAGACTTATATAAAGAAGTAGGATTTGATGTAGACAGTATAGAGAAAAAAATAAAAGAAAATATGTTCTAAATCCAACCATAATTATAGTTATCATGTCAATAAAGAAAAATTTTAGAATTATCTATCCTGCTTCCCGCAAAGTGCACGTGCCGGGAAAAATACACGACATTGAGGTGTCTATGCGCGAAGTAGCCTTAACCGATACCGTTTTATTACAAAATAATGAAAAAGAGACGATTAGAAATTCTCCTGTCACGCTTTACGACACCAGTGGTCCCTATTCCGACCCCCGTGTGGATATTGATATTACACGAGGATTGCCTCGTTTGCGCGAACCGTGGATAGAAAATAGAAAAGATACGGTTAGGTTACAGGATTTTAGTTCGCGATACAGCAACGAGCGGCAGCAACGAGCGGATACCGATAGCATACGTTTCCCCGTGAAACATTTGCCACGACGTGCCCAACCCGGGCATGTCGTTACCCAACGTTATTATGCTTCGCGAGGGATGATTACCCCAGAAATGGAATACGTGGCGATTAGAGAAAATACGCGCAATGAAGACATGGGAATTCGTAGTGATATTACTCCGGAAATGGTACGACAGGAAATCGCGTCGGGACATGCCATCATCCCTGCTAATATCAATCACCCCGAAGCCGAACCCATGATTATTGGTTCCCGTTTTTTAGTAAAAATTAATACTAATATTGGAAATTCAGCCTTGTCTTCGGGAATTGACGAAGAAGTAGAAAAAGCAATATGGAGTTGTAAATGGGGGGGAGATACGCTCATGGACTTATCTACAGGGAACAATATTCACGAAACCCGCGAGTGGATTATTCGCAATACCCCTGTACCGGTAGGCACCGTGCCACTTTATCAAGCCCTTGAAAAAGTAAACGGCAAAATCGAAGATCTCTCGTGGGACATCTATCGCGACACTTTAATAGAACAATGCGAACAAGGGGTAGACTATTTCACTATTCATGCCGGATTGCTCAAACAAAGTTTGCCCTTAGTAAAAAAACGCCTCACAGGTATTGTATCAAGAGGCGGTTCTATTATCGCGAATTGGATGACCATACATGGAGAAGAAAATTTCTTCTATACTCATTTTGAAGAAATTTGTGAGATATTGAGTGCCTACGACACGGGGATTTCTTTGGGCGATGGATTGCGACCGGGTTGCATACACGATGCCAACGATGCCGCCCAATTTGCCGAGTTATCCGTCTTGGGAAGTCTCACAACAACCGCGTGGGCACATCACGTACAAGTGCTTATTGAAGGTCCGGGACACGTACCCATGCACAAGATTAAAAAGAACGTGGATGAGCAGGTTCGTTTGTGCCACGGGGCACCTTTTTACACGTTGGGACCACTAACCACAGACATTGCCCCCGGCTACGACCATATTACCTCAGCCATTGGAGCAGCACAAATAGCCAAAGAAGGCACCGCGATGATTTGTTATGTTACCCCAAAAGAACACCTTGGATTACCAAATAAGGAAGATGTACGAGCAGGAGTAGTGGCATATAAAATCGCTGCACATGCCGCCGACCTTGCCAAAGAACACCCCGGTGCTTTTATCAGAGACAACGCCCTTAGCAAAGCCCGCTTCGACTTTCGCTGGAAAGACCAATTTAATCTATCGTTAGACCCTGAAAAAGCACTCGAATATTACAAAGAAAGCCACTTAGACAGCAACAGCGACCACTGTACCATGTGTGGTCCCCATTTCTGCGCCATGAAATTGACCAAAAACATGCAATCTTGCGCGAACCTGCAAGAAAACGAAAAATAAAGAAAAATTTACACGGCTGTGTGTATTTCGGAAAAATTTATGTAAATTTGCACCTCATTTCAAAAAATTAAAATTATGTCATTTAAGAGAAATGTTGTTTTTGTACTTTTGACATGGGTAGTGTTTCCCTTGGGGCTATTACATTCTCAAAACGAAAAGAGTATGGTATTGGCAACCATCGGCGGCGATGTGCTCACAACAGACGAATTTTTGTCCTCGTTTCAACGCAATAATAAATTGAACGAGGCTACTACCGCGGATTTGAGAGACTATCTCGACCGTTACATCAATTTTAAGTTGAAAGTAAAAGAAGGAAAAGCCCAAAAAATAGATACGGCAAAATCTTTTGTCATGGAATATAATTCCTATCGGGACCAATCTGCCCAGCAATACATGATTGATAAGAGAGTAAGCGACCATTTATTAAAAGAGGCAGAAGATAGGGTGAAGTATTACCTGTGGGCTTCACATCTTTTAGTTAAATGTCCGTCTGATGCTTTACCCAAAGATACTTTGATAGCATATAATAAAGCATTGACCATTCGGGATAAGATCCTATCGGGAATGCCATTTGAAGAAGCGGCACGCGTATATTCCGATGACCCGTCAGCACGCGACACAACATTGCCTAATCATAGCAAACGGCGAGGCAACCGCGGAGACTTAGGTTACTTCACGGCTTTTCAATTGGTGTATCCCTTTGAATGCGGGGCGTATCAAACCGAGATAGGAAAAGTATCCATGCCAACGCGTACTTCCTTTGGCTATCATTTAATACACGTGAAAGATAAAATTCCAGCCCTACTCACCGTGTCCGCGGCACAGATATTTTTTGCCGACAGTTTGGCAGCAGACGGTCAAATGAGCGAAACCGTGAAAGATAAAATAAAAAAGGTACAGGAAGCCCTCGCGCGAGGCATCTCTTTTGATTCGCTTGTCCGCGATTTTTCTGAAGACAAAGCATCGGCAGCCAAAGGAGGCGTGATGGAACCTTTTAGTCCTAACAGACGCGCCGGCAACTATGTCCACGCGTTGGTACATTTACAGCCCGGAGAAATTTCAAAACCCGTAGCCTCTACGCTGGGATGGCATATTTTGCAATTAGTGGAACTAAAACCGGCAGAACTCACCCCTGACATGCTCTCCGAATTGCATTACCGAGTTAGTAGAGACAGCCGCTCGCATTTAAGCCGCGAATCTCTCGCCAACAGACTAAAAAAAGAATACCGCTATAAAGAAGCAGGGAAAAAAGAGGCTATTCGTTTTTTTGTTAAGGAACTTAGCCCGGCATCATTTCATTCCGATAAAATAGATTTTACCGAACTATCAGGTATTAAAAAATTAAAACCCATGTTTTCTTTTGCCAACAAGCAAATTGAGGCTACCGATTTCGCGAAATATCTCACGCGCTATCGCGGGTACCCCATTACCACATCTATGAACGCTTTCATCAACGAATGCTACCGCTTCTTCGTAGAAGACAAAATTTTAGAGTATGAAAAAGAACATCTTGAAGATAAATATCCGGAATACAAACAGTTACTTTCCGATTATCACGATGGACTTATTTTATACGATATAAGTTTGAAAAACGTGTGGAATAAAGCCATTCTTGATAGCACGGGTTTGGAGGCTCATTATGAAAAAATAAAACAAAATTATCCCGAAGAAAACACAAATCCTGTTACTTACAAATCTTTGGACGAGATTAGATCTATCGTGATCACGGATTATCAAAATTTCTTGGAAGATGAGTGGGTGCGAAATTTGAGAACAAAGTATCCCGTAGTTATTCGCGAAGAAGTATTTTCCTCTATTTTAAAACCGTAAGTTGAAAAACAAAGCAGTCATATTCTTCCTATTGATACCCTTATTGGTCGCGTGTTATCATTCCAATGATGCCGTGGTTGCCGAGATATATAACATGAAGTTATATGCCTCGGAAGTGCAAAAGAATATTCCATCAGGCATTTCGGCGAAAGATAGTCTTTCTATTGCAGCACATTTTATCGAGCATTGGTTACGAGAGCAAATCCTGCTTCGCGACGCGGAGAAATCTCTGTCGTGGGCGGAGAAAAATTTTGATACTCAATTAGAAAAATATAAAAAAGAATTACTACTGCAAGCCTATTATGACAAATTAACATCTGATAGCATGCAATTTACATGTACTTACGAAGAGTGTCTGCAATTTGTGCAGCAATCAGGATTACCGGTTGAAAAAGACAGGGAATTATTAAAATTGAATTACGTGCGACTTTCCCCCCGTTCCAAAGTACGCGAAGAATTGGAACATATCTTATTTGATGAAACAAGACGTGCCTTGGATAAGAAACAAGTGGAAATCTTGTGTGGGGATTCTTTGGAATATTATATTGAAGACAATCATTGGATATTTTCTGATGATTTGCCTGAGACAATTTCTGCAGAAGCCGGGAACAATTTGCCTAAAAATTTAAATAAACCCATCGCGAAAACAGAAGGAAAATTTCTGTATCTTTTTGTATTATTAGATGGAAAAAACAATACCACATTAGAGAAAAATGACGAGAGAATATCGGTAGCCCGCGATTTGCTCATTTCACAAAAGAAAAATATTTATTTACAAAAAATATTGAACGAACGTTACCAACAAGTTGTTGTAGCAAATAAGTAAAAGAATTTTAATTTAACACATTTATAATAGTTATGAAAAAGATATTATTATTGACAGTAATTTTAACATTTTGCGGGCATATTTTCGCGCAGCAAAGTTCTCGCGGCAAGCAAAAGAGTATTCAACCTGTACCTGCATACAAAAATTCTTTGTTGCCCATAGAACAGCGGGTAGAAAACCTGATGAGTTTGATGACAATAGAAGAGAAAGTAGCACAATTACAAAGTCAATTACTATGGCCTGATAGTTACGCGAAAGATCGTCGTTTTGATGTAGGGCATATCCGTAACGTGGCTCATTTCATGCACTATGGAGAAAAAGGAGCCGCTACCCCAACGGCATGCGCGACTGCCATTAACGAAGATACCCGCAAATCGATAGCGGGGAGTCGTTTGGGCATTCCTGTTTTACAGCATGGCGAAGCCTTGCATACGGCAAATTGGGGAGTTACTACCGTGTTTCCACAAAGTATTAGCATGGCAGCCTCGTTTAACGATTCTTTATATAGAGAAGTAGGCAATGCCGTGGCACGAGAATTGCGGGCGGTTGGTGTACGTCAGGTGTATGCCCCTGTGGTAAATCTCTCACGTGACCCCCGTTGGGGACGTACCGAAGAAGGCTATGGCGAAGACCCGTTCCTTAACGCGCGTATGGGGGTAGCATGGGTAAAAGCCCTCGAAGAAAATGGCGTAGTTGCCAGCCCCAAACACTACGTGGATAATTATGGCGATGCCGGGCACGACTCTTACGCGTCAAACATGTCGTGGCGTGTATTGCGCGAAGTCTTTCTTGAACCTTTTCGTGCCTGCGTGGAAGAGGGAGGTGCCCGCTCTATCATGGCATCTTATAATTCGATAGATGGAACCCCTGCCTCTTGTAACCCCATACTTCTAAATCAAATTCTTCGTGATGAATGGAAATTTAAGGGATTTACGGTGTCGGACTATGGTGGCGTGTATGGCGTGTATAGCGGGCATAAAATTGCCGGCAACTACCCCGATGCACAAGCATTATGCCTGCAAGCCGGGTTAGACGTGGAATTGGCAGCCGGCTATGCCGACTTACTTCATTTAGTAAAAACCGGAAAAGTGTCGGAAGAGACACTTAACACTGCCGTGCGCCGAGTGCTAACCGTGAAATTTGAACTCGGACTTTTTGAAAAACCATTTGTAGATGCCACTGCCGCCGAAAAAATAGTGCATAACCCTCAACATAAAGCCTTGTCGTTAGAAGCGGCTCGCGCGGTAATGACCTTGCTCAAAAACGAAAACCATACTTTGCCACTTTCTGAAAATAATATCAAAAAAATAGGACTTTTTGGTCCCGCGGCAAACGTGATTAGCACGGGCGACTACTCTACGCCTTACGGGGTACCTTCGGGGACAACCATTGACGGCGTGTCGCCATTTCAGGGACTGAAAAAACGGTTGCAAGGAAAAGCAGAAGTGGTGCTTCACGATGGACAAACCCCCGTGGAAACGCTCGCTAAGACTTGCGATGTCGTGCTCTTTTTCGCGGCAATTCAAGAAGGAGAAGCACAAGACCGCAGTTACCTGACTTTGCCTAAGCGTACCATGAAGGCTTCTGAAAGTTTGGAACATGCCCAAATTATAGAAGCCGGTGAAACTAAAACCTTCGAGATAGACCAAGAAAAAACCATAGCCGACCTCGCGGCAACCGGGGTAAAAACAATCGTGATATTACAAAACGGTTCATATATTGACATGCACACGTGGGAAGACAAGGTAGATGCAATACTCGAAGCGTGGTACGCGGGCGAGCAAGGGGGAACAGCCATTGCAGAAGTCCTTCTTGGGGACATCAACCCCGGGGGACGTTTGCCAATGACTTGGGCACGACACGCGGGACAAGTTCCCATATATTACTATATCAAACCATCAGGACGCGGATACGGCTACCTTGACGACGACGGGAAACCACTCTACCCCTTCGGCTACGGGCTAAGTTATACCACTTTCGAGTATTCTGATTTGGTTATACCTGCAACGGTAAAACCAAATACTGAGACAAAAATACTTGTTACCGTGAAAAATACAGGTAAAGTTAGCGGAGATGAAGTCGTGCAATTGTACGTGCACGACAAAGAAGCCTCCGTAGCACGTCCCCTGAAAGAGTTGAAAGCCTTTAAGCGCGTAACCCTCGCCCCGGGAGAAAGCAAACAAGTGGAACTTACCTTACCTTACCGAACTTTTGGACTATGGAATAAAGATTTGAAATTTGTACACGAACCGGGGATATATGAAATCATGATCGGACGCGATGCCGAAAATATGGTTTTGAATGGCGAAATTAACGTAGAATAATCATTTAATCATACGAAAATAATATTTTTTATAATTTTACCAAACAAAGGCTTTGCCTATTTCAAAAATTTTCGTTAATTTAGCACCCCGTTTTTTGATAAAAAAAAATATGATGATTATGATAAAAAAGAACATCTTTTTATGGGTATTTTTAGGCTTGTTATTAGGCACTTATACTGTTTTTTCGCAGCCTTTGCGCGAAGCAGATTATTCTTTTCAGCATTGTCAATACGAGAAGGCTTTGGACAATTATAAGAAGGGAATTAAGAAAATTAGCAAGAACCAAATAGAAGTGAAACGAGTAACATTTCAAATCGCGGAATGTTATCGTATCATGGGCGACCTTAAGCGAGCAGAGCAGCAATATTTACGTTTGGAAAAACGAAATTATCAGAAAGATAATCCTATGATTCTCTTTCATTTAGCAAGTATATACAATTTGCGGGGCGAGTATGATATGGCTTTAAAATATTACACAGACTATCAAAAACGAGTTCCCGATGATTCGAGAATTGCCAAACGATTGGAGGGTT
Source organism: Bacteroidales bacterium (assembly GCA_031272025.1). GTDB lineage: Bacteria > Bacteroidota > Bacteroidia > Bacteroidales > WCHB1-69 > JAGVVH01. The sequence continues at coordinate 21,354 of JAISUP010000101.1, forward strand.
GCGAGAAAGCCAAAATGTGGACAGAAAACCCTACCCGTTACGAAGTAGAGAATTTCAAAAAATTGAATACCAAACAAGACGAGTGGGCACCGCGTTGGGGAAATCCTGAAAAACAAAATCAAATTATCTTTACCTCTAACCGAGAAGGATCGAAAGGGAAAGGTACTGACCAATGGACAGGAGGGGCATTCTCTGATATTTATCAAATCAATAAACCCAAAAGCAAAAATACCGACTGGCCCGGGGAATGGTCTCCCGTGCTACCCTTAGATGAAGACGATGTGCTCAACACGGCTGTCAACGAAGGCGAGGCTTCGGCAAACCAAAAAGGGGGGGTAGTCTATTTTACCAAATGCCCGCAAGATAAGAAAAAAGTCATGGGCTGCTATATCTATTCCGCGAACAAACGCGGAAAATCCTTTGGAGAACCGGAAAAATTAGAATTAGGAAACGATTCGCTCTATAATTTTGTGCACCCTTTTATTTCTCCCAATGAATTAGTGCTTTATTTTGCCTCGAATATGCCGGGGGGCTACGGGGGGTACGACCTCTACAAAGCCACTCGTGCTAAAAAAAGCGGCAAATTTAGTAACGTGGAAAACTTAGGTCCCAAAATAAATACCGCCGGTCAAGAAGTATTTCCCTCTTTGCGTAACGATACCATGCTCTACTTCTCTTCCGATGGGCACGTGGGCATGGGCGGTCTCGACCTTTTCGTGTCGGTTGCGCGCAACGGCAGTTTTCAAGAACCGGAAAATTTAATGGTACCTATCAATTCGTGCTGGGACGACTTAGGCATTATTTTTGACGAAAATGACGCGATAGACCCCCTGTCAAAATCAACATACATGGCAAAAGGTTTTTTCTCGTCCAACCGTCCGGGAGGCAAAGGCGGCGATGATATCTATTATTTTGTTCTGCGCCCGCTCGTTTATACCCTCGCGGGATACGTGAAAGACGACGCTACCCTCCAATATATTGACGGTGCCAACGTGGAAATTAGTGGCTCTGACGGCTCTTCTTATAAAACACAAACCGATGTGAAAGGATATTACTTCTTCGACAAAACTAAAATATTACCTAACGTTACTTATACTATGAAAGTTACAAAATCAAAATATTGGGAAGACAGAGGTAATACTGCCACGCAAACTACCGTGGGACTTTCTGAAAATACCGACCTCAAACAAGATTTCAAACTAACTCCTATCCCCAAAGAACCTATTATCTTACCGGAAATTCTCTATGATTTAGCAAAATGGGACTTAAAACCTCAATTTGAGGATTCGTTATTATATTTATATCACGTGATGATTAAGAATCCTACACTCGTGGTGGAATTACGCTCTCATACAGACTATAGAGATAATGACGAGAACAATGAAGTACTATCCCAAAAACGTGCCCAAACCGCCGTAGACTTTCTCGTGAACCGGAAAGGTATTGACCCCGAACGGATTGTCCCCAAAGGATACGGGGAATATCGCCCGCGAAAATTTGAACACGACTTTACCTATACTTATAAAGGTACAACCGTCACTTTTCCCAAAGGAACAGAATTAACCGAAAGTTATATCACCTCACTGTCTTCAAAAGGAGAACAGGAAGCCGCTAACGCCTTGAACCGCCGTACCGAATTCATCGTGTTGCGTACCGACTTCGTGCCTAAAAGCGATACCATTGGTAAAGCCCAAACGGTTAGTCGCCCTATCGCGGTCATACAACAACGGAGTTTGCCCATTACCCTCGACGGGAAAACAGTGAAAGGAAATTGTCAAGCAAACAGCAAAAGTTTAGAATTTGAAATCGCTCCGGGAACAGGGGTTATACATATCAATTATACCACGGCTACTCAATTTCTTAAAGATATGATTATCACAGTAAATGACTTTGAAAATAAAGAAAAAGCCATTTTGCCTGAAGATGGATCCATTATCGAAAATTCGATTTTGTATCTCAACGAGTTACGTGTAGGAGATGATTATTCTGAAAACGTGAAGGTTGTAGTGAAAAAGAATCTCAAAAGCCCGATAACCATCGGGGAAAGATACATTAGAGAAGAATGGGGAAGTTACACGATTGATGAAACCAAAAAAATCTTGATTTTTGATAAATAATTGATGCCTATTCTTTGATACAAAAATGAAACTGATACACACCCCTATTGAAGGACTTTTCGTGTTGGAACCACGGGTTTTTCCCGATGAAAGAGGTTATTTTTTTGAAAGTTATAATCTAAAAACATTAGAGCAATTAGGCATACATGATACTTTCGTGCAAGATAATCAATCCTTGTCTCACGAGGGGGTACTTCGCGGGTTGCATTTTCAAAATAGCCCTTACCAACAAGCAAAATTAGTGCGAGTTATTCGTGGGGCTGTTTGGGACGTAGCGGTAGACTTACGAAGAAATAGCCCTACTCTTGGACAATATTACGCGGTAAAACTCACGGGAGACAATCATTTACAGTTTTTCTTACCCCAAGGATTCGCCCATGGCTTCGTTACCTTAGAAGATCACACCATTTTCGCGTACAAATGTTCTCAATTTTATCATAAAGAGTCCGAAATTACTATCCGTTACGATGATTCAACCCTGCAAATTCCATGGCAAACCCCAATCCGCGTGGTTAACGACAAAGACCGAAACGCGATGTCCTTTCAGGAATATTTGCAAAATCCTCATTTGTTACCCGCGTGATAGTTGTTCGAGATGAAAATAAAATTAGTCATATTTGATATGGACGGGACTTTGCTCGACACGTTGCAAGATTTAGCGTGCACTACCAATGAATTGCTTCGAGCACATGGCTACCCCGAATATCCCGTAAAAGATTATTGTTATTTCGTGGGAAGTGGCATTAGAATATTGATAGAGAGAGTTTTGCCTGAAAAAGAACGGGTAGAACCCACTCTTACACGATTATGTTCCGAATTTGTAGTTCGTTACGAGCAACACAAAGAAAAACACACCGCCCCCTACCCCGGCATTGGTACATTGTTACAAGCATTGCAAAAACAAGGGATTTTGCTTGCCATTGCTTCCAATAAAGTGCATGAAGCCATGCAACCTTTAGTAGAGCATTATTTTCCGGGAATTGACTTCGCGGCAATTCGCGGCAACCGTCAGGGGATTCCCGTCAAACCACACCCCGCGATTGTAGAAAATATATTGCAAATGACACGATGCACTGCAACCGAAGCACTATACGTGGGCGACACCGCCATAGACATGCAAACTGCCGCCGCCGCGGGAATCCGGAAAATTGGAGTAACTTGGGGATTTCGCCCGGTAGAAGAATTAGAAAATGCCGGTGCCGACTTTATCGCGAATACCCCAACCGATATCTTATCTTTTATTTGTAAAAATATTGAAAATGAATAAATTAACAGACAATGAAATTAAGGAACAGGCTATCAATGTGATAGAGGAAGAAGCCCGTGCCTTATTACATTTGAAGACATTGCTCACGAATGACTTTGCCCGTAGTTTGCACCTGATAGCCCGCACGAATGGACGATTGATTGTTACAGGGATAGGAAAAAGTGCAATCGTTGCCCAAAAAATGGTTGCTACATTTAATTCCACCGGCACTCCTGCCATTTTCATGCATGCCGCCGATGCCATTCATGGTGATTTGGGCATTATTCAACCGGAAGATGTCATCTTGTGCCTGTCAAAAAGTGGGAATACCCCAGAGATATCAGTTCTTGTCCCTTTTTTAAAACGCTGTGGAAACCCGTTGATTGCCATGACAGGAAATGCCGATTCTTTGTTAGCAAAAGAAGCAGATTTTTTTCTCAATTGTCATGTAGAGCAAGAAGCGTGCCCCCATAATCTTGCCCCAACATCCAGTACTACGGTACAATTAGTACTGGGAGATGCTATGGCGGCATGTCTAATTAAGATGCGAGGTTTTACCGCGGACGACTTTGCCCGCTACCACCCTGGTGGAATCTTAGGTAAAATGTTATTGCTTTCTATCAATGATTTATATAAAAAAAATGCCAAACCGGAAGTCTCCCCTCATGCTCTCATGCCCGAAGTCATTCTCGAAATATCGGGAAAACGGCTGGGGGTAACCGCGGTAACCGAAAACGGACAACTCATCGGGGCTATCACTGACGGCGATTTACGGAGAATGCTACAAAACCACACCGACTATACACGACTATTGGCTCATGAAGTCATGACTAAAAATCCCAAAACCGTACAGGAGAACACGCTTGCCTCCGAAGCCCTCGCTATCATGAAAAAGTCGCATATTACAAATATCTTTGTTGTAGATAGTCGTCAATATTATTTAGGGGTAATACATATGCACGATATTTTAAAAGAAGGAATTTATTAAAATGAAATAAATGATGAAAAAGGTTTTTGTAAGCGGCTGCTTTGATATGCTACACAGCGGGCATGTTGCTTTTTTTGAAGAAGCATCGCGGCATGGCACGTTATATGTCGGGGTTGGCTCCGATGCCACGATATTGAAACTCAAAGGTCGTGCAACCATCAACCGGGAACAAGAACGGTTGTATATGGTGAAATCCACACGTTATGTTTTTGACGCGTGGATCAATCGCGGAGAAGGATTATTGGATTTCGAAGAAGATTTAAAAGAATTGATGCCTGATATATTCTTCGTGAACGAGGATGGACATACCCCTGAAAAAGAACAATTATGCCAAACGTTGGGTATTGAATATATGATTAGTAGACGGGTTCCTCACGAGCATTTACCGGCACGCTCGACCACGGCATTACGTAGCGAATGTTTTATCCCTTATCGCCTTGACCTCGCGGGGGGGTGGTTAGATCAACCTTTCGTGTCTCAACATCATCCGGGTGCAGTACTTACCATCAACATAGAACCTGATATAGAGTTTAATGACCGTAGTGGTATGGCAACCAGTACCCGCAAAAAAGCCATCGAATTGTGGCAAAATGCAATTCCCGTGAATAACTCGTTAAAATTGGCAAAAGAACTCTTTTGTTTCGAGAATCCTCCCGGCACGCGACAAATCAGTGGTTCGCAAGACGCTTTGGGTATTGTACTCCCCGGGTTAAACAAATTAGAATACCACAATGACTACTGGCCCTATAATGTTGTTTCCGTTCAAGATGAAGATATTTTGCAATGGATAGAAGACCATCTTTGCATGGTCGCGCTCGCGCCCAGACATGATGGATATGAAGTACTCGCTAACACGAATATTACTCCCGAAAAAGTTCAAAAACTGTCGAAAGCCTCCGAAAATTGTTGGGAGGCTATTCTTAGAAAAGATTTGGAGGCTTTCGGGAAAGCCATGTCAGATTCTTTTAACGCTCAATTAGAAATGTTCCCGCTCATGATTTCTCCTGATATTCTGAAACTACTGGAAGACTATAAGCCTTTCGTACATGGTTGGAAATTATCGGGTGCCGGCGGCGGCGGCTATTTTATCTTTGTCGTAGATCATCACCATAAAATTACCGGAACCCGCGTCAGGATACGTAAAAATTTAAAAATAATATTATGAATATCTTAAATTTACCAATGTATCCATGGAATATGGAGCAACTTGCCGAACGAATAGAGGCTTGTCGGAAAAATTCTTTTCGTTATTTAGCCTCTCGCGACATTACCCGTTTTTTATTACATGCTATTGATCTCACATCACTTTCCGGTAGCGACAACACGGGAAGTATTGCCCGGTTGTGTGAACATGCCCGCGAAATGGTCGTGCCCGAAAAACAATGCGATGGACCGGCGGCGGTTTGCGTTTTCCCGACTTTCGTGAAGCAAGCCAAACAATGTTTGCGAAACACGGCTATCCGTGTGGCAAGTGTCGCGGGTGCCTTCCCCTCCGGACAATCTCCCATAGACATCAAAGTGTCTGAGGTACGTTACGCGGTACAATCCGGTGCAGATGAAATCGATATGGTCATCTCTCGCGGGAAATTTTTGGAAGGAAACTATCAAGAAGTCTTTGACGAGATTGCCGCGATAAAAAATGCCTGCGGGACAGCGTTGCTTAAAGTGATTTTGGAAACCGGAGAACTGAAAACCCCTGACCTGATTTACAAAGCCTCTTTACTTTCTATGAACGCCGGTGCCGATTTTATAAAAACATCTACCGGAAAAATAGAGATAAATGCTACGCCTGAAGCATTTATGGTCATGTTAGATGCCATTGTAACTCATTATAAATTGACCGGTAAAAAAATAGGTATTAAGCCAGCCGGAGGCATTGCCGACACAAATACGGCAATACTGTTTCTCAAAATCTTAGAAAATGTAACCGGTGAAGAATGGCTGTCAAATCGTCTGTTTCGCGTAGGGACTACTCGACTGGCGGATAAAATTTTTGAGGAAATCATGCGCGAATAACCTAATATTTTCTTATTTTTGCAAAGTCATTCAATATTTGCAGAATCATGGAAGAAGAAATAGAAAAATGTGTGTCTTTATTACAGGCAGGGAAAGTTATTTTATACCCTACGGACACGATATGGGGAATTGGCTGTGATGCCACAAATTCGGAGGCTATCGCACGTATTTTCAATATTAAGCAGCGCGAGGAGAGCCGTAGCATGTTGGTCCTAATAGATAAAACAGACCGGTTGCCCTTGTACGTGAACAAACTCCCGCTTATCGCGTGGGATTTGCTCGCGACAACGACTCGCCCCACGACTTTTATATACCCTGAGGGAAAAAATTTGCCCGTAGGCGTGATACACCCTGACGGTAGCGTGGGCATTAGGGTAGTTCAAAATTCGTTTTGCAAAAAAATCATCTCTGCCTTAGGAAAACCTCTGATTTCTACTTCCGCGAACCTGTCGGGGGCACCTTCCCCGAATACCTTCCGTGAAATATCAACAAAAATTCTCGATGCTGTGGATTATATCGTGCCGGAAAAATATGCAGTATCCACAGATTTTAAACCGTCACGAATCATTCGTTATATTGATGATTATAACTTTGCAGTAATCAGAGAATAAGATGGTTGTTAATGATGGATAGCCACTGTTGCCTTCATGCCTTCTTGTATGGAATGAACGCCTGCCGACACTACCATTTCCCCGTTTTCTACACCACCTGACACGATAGCATCCCCGGCTATCGTTAATTCTTTTATTTCCACGGGACGGCTTTGTATGCCTTCGTTTTCATTCCGATAAATCCACACGTGGGGTTTTCCCTCGCGGTCGAAAATCGCGCTCACCGGTACCCGAAACAAACGCGCATCGGTCATGTTACAATCAATATTTACCTCCACGCTCATGCCGATGGCTAAGGGTATGGTATCAACAGGATGCACGATAAAAACGGCTCGATACAACCCATTAGCATTGGCTTGTGAGGCTATTTCTTTTAAGGTTATTGGAAACGTAACAGGTTCCGGACGGGCAGGATTAAGAACACAAGTTGCCGTGAACCCTTTAAAGTCTGCTTTGCGGAGATAATCTTTTAAAGATAAATCAATATCAATAGAATAGCCATTATTCGCGGCAAACGACACCACGGGCATTCCCGCGGCAACAGTTTCTCCCGCCTGATACAAATGCCTAATAATATAACCGTTTTGGGGTGCTAACAACCGTGTGTCGGCAACCTGATGTTTGTGATGATTGTATTTTGCCGTGATTTGTTCCAACCCTGATTTTGCTTTTTCATAATCATTTTTGGTGGCACTGCCTTTTTCATACAGTTCGCTTACCCTACCTGCCAATGATTTTATCTCGTTATATTCGGCTTCGGTTGCCGACAATTGAACCATATAGTCTCTCTGGTCCATTTGTGCAACCAAAGCACCGGCTTTCACGAAAGCCCCTTCGGGGTAAAAAACGCGTTGAATGGTACCGGCAACTTTGAAAGACAAGCCTATCTCGTCCCCCCCGCGGATTACTCCTGCATACCGAGAGATTGTCTCCCCATCAGCCCGTTTTACCGTGTCTATTCTTACCGATGGCAGCATAGATTCGTATGTGGGACGATGCCGACAAGCAAATAAGAGCACGAGCAATGCACTCGAACATAATATGACCGTAGCCTGTTTTAAAAAACATAATTTTATCATGACGTAAATTTTTATCGTTGAAGCATTTTCAATCGTATATTCACGGGCAAGACTCCCCTTTCGGGAGGGGAAAATGACAAAACACAAAGGGTTATACTACAAGTATGAATATCAGGAAATAACGGAAAATTTTCAGTGGGAAAAATACAAAAATCATACCGGGAAGAAGATGGAATGGCTGCCTGAACAAATTTATTCAACGCACGAGTAGATAACGCACCTTGTTGCATAACGATACGATATTTTTCAAGTGCTGAAACGGAATCTGCTAATATATAATAATTCTTTTCGGGAAGGGCATAATGAAAAGGGGGCACCGGCAAGGACGAGAGCAAAACACGGGAAAATACATTCCGATTGATAGAAATAATATCGTTCGCGAAAGTATTTTTTCTCGGCGAGATGACCTCCATACTATCAATAGCCTCCGGCACGGGTAAGGGGTGCAAACTGTCGGCAAGCAGAAAACCATAGTATTGAATGACACTGTCGGTTTGAATGCCAAATAACCCGGAAACACGCGGTTGTAAGGACAAAAAATCTTGCGCGACTACCGCATCGGTAACGGGATGACATCGCGCGAATTGTTCAGGATCCGACAATTTCATGGTCGTGAAAAAAAGCGTGTTCGCGGGAAATAAATGAGTTGGAATAGTGAAACTTTCCTTATCTATATTTTGTGTAAATACCTGTAACCACGTGGATTGGGCTAAGGTATAACCCGACAAAACAAGATCGCCTTCGTGGTCATCAATTAAGAAAGCACTCCACGAAGATAGTTCTTTTAAATGAAAAAACACGGGCTGAAAAGATTGGTTTATCTTGGGCAACAAAGCATCTAAGAAAAGTTCGTGATTAACGATTAACCAGTTTTGTTTGTTATTTTTGGTAATAATTTCTTGATAAAGATGCGCGAAGGATTTGTCGGACAAAAGAGTGCGCGGGTATTTTTGTTGAACAATAGATTTTTTGAGCAATTCTATATCTTCTGAAACAAGAAAAACCTTGTTATACAAACAAAAATAATATTTGTGATAGTTTACCCCATAGGCGTATATTTTTTCGTTACCAAAGGGGATAAAATTTCGAGCATCTATTTTTAAAGATTTGAGTAAAGAGCGAAAAGTGATTTCATGGGCACGGGATGTGAAAAGCAATACCGGTTTATTATCTTTGGGATAACAAGAAATGAGCACGGGAGTTGGTTCCCCCGAAACAGGCATTTGGTCTATAAAAAATTCAAACCCCGATAAGGCATCTAAATATAATAAAGAATTGAAAACAGGCAAAAATAAGGCACTACTTTTTACAAAGTCTTTATTATCGTTTATTTGTAAGATATACAAAGCATTTGAAGGCAATATTTCAATTAAATTGCCCTTCGTTTGTCTCATAAAATTATGATAGAAAAAAATACCGGGTACGATACATAATATCGCTACCATCACGCCCGCGATTGCCCACCATTTTCTATGGTGATATGTCTTTTTCATGGGATTATCATTTCCGTGCCAGATCAAACAAGTGCGTTGGGAGACTCGGGAACAGTTCCGGTATCATTTTCTGCCGTACTCTCATTCTCTGATTCTGTAGCATTATCTTCAAAATCAATAAGTTTTTCGGCAACCAATATATTATACCAACTCAGTATTTTTTTTATATTAGACACGTAAACCCTTTCCTTGTCATAGTCAGGCAAAACTTCCCCGAAATAAGTTTTGAGTTTTTGAGCATCGGTTAACGAGAAAGTAATTTTAGCCCCATTTTCTGCGCGAAAAATATTCTGGAATACTTTTCCCAACGGGACATCTTCGCCTGTGGTAAAAATAGAAATGTTATCCAACGATGATACCCCGTCATGCGAGAATACAGGAAAACGCTTCCCGTTGTCCATCGCCTCCACGATAAAGTTTGCATTGCCCTTGGATACTAATTTATATAGCCCCGGTTTTCCATTGATTGATAATACATTACTTAAATCCATCTTGTTATTTGATTTATGTTATACCCTTGTCATTTTTAAAAGCGCAAAAATAATAAAAAAAATGAAATTAGGAAGGATATTTTTTAGCATAATAAAAGTAGAGCAATAAGTCAAGAGAGATAATGATCAGGTTGAAAAAATAGAGGTAGAGCACTACATCGGGGTTGTAGAAACATTTATGTAGGATCCCGCACACGTATCCAACAATGATAATAGACATAAAGACAGGGCTTTTTCCCGCGGTTTTTTTTGTGCGTAATGTTTTGATAATAGAGACTGGCCAACTACAAGCGAAACAAAGTAACATGCCAATTTCCCACGGGCTAAAATGTGTCAGGTTCATGGTTGGTATTTATAGAAATAATCAAATCCCAAATTTTTGGTATAGGAGCCATTTACCAAAGAATCTTCGTTGTGAGTGGTAGTGTTTTGCATCCCATAGCGTTTATTTTGTCGGGTACGGGAAGAGAATATCCCGTAAGCAGAGTTGTCGGCAGATTCAAAGTTGGTGTAAAAATTCCGGTCGTTCACGATGCTACTTGTCGCGGTGCCCACGTCAATATAAGTCGCGAGGTTTTGCTCGGCTGCCCAAATCTCTAATTCCAAACAGCCGCCGTCAGTGTTCTCATCGGCATAGCGTGTAACCGTGGGATCGGGGGAAAGTTGATTAGCAATGGTGGCATAGATATTTGAGGGATTGAAACGATAGACAATTTCCGATTCTTTTCCGGTAGATTTGACCGGGTTGCTATTTAGTTTGCGGGTTACGTAGCCTCTTTTCACGACTTCTCCGGTAGTATTGCTCACTTCTATGTAATAAAATCGTTGGTAAAAGTCGTAGGCATATCCATTTTCGGGGGGAGTAAATTTCGCGGGAATTGAATTCACTGTCAAATTCATAACATTGGAAGGGGCTGCAATACTGAAAGGATGAACAATAGTTGTACTTGCCTGTTTCTCGGCACGGGTATATTTATTCGTGATTTTCAATTCATAGGAGGCATCTACGTCTAATGTTGTTTTCGTATAATAAAGCAGTTGCTTTGGGGCAGAGAATGTCCCCGGTTCTTTGGGGACAGCGGTGGTGGTATCTAATTGTATTACGCGGGTTATCTTCTCGTTTTTTTTCTCGGTTAGTTCTACCAAAATGCTATCCATATAGAGGACTGCCTCATAATTTCCGGCTACGGTTATCGCGTTTTCGGTGGTAAGGTAGCCTTTGTATACTTTAACATATTGGACGGGTTCGGCAGGGTCGAGGATGCCATACGTTACCGTAATGTCTCGGTATGTTCCATTAAGGTCTAAGGGTTTTTCGCAGCCTCCGCTCGCGAACATTACGCTCAATAGGGCTGCAATTCCTATAAGATATTTTATTCTCTTCATTATTCTTCAAAATTAAAAATTAAAAAACCGGGTTGTCAATGTCTCTTACCCATTTGGGACCTATTCTTTCTCCTTTTTTGTTTCTTTTCATATTTAAAGCATATTTTTCGTTAAAGGCATATATTAAACTGAGTGAAAGGGCATTATGAAATTGGTATCGGGTCCATGTTTCTCCGGTAATTCTACCGGTAAATGTTCTTTTTCTCACGTAATCTAACGAATACTCGAAACGGGCACCCAATTTTAAGCCTTTCCATAATCTTATTTTCACGTCCCCTATCACGCTCCAGTCGTTAAGTTTGTATATTCCTGATTTCAGGTTTGTTTTCATGGTATATCCATTTTCCAATTCTTTCAATCGCACTAATCGTCCCCACGCGAAACCGGCACCAAAAGCCACGCCGGTTTTAGGGTCTTCATAATGCACGAGCACGGGCACTTGCACGTAGTCCATGTTTAGTTTATATTTTACATCTTTATTGTATGGAATTTCCGTGTTAATATTGTCTAAATCCGTGCTATATAGGGACATGGAGTCTACTAACGAGCGGCGGAACGAGCCTCTTTGATTGTAAATCAGTTCGAGGGTTAAGAACCACGACTGTTTTTTGTCGAGCGCGACCATGACAGAGGCGCCGCCTCTCACGCCAATTTTGTAATAGCCCACGATCTCGTCGCCATCAACTTGTGTGGCGTTTATACCTAAGATAGCCGCCCCCACGAACCGTTGTGCATTTCCCGTGAACGCGAAGAGCACGACAAATCCGCATAATATCATATATTTTTTCATCTTCACGATTTTGCAGATAAAATTTGGGGTGCAAAAATACGAAAAAAAAGCGTTCATACCCATTCTTTCAAATATTTTGCCGTGTATCCGATGCCGCGTGCCACGACCTCTTCCGGGGTACCGGTAGTTACAATATTGCCGCCGCCTTTACCGCCTTCGGGACCAAGGTCAATGAGATGGTCTGCCATTTTAATCACGTCCATGTTATGCTCTATCACTAATACGGTATTGCCGAGTCGCACAAGACGGGTGAGCAGGTCTAAGAGTACGGCAATATCATGAAAATGAAGCCCGGTAGTGGGTTCGTCAAGAATATAGAACGTGTTACCCGTGTCGCGTTTGCTAAGTTCGGATGCTAATTTTACGCGCTGTGCCTCGCCTCCCGACAAAGTAGTACTGGGCTGCCCCAAACGAATATAGCCAAGCCCCACGTCTTTGATTGTCTTAATTTTACGAGTAATATTCGGAATATTCTCGAAAAAATCAAGTGCCGTGTTTATATCCATTTCCAAAATGTCGTTGATAGATTTTCCTTTGTATCGAATTTCGAGGGTTTCGTCGTTGTATCTTTTGCCGTTACAAGTTTCGCAGGTTACGTATACATCGGGTAAGAAGTTCATTTCTATGGTTCTAATGCCGCCGCCTTTGCAAGTTTCGCACCTGCCTCCCGACACGTTAAACGAAAACCTGCCGGGTTTGTAGCCTCTGACTTTGGCTTCGGGCAAAGCCGTGAAGAGTTGCCGAATGTCGTCAAATACTCCAACGTAAGTCGCCGGGTTACTGCGCGGGGTACGTCCAATAGGCTGTTGGTCTATTTCTATCACTTTGTCAATATGCTGTAACCCTTTAATTTCTTTATAGGGTAACGGGGTTTTGTCGGAACGATAGAAATGATGATTGAGAATAGGATAAAGGGTTTCGTTGATGAGCGAACTTTTACCGCTTCCCGACACCCCGGTAACGCAAATCAATTTTCCTAAGGGAAATTCTACGGTAATATTTTTTAAGTTGTTACCTGTTGCACCCGACAAGATTAGTTTTTTCCCGTTTCCTTCTGCGCGGTGTTCGGGGACCATGATTTTTTTTCGTCCGGCAAGGTAGTCGGCGGTAAGAGTTTTGCCGCGGCAAATTTGTTCAAAAGTGCCTGCCGCGACTATTTTGCCTCCATCGTCTCCGGCACCGGGACCAATGTCGGCGATAAAGTCTGCCGCTACCATCATGTCTTTGTCATGCTCTACCACGATAACCGAATTACCTTGGTCGCGCAAATCGCGTAGCGAATGAATCAAACGGTGATTATCGCGCTGATGTAGCCCTATGCTGGGCTCGTCTAATATATACAAGACATTCACGAGTCGCGACCCTATTTGTGTAGCCAATCGAATACGCTGCGCCTCACCCCCCGACAAACTCCGTGCCGACCGGTTGAGCGAAAGGTATTGAATCCCTACATCTTCAAGAAATTGAAGGCGGGAATTGATTTCTCGCAAAATTTCGCGTGCCACGATTTTGTCGCTCCCCGAAAGCAGGTCAGGACAAGCACGCATCCATACAATCAATTCAGAAATATCCATGCGAGCAAGGTCGGCAATACTTTGATTGCCAATTCTAAAATGCAGGGATTCTTTTTTTAATCGTTGTCCTTCACATTCGGGACATACCTTCTCGTTCACGAATTGACTTACCCATTTGCGAATCGAAGACGGCATGTTTTCCACGTTATACTCCCGCATAAAATTGACAATCCCTTCAAAAGTAACCCGCGTGGGCGACAGCCCTTCTATTTCCGGTTTCACGTATAAGGGGTCTTCGCTACCATAAAGAATGATATTGAGCACTTGTTCGGAAATAGCACGTACAGGGTCACTTAGCGCGAACCCATGTTTTTTTCCAAGGGCTTCTAATTGTCGAAATATAAAACTGTTTTTATAGGGACCTATGGGGACTAATGCCCCGTCTTTGATTGATTTGTTCGTGTCGGGGATAATCTTTTTCATATCCATTTCTATCACGTATCCCAAACCACTACAATGCTCACAAGCCCCGTATGGTGAGTTAAACGAAAAGGTATTCGGTTCCGGTTCGTGATACGAGATGCCCGATGTAGGGCACATCAAAAATTTGCTGTAATTGTGGGTTTGTCCGGTGCTATGGTCTATGATTAAAATCTCACCCTTCCCGTGTTTCATGGCAAGGGCAAGGCTATGGGCAAGTCTACGGGGCATGTCTGACTTAATTTCTATCGTGTCGACAACCATTTCTATGTCATGAATTTTATAGCGGTCCACGTGCATGTTCATGGTGAGCGGGACCACGTTCCCATCTATACGAACTTTGCTAAATCCTTTGTTCCTAACGCTTTCGAACAATTCGCGATAGTGCCCCTTACGCCTCTTTATTAGCGGTGATAGCAAAGTAATCGTCTTCCCGTTATATACATTCAGCAGCAAAGAAAGCAATTCTTTCTCGCTGTATTTTATCATGGGTTTCCCGCTAATATAAGAATAGGCTGTGGAGACACGGGCATAAAGCAACCGCAAAAAGTCGTAAATTTCGGTAATAGTACCCACGGTGCTTCGCGGGTTCTTGTTCACGGTTTTTTGCTCGATAGATACCACAGGATTTAAACCCGAAATCTTGTCCACATCAGGATATTGCAAATCGCCAAGAAAATGCCTCGCGTAAGCAGAAAAAGTCTCCATGTAACGCCGTTGCCCCTCGGCATATATCGTGTCGAAAGCCAACGAAGATTTTCCACTACCACTTAATCCGGTAATAACCACGAGTTTGTGCTGTGGTAACGTGAGCGACAAGTTTTTGAGGTTATTTTCCCTCGCCCCAACGATGACAAGAGCATCCTCGGCAAATGATGAAACAGGTATAGATTCGGTTTTCACTTCGCGAAGGTACTACTTTTTTTCGAAAGCGGCAATTCCACGCAACAATCCCGTCATTCCCGCGAAAGCGGCAATCCCCCGCAACAATCCCGTCATTCCCGCGAAAGCGGGAATCCCCCTGCAACAGTCCCGTCATTCCCGCGAAAGCGGGAATCCCCTGCTTTATCAGGAGATCGCGGGTCGAGCCCGCGATGACGGTTCCTTATCCCGTCATGCCCGCGAAGGCGAAGCCTGAAGGTCGTGCCGTCATCGCGAAGGCAAAGCCTGAAGGTCGTGCCGTCATCGCGAAGGCGAAGCCTGAAG
>JAISUP010000014.1 GCA_031272025.1 Bacteroidales bacterium
TGTACGACAATATTTCAGTCATTAAAGAAACAGACAGGGTACCGGACAAATATAAATTTCTGCTTCGACTGTATTTTGTGATATACTGGAGAAAATTGAATGGGAAAAACTGATAGAAACAATCAAAAAAAAATTATAGCAGGTGTATAGTTGAAAAAAAATATAGTATCTTTGCAGCCAAATTTCTCAAAATATTACTCATCAAATACTATATCAGATGATGACGATAAAACAAAGGGTTGCCTTTCTTTCGCGTATGAAGCGTTTTTGTATAGCGTTTCTTTTTGTTCCCTGTCCCTTGCTCTTTTCGCAGGAGTCGCGTATTTTATATCAAAATGGAAAACATAAAGAGGCAACAACCTTTTTACAAGAAGAAAATATTGTTCTTAATTCGGCATGGGCAACTCTACTTGCCCGTTCTTTTATTCATGCTTCATATCGTAATCATTTTTTAACCAAAGAGTTGCATTACTGTTCTTTGTCAGCAGGTTGGCATTTGAAGGGAAACTTGTTATTTTCCGGGTTGCAACACGATGGTTATGCTCCTTTTGGTAGGCTACAAATAAACGCGGGATACGGGCGACAATTCGGGCACAGAGTAGGCATAAGCATGCGATTTTATTATGACATAGAGCATGCCTATCGCTACCCTTCGCGTCATTCGTTTACTTTTGATATTGCTTGTGCCACACGACTGAACGATAAAATCTCCGCGGGTTTTGTTGCCTATAACCCTGCACGACTAAAATATGGATTCACGGGGACAGTAATTCCTACATTACTCAGAATTAACGGGTATTACACGCTAAATAAGAAAATATGTATCGCGTGGGGATTGCAACAACAATTGCCCGGGAAATTTGATGTCGATGTAGGGGTATGTTACGCTTATTCTCTGCTTTGCCTCTCGTGGGTATCGGCTTTTACTTACACGGAATGTGCAGTACGACTATCGGTTAAAGCATGGTGCGTGGGAATGTTCGCGCGCTATACCTATCGGCTCGGATTCGTGCCGGAATGTAAAATCAGTTACGCGTTTGGTCATGAAAAATAAAAATAAAATATCGCACCTCTTAGTCATTTTCCTGATGCTAATTCTCGAATGGAGTATGCTGCGATTTGCTTACACTCAAAATGATAGTACCCGTTACTCGAACGAGGAAGATACATGGAAAGACTTGATAGAAAACATGGAAATCTCTATTGATGAGGTAGATTTGATAGACGAACTATCCCCTGATGGGGAAATGTTGCATCACGAATCAGTTTCTCGCTATAACCTGAATACCCTCTCGCGTGTTGATGCGTTCAATATCTTACACTTATCTGAATATCAATATTATCAATTGCAATTATATATTGAAAAATACGGTTATTTGGTTACCGTGTACGAGTTGGGGGCTATTGACGGTTTTAGCGAGGTAGAAGTACAACGATTATTGCCGCGGGTATGGGCAGGCTTGCCACCGCGAGCAAAACTGTCGTGGAAAACCTTATTCAAACAAAGCCGGCATGAAATACTCGCGCGCTATGGTAGGGTATTAGAAACGCGGGCGGGCTATTTGCCGGAAACACGAGACCCTTATCTCGGTTCTCCCGACCGACTGCTCTTTCGCTATAAATGGACACATAAAGAATATTTCTCTGTGGGAATAGCCGGAGAAAAAGATGCGGGAGAGGAGTTTTTTAAGGGCAGTCAAAAGCAAGGATTTGACCATTACTCGTTTCATTTACAGGTAAAAAATCTAAGATATTTG
Source organism: Bacteroidales bacterium (assembly GCA_031272025.1). Classification (GTDB taxonomy): domain Bacteria; phylum Bacteroidota; class Bacteroidia; order Bacteroidales; family WCHB1-69; genus JAGVVH01. Next base: position 1,758 of record JAISUP010000014.1, read on the forward strand.
CAAAATCTTGTATTGGGCGACTATCGTTTGCAATTGGGACAGGGCTTGTCGATGGGGGCAGGGCTGTTGGGCGGCAAAGGAGGTGATATAGAGCAAGTGCGCAAAATTTTCAACCCGGTAACTCCCGTAGCCGCCATGAGCGAAGGGAACTATTTCAGAGGCATGGCAGCGGTATTAGGCAATGCCCGTTACAAAGGGACTCTTTTTTACGGGACACAAACCTACGATGGTACCTTAGAAAATATCGACAGCAGCGATATCACGCTCTTCTCCGGTTCTCTCAACACGGTAACCGGCTACCACCGCACAGAAACAGAAATAAGCAAAAAAGCACAATTACGCGAACATACTTTCGGGATGGATTTTTCCGTGCAACAAGCCTTATTTAAAATAGGAAGTAGAATAGTGGCAACGTGGTTTCCTACCGCTGTTACAGAAAAAACAGCACTATATCAACGCTATGATTTTAAGGGCAATTTTGCCTGCGTGGGTAGCATAGATTATCATTATTTGCTGAGCAAAACAGTTTTATTTGGCGAGGTTTCTCTTTGTCAAACCCGCGGCATGGGCGTGCTACAAGGCATCATGGTCTCCCCTGATACCCGGTTAAAGTTATTGACTTTATTTCGATATTATTCACCCTCTTACGTGGCTCTACATGGGCACGCCTTCGGGGCAAACAGTGTGAATAGACAAGAACGCGGGCTTTATTTTGCCGCGCGTATCCTTTGTGGAAAACATAGCGAATTACGCTTTTACAGCGATTATTACCAAAATCTGTGGCTGGCATATCGTGTCGACAAGCCCGTCCCCGGGTGGGAAATGTCTCTCAGTTGGCAATGGCAACCTAATAAATCTTTTGCTTTGCAAATTCGTTACCTGTACAAGAAAAAAGAAATGAATAACAGCGACTTTCAATATTATAATACCGTGAACATGACACATCGCCATAAATGTCGTGCCGAAATGTCTTATCAGCCTGTAACTTGGTTGAAACTAAAAAGTTCGATAGAAAGTCTCTATCATCTGCCCGATGGCGAGCAAAAAGGAAAAACAGGGTTATTGCTTTATCAGGATATTCAATTACTCCCCAATAAAATTCCCCTTGAAATCAAAGGACGGTTAGCCTTTTTTAATACCGATTCATACGAGGAGCGAATATACGCTTACGAACATGACTTATACGGGATTTTTAACATGAATAGTTATTACTATCGGGGGTGGCGTACTTGTTTACTCGTATCCTACCGTTTCAGGGCATTTCATTTTTGGCTACGGCTTTCGCGCACGAGTTATCTCGATAGACAAGAAATTAGCAGTGGGAAAGAACTTATTGCCGCACCTCACAAAACAGAGATTAAAGCACAAACGGTAATTCGTTTATGATGGACATAACAAAAAGGGCTACCTTTCGATAGCCCTTTTTGCCAAAATAATTCAAAATTTTAAAAAATAGAATTTATTTCACTAACACTTTGGCGGTATATACCTCGTTGTTTTGCGATACGCGAAGTAAATACATGCCCTTGTTAAGGTTGCTCACGTTAAGCGTGGATTCGGTACCCCGTGCTTGTGTAGCCATCACTTCCTGTCCCATTAAATTGAACAATTGGATATTTGCCGTAGCAGTTCCGTCTAATTTAACCTTAATTTGATCCGTGGCAGGATTCGGGGACACGGTAACATTCATGGAAGAATGTTCTTTCACACCATCATAATGGTCTTGTATATAACCACATTCGCAAGAAACCAACATACCCCCATAAAGGTGTCCATAGGCGCTTTGTTCCAAATCTGTATTATCATAAATCATAGTGGGACAATACTTGTCTTTAAATAGACCGCTAACAAAATCAGGATTATTAGTCAATTGATTATTATTTACAACAAACAATGAGGTATTATAATCATCCAACATGTGCATACCTACATGCAGCCCTGTCGCATCTTCTATTGCACGGTTATCGGGACGATTTTCAATCATGTGCATTACTACAAAACGATTGATGTCGTCAAAAACAAGAGAATCTGTGGTGAAAGGTTTCCCTGATAAGAACCCTATGGAAAGTCCAACAATATGGCTACTAATATTCTCCAATTCTGCCGGAGCTTTGATACCGAAATATGCTGGATAAAAATAACCTTCTGCATCAAGAGGAGTCGCGAATTCTGAATAATCCAAACTGGTTTTGAAATTGGTTTCTGATATCAACATGTCATTTGATGCCGCCTCAATGGGGATTTTTTGCACATAAACCTGTTTGTTCGCGAATTGAGAACCCGTGCTACTAAATGTACCCTCGTCAACATTCGCGTTGGGACAAAATCCTTTAAATACAGGAGTTGTACTCATTGACAAAGATACATTGGGCTGATCCAAGTTCAGGATATAAGATATCACGATAGTATCTACGACAGCAGAATCCTTATGAAAATAACCGTATAAAAAATACGAACTATGAATGGTATAGGTAATATTTTCATTGGTCAATGCCGGAAAATCCTGTCCGTAAAGCATGCTTTCCCAAAAACTGTACGAGGGTCCCCCTACTTGATTATCAGATTTGTTTTGAGACTTAAAATCATAAATTTGTGCAACAGACATGACTTGAGAAGTCGGGACAGAGGCTTTCCAAGTTCTTTTTCTAATATCAGTATAGAGACCAAAACTTGCGCGGTCAGTAGATTGTGACAGCGCATAACCTGCATAATTTGCATCGGATTGTACAAAATCTTCTTTACCATTTTTGAAAGACGGGGCAAAAAGTTTTGCATTAGGATTTACTTTAAACAGCGATTGTGGTACAAAATTATCTACTTTTTGTATTTCAACCGGCTGCTGAGCAAATACCGACATTCCAAAAAAGAATGCCACTACAATCATTAATAACTTTTTCATTTTGCTTTTGTTTTTTAATTTTTAATTAATAATAATTTTTAATACTACGATTTTTCATGTTATGATTACACGATAAAAATTCGGGCTTGCAAAGATACATAATATTTTTTAATGGTGCATTTTTTTGGGGGTTATTTTTTGTTTTCATTGGTTAATTTCTTTATTTGAAGTTATATTTTTCTTGATATTATGAATTGCCCAAACTTTGATGGCTTTTTCGGGGTCGGCGGGACAAATAAATTCGCAGGCACCGCAGCCCGTGCAACGTTCCGTGATCACGGAAGGAACACGTAACCCGTTGGGCTGTACTTCTAATTGAATGGCTTCGTTGGGGCAATGCTCGGCGCAGGCTCCACACAGATAGCCTTCGTTAGTTATCACACAATGTTTCAATGTAACACGTGCTTCTCCTATCTTCTCGTGTCGTTTTTCTGCTCTGCTAAGTTTTCGCAGGGCACCGGTGGGGCAAATGTCGCTACACGTTTTACAGTTACTTTCGCAATAGCCGCGGTTAAAGACTACGCGGGGTTGTAGCATGCCTTCTATCCCGTATTCCATGAGGGCGGGTTGTAGTATTTTTTGAGGACATTTGCTCACGCAAAGGTGACAAGCGGTACAATGGGCTGTAAAATGTTTGAGATGCAGCGCGCCCGGGGGCATGATAGGGGCGGCTTCGGGGGCGCGATACCGTAGGTTTTTACCTGTTTCATGCTGTGCCCACAAAACCGGCAACGCGGATAAGGTTAGTCCCGCGGTAAGCAAAAATTGCCTTCGCGAAGGGTCCATGTCGTTTTTGGAGGATGGAACACCTTGACACGGGGCACTCGCGGACGCGCCAAGGTGCTGCTTGTTTTTGCAGATAGGCACGGCAAAAGTCAAAGCCCCTTGTTTGCACGCGGTTATACAGTTAAAACAATTGACACAGCGACTGTAATCTATGCTACCCGTTGTCGCGTTGAGGCACGAGGCTTTACAGCGGTTTTGGCACGCCCCACAACGGTTGCATTTAGCCTCGTTTATCCTGATTTTAAAGAGAGAAAATTTGTTGAGTAATCCAAGCATAGTGCCCACGGGACAAAGAGTGTTGCAGTAGCCTCTCCCGCGAAACCATGACCATACTCCCACTACCAACAAGGTTGCCGTTGCCGTGAGCAAAGAAACCATAGAGCGGGCATCAAATTCCACGGGATAAAACGTGTAATTGCCAAAAGAATTGAAAATAAATGCTAAAACATTATTTCCTAAAAGATATGCCGGACGGAAAATATGGGTACTTATTCTGCCAAAAGCACTGTACGGATCTAACCACGTGAATAGTAACGGTATCCCTATAGCGAACAAAAACACGCTTATTGTCAAGATACCCCAACGTAGCCATGCCCGCGAAACACGATAGCGAAAGTGTTTTTTTCTTTTCCCGTGTACCTGTTTTGCAAGTCGACTGCTTATATCCTGCAAAACGCCCAACGGGCACAAGAAAGAACAATAATAACGTCCGAACAAAAACGCGGTAATCAATAAAAAGAGCAGGAGCGGTATATCAAATGCTAATATTGCAGGCAACCATTGTACACGGGTAACGTGTGCAATGGTTGCATTTATCCATCCTGCAAAATCGACAAAACAAAAAACAAACCACAAAAACACGAGAAAGGATACCCCCAGCCTTATTGTTTTTAAATATTTCATAACCAATAAATGGTATTATTTTACAGGGTTAAATGGATATTACACGCTAATTTGGTAGTCGCGTAGCGCGTCGTTGAGCGAGGTTTTCCGGTCTGTACTTGCTTTTCGTTTGCCAATAATAAGTGCACAAGGGACTTGGAAGTTTCCGGCGGGAAAAGTTTTGAGACAACTGCCCGGGATAACCACGGAATTTTCGGGTATTTCGCCTCGTGTTTCCACGGGCTGTGTACCGGTAACGTCAATAACGCGAGTAGAAGCTGTAAGCACCACGTTGGCACCTAACACGGCACCTTCTTTTACGCGTACCCCTTCTACCACGATGCAACGGGAGCCAATAAAACAATGGTCTTCAATAATGACCGGGGCGGCTTGCACGGGTTCTAGGACACCTCCCACGCCCACGCCGCCGCTTAAATGTACTTTTTTCCCTATTTGGGCACACGAGCCTACCGTAGCCCACGTGTCTACCATGGTTTCGCTATCCACGTAAGCCCCAATGTTGACATAAGAAGGCATGAGCACTACCCCCGGGGCAAGATATGAACCGTAACGGGCTATCGCGTGAGGTACAACCCGCACTTGTTGCCGGGCAAAATTATGCTTTAAAGCAATCTTGTCGTGAAACTCGAAAGGTCCCGTTTCTATCGTGAGCATTTCTTTTAAAGGGAAATAAAGCAACACGCCCTTTTTTACCCACTCGTTCACTTGCCAATCGTGGTCTTTTTTTTCTGCCACTCGTACCTGCCCTTGGTCTAATTGAGCAATTAAGGTTTCAATTGCCTCTTTGACTTCCTGTTTTTGTAAAAGAGAGCGATCGTCCCACGCCCGTTCAATCAAATTCTGCATCATGCTTATCAAATCGTTTGAGAAATTATTTATTGTCTTCCAATGTCTTTTTTATCTTTTCAAAGACTTCTTCTTCTGCCCCCGGCGAGTAAGAAGTATGCGACCACGTGATTTCATTTTTGCCGTTTAAAACAAAAAGAAAAGGTACGTCTCCCACCGACATCGCCCGTTTAAAGTCCCCGTTAGGGTCTAAAAGTATCTCGTATTCCCATGCTTTTCCTTTCACGAACGGGGCTACCTTTGATGTAGTTTTGGCATCGTCAATAGAAACGGCATACAATTTTACTCCTGTTGTTTCTACCCATTCGTCGTACACATCGGCAATTGCCTGCAATTCCGCGATACAGGGTTTGCACCACGTTGCCCAAAAACTAATAACCACGGGCTTACCATCATTACTAATGTCGCGGGTGTTAAACACTGTCCCGTCTAAGGTTTTCACGCTTACTGACGGTAAGACGTGTCCTCTTTTTTCAGGTGAAGACAACGTTTGTCTCGCTTCTTGGGCTTGCACGAACAAAAAACTGCATGCAAACAAGGCTAACCATAAAATCTTTTTCATCTTAACAAAATTTAATTGGTTTGTAATAGACTCTATTTTCTTAATCATGTTTAATTTATTATCTCTTTTATCGAGTAATCACTACTCCCAAAATTTCGGCAATTTCTTTACGTCTTTGGTTTACAAGAGAAATAGTCTTTAAAATTTGTTCCATGACTTCATCGGGGTGTTCTTGTTCGAGTTCTTTTTGTAATGTTTCTCTATAATGTTCCATTTTTCTTAATTTGAGCATATTAATACAATCTTCTACATTTTTTTGTAAATTAGTTACATGTTCTTTGGTCGTGCGTATGGTTATGTCGTAACGGATTTCCCATCCCGGGCTATATTCAGGGTCGGAATTAAATAAATGACGTATAGCGAAATCCCGCATGTCTTTTTGTTCATGAGTGGTAAAATGACGTTGTATGAGTTCGGGGGCGGTAGCGGTTGCTGCTACTTGGCAATATTCTTCAAATATTTGTTCATGAATAGATTTTGAAAACTGTATATCGTTATCTAACAATTCATTTGCTACATATTGATCTACCCGTACAGGCATAAGACCTAAGGTTTCCCGCGCAGGCATTGTCGATACTTGCTCGACTACGCGACTCTCGTAAATATCATACATTCCTTGCTTTAAGAGCAATATCAACAATTGTTCTTCGGCACGTTCCAAACAAATGTCGGCTAAGGTTGGCTCGGTTAAGGGCTGTTCACGCGAAACATTGACTATTGAGGGGGAAATCGTAGACAAGGTAGCAACGGGAGACGGGGCG
>JAISUP010000001.1 GCA_031272025.1 Bacteroidales bacterium
TACGTGCGCTTGGAATTGAATGGCGGGTCTAAGTAGATTAAATCCACCAAATTGCTGTTCAACCCTGTTAGGATAAACAGGTTGTCGTTGGTATATAGCGTGTTTTGAAAGTTTGTATTGGACATAATTTTTATTTATACCTTAACCATAAAACTAAGGTGGCAAAGGTACATAAAATTTTAAAAATAGGAGTAAAAAAAGGTTATGCCGATAATGAACAATTTTATACCGGTATTCAATAATGACAGTCCCCGCGAAATGCCTACCTTTGCACTTCAAAATATAAAAGTATAATATGTTAGTAAGAAAAGAGTTAGTCGCCATTGGGGTGGCGATTTTTTTAATGTCCTCATGTAAACAGAGGCAAGACAAAATCGAAAAAGCAAACTATCCGGTAATGGAGATTGTTACAGCAAACAAATCCTTTAAAAACAGTTATTCGGCTGCGATTCGCGGGAGACAAGACATTGATATTTACCCACAAGTAGGGGGCTTTATCTCTCAGGTTTGCATCACCGAAGGGGCGAGAGTAACCAAAGGTCAAACGCTGTTTGTCATTGACCAAGTGCCTTTCAAAGCCGCGCTTAACACGGCAGCAGCCAATGTGGAAACCGCCAAAGCAGGGGTAGCCACCGCACAACTCGTTTTCAATAGTAAAAAAGAACTTTTTGACAAAAAAGTCATTTCGCAGTTCGACTTGTCTGTAGCCGAAAACGGTTTACTTACTGCCAAGGCGCAACTCGCGCAAGCCGAAGCACAAGAGATCATCGCACGCAATAACCTGTCATATACTACGGTAAAAAGTCCGTCAAGTGGGGTTGTCGGCATTCTCCCGTTTAAGGTAGGGGCATTGGTTAGCCCGTCTCAACCGCGTCCGTTGACTACCATATCCGACAATTCGGTGATGTATGTCTATTTTTCACTAACAGAAAATCAACTGCTTTCGCTCATTCGCGAGCATCAATCTATGGAAAAAGCCATCAATGCCTTACCACAAGTGGAGTTGCAGTTGAGCGATGGGTCGGTTTATGAGGAAAAGGGTAAAATAGAATCGGTTAGTGGGGTGATAGATGCCGTTACCGGAACGGTAAGTTTGCGAGCTGTATTTCCCAATCCTTCTCGATTACTTCACAGCGGAGGTGCGGGCAATGTTATCATTCCTCACGAGGAACCCGATTGTATTGCCATTCCCAAAAGTGCAACCTTTGAAGTGCAAGATAGACTGTATGTTTACAAAAAAGTAGATGGTGTGGCAAAATCTGTTCAAATTGAGGCTATTCCTGCTAATGCTACAGAATATATCGTGAAGGCGGGCTTGCAAAAAGGAGACATCATCGTGTTGGAAGGTACCGGTTTTATTCGCGAAAATACACTGTTGAATTAGATTTACGATTTACGATTTACGATTTACGATTATAAGAGAAGTATAAAAGATGATTAAAAAATTTATTGAGAGACCGGTACTTTCGGCGGTCATATCTATTGCTATCGTGTTGTTGGGACTGATAGGGTTGCAAACTTTGCCGGTAGAACAGTATCCTAATATTGCACCTCCAACGGTTATGGTGATGGCAGCCTATCCGGGTGCCAACGCGCAAACACTGCAAAAAACCGTAGTAGCTCCTTTGGAAGAATCTATCAACGGGGTGGAAAACATGACCTACATTCAATCGGAGGCAACAAATACGGGCACAGTAACCATTTACATCTATTTTCGTCAGGGTACTGACCCCGACATGGCGGCGGTGAACGTGCAAAACCGTGTTTCCAAAGCCGCGGGATTGCTCCCCGCGGAAGTAAACCAGATAGGTGTTTCTACCATAAAACGACAAAATACCATCCTGCAAATCATTTCTTTATATAGTCCAGAAGGCGAATATGACGAGACATTCCTTTCGAACTACATAAAAATTAACCTGCAACCCGAAATGTTGCGCGTGAAAGGAGTAGGGGAGGTAGTTGTTTTCGGTTCAAATTACAGTATGCGAATTTGGCTCAAACCCGATGTAATGGCACAATACAAACTGATCCCGTCAGATGTGATTCATGTTTTGGGAGAACAAAATATTGAGTCGGCAACCGGTTTTATTGGCGAAAATGCCCAACAAACCAACCAATACACGATGAAATATAAAGGTCGTTTGGAAAAACCGGAAGAGTTTGGCGAGATGGTGATTCGCTCTTTGCCCAACGGTGAAGTACTAAAACTCAAAGATATTGCCGATGTAGAAATGGCGAATGAAGACTATTCGAAGATAGGAGAAACCAACGGTGTGCCGGGGGCTACCTGCCTCATTTTCCAAACAGCGGGTGCCAATGCCACAGAAGTTATCAAGGGAATAGACCAACTATTAGAAAACTCTAAAAAAGATTTGCCCAAAGGCGTGGAAGTCGTTACATTGATGAGTTCCAACGACTTTCTGTTTGCCTCTATCGAGGAAGTGATAAAAACACTCTTGATTGCTATCGTGTTGGTTACGCTCGTGGTGCTTATTTTCCTGCAAAGTTTCAGGGCAACGCTCATTCCAACGGTCTCGATGATTGTTTCCATTATCGGTACATTCGCCTTTATGACGGTCGTGGGATTCAGTGTCAATTTATTGACACTCTTTGCTTTGGTACTCTCTATCGGTATCGTGGTAGATAATGCCATCGTGGTGGTAGAAGCCGTGCAAACAAGGTTTGACGCGGGCTATCGGTCCGCTTTTTCTGCCAGCGTTGACGCTATGAAAACCATTACCTCCGCTATTCTTACTTCAACATTGGTATTTATGGCTGTTTTCATTCCCGTGTCGTTCATGGGGGGTACTTCGGGTACATTTTATACGCAATTTGGTATCACGATGGCGGTAGCCGTAGGTATTTCGGCAATCAACTCGCTGACATTATGCCCCGCGATGTGTGCCCTGATACTGAAACCGCGTAAATTAGTAGAAGAAGAAGGCAAAGAGGTGAAAAAGAAAAAACTGTTGCAACGTGTGTCCTCGGCATTTAATAGAGGTTTTCGTCATCTTACAGGAAAATATAAACTTTTGGTTATCTTTGCTTTGCATAAAAAATGGCTCACATGGGTTATCCTTGTTGTGAGTACGATATTGTTGGCAGTATTGATGATGACTACCAAAACGGGACTTGTGCCACAAGAAGATACCGGTGCCATTTTTATCAATGTTACCACAGCCCCCGGTTCATCGCTCGACCAAACATACAAGGTGATGACCAAAATTGAAAATGTGATTAAAACTATTCCCGAAATTGAACAATATTCAAAAATTGCGGGCTACGGTATGATTACGGGAGATGGGAATTCTTTTGGTATGTTTATGATACGCTTGAAGAATTGGGCATACCGTAAAGACAAAGCAAGCAGTGTAGCCGCTATTCAAGGCAGAATTTATGGCATGACCGCCCACATCAAAGATGCCTCACTTTTCGTGTTTGCCCCGCCTATGATACCGGGATATGGTACCAGCGACGGCTTCGAACTGTTTTTGCAAGATAAGTCAGGGGGGGACATGGCGACCTTTTTTGACGTAGCCCAAAATTATATGGCAAAATTGCGTGAACGTCCTGAAATACAAACCGCTTTTTCGGCTTACAGCATCGATTACCCGCAATACGAGATTGAAGTTGATGCCGCCAAATGCAAACGGGCAGGCATCTCGCCGGTAGAAGTGCTGCAAACTCTGTCGGGTTATTATGGTGGTATCTATGCTTCCAATTTCAACCGTTTCAGTAAAGTGTATCGTGTTATGATTCAGGCTTCTCCAAAATATAGGATAGATAATGAATCGTTTCACGATATCTTTGTGAGAATTGGCGGTGAAATGGCTCCCATTTCGCAGTTTATCACGTTGACCAAAGTGTATGGCTCTGAAACCATGAACCGTTTTAACTTGTTTACAAGCATTGCCGTGAATGGTACTGCTGCCGAAGGGTACAGTTCAGGCGACGCGATTCGTGCTATTCGCGAAACCGCGGAGGAATATTTGCCTAAAGGTTACGGTTACGATTTTGGCGGGATTACTCGCGAAGAAAGCACAGGTTCAGGCTCTACCGTCTTTATCTTTGTAGTATGTATTCTATTGACTTATTTGATTTTATGTGCACTGTACGAAAGTTTTCTCGTACCTGTTGCCGTTATTTTTTCCATTCCTTTCGGCTTGCTCGGCAGTTTTTTGTTTGCAAAAAGTATGGGATTGGACAATAATATTTACTTGCAAACCGGATTGATTATGTTGATTGGTCTTTTGGCAAAAACTGCCATTCTCATCACGCAACAGGCAGCAGATTGTCGTAAAGCAGGCATGTCGTTAGCGCAATCGGCGATTTCGGCTGCCAAAATCAGATTCCGCCCGATTATCATGACCGTGTTGGCAATGGTATTCGGGCTTCTCCCGCTCATGTTTTCTAATGGCGTTGGTGCGGTAGGTAACAGTTCTTTAGGTTCAGGCGCGGTAGGCGGGTTGCTTATCGGCACGCTCGGACTGCTGTTTGTTGTTCCGGTGCTGTTTGTTGTTTTTCAACATATTCAAGAAAAATTTAAACCGGTTAAACCCATAGAAAAGAAAAATAAAGTTTTATATGCAGAGAAAAAAGAAATTGAAAAATATAGAGCCTCTAAAAAATAGAAGAATGAAAAATATTAAAAATATAATCAGTAAAATAACGATAATTATTTGTATTACAGTTTGTTTTACCAACTGTGGCATTTATACTCCCTACACTCGTCCCGAAGTAAAAACGGGAGGATTGTATCGAGATGCAGAGTTAAATCCCGCCGACACGAACAACATTGGAAATATCGGATGGCGTGATTTTTTCACGGATAAAAATTTGCAGGAATTGATAGAAAAAGGTTTGCAAAATAACGTGGACATCAAGTCGGCACGGTTGCATATAGAGCAAGCCACTGCTGCCTTAGTTGCGGCAAAACTCTCTTTTTTGCCTTCTTTTGCTTTGCCGTTTGAAGGTACGGTGGGCAGTTTCAGGGGAGGTACCGCGCAATACACATACACTTTGCCCATCGCGGCATCATGGGAGATAGATGTCTTTGGAAAATTGTTCAATGCCAAACAAAGAACAAAAGCAATGTATGAGCAGACCTTAGAAGTGAAGCAGTTAGTGCAAACACAAGTCATGGCAGGCATTGCCAATCTCTATTATACTTTATTGATGTTAGATGCCCAATATGAAATTATGCAGAGTACGGCTCAAAATTGGCAGGATAATGTAAGCATGATGCGGGAACTCAAGCAGGCTGGCATGTCGAATGAAGCAGCGGTGGCACAGTCGGAAGCCACGTATTTTGCTATCGAAGCAGGACTCTTTGATGTAAGCAAGGCTATTTATGAGATTGAAAACACGTTATCAGTGTTGCTGGGCGAAGTGCCCGGACAGATAAAACGGGGTAAACTGTCAGAACAAAATATGTTGTTTGATATTAAAACAGGCATCCCGTTGCAATTGCTCGCCAATCGTCCCGATATAAAAGTGGCAGAACTGGGTTTAAAACAAGCCTTTTATGCTACCAACGAGGCACGTGCAGCCTTTTATCCATCGTTGGTCATCAATGCTAATGGCAGTTGGACTAATTTGGTAAACAACACTATAGTGAATCCTGCCGGTATATTGTTGGGGGCACTTGGGCAACTTACACAGCCCTTGTTCGCGAGGGGGGCACTTACTGCTCGTCTAAAAATCAGCAAGACAGCGCGGGAAGAAGCCTTGTTGCATTTTCAACAATCGTTGCTCAATGCAGGTAGAGAAGTGAGCAATGCCATGAAACAAATCGAGACCGCCAAGAGCAAAAGAGCATTCCGGCAACAGCAAATCGCGGCTTTAGAAATGGCAACAGCCAGCAGCGAAGCCCTTTACAATTACGGTAGCGCGGTTTATCTTGATGTTTTATATGCACAACAAACCCTACTTGCCGCACAGATTACCCAAACAACGGATCGTTTTGAAGAAATTCAAGGCATCATCAATCTGTATCGCGCTTTGGGTGGGGGAAGGTAAGTCGTTTTATAGTGTTAACAAATCACTTTGGTATTACCGCTGACATCATCAAATCTACCCGCGTCTACTCTTGGATGCTCTTATGGCAATATTGAACTGTTTAATAATTCATTATGGTATAATGCTAACGCGACTCGTTTTTGATAATTTTTAGTGTTTCGCGAAAGACATCATCTTTCTCGTACATTTCTTCTATATTCATGCCTCGCGTGTGGTCGCGTGTGTAATACCATTTGTAATAGTTTAAACTTGGTTTCACGGGATAGGTCGGTTTGTCGTGGTAAAAATCTATAGCACTATGCACGTTAACGGCATCTAACACTAAATCTATTTGAAATAGTAGCCTGCTTTCGGGCAACATAAAAAAAGAAGGTGTAGGACCGGCACCATGCAATTGTCCCGTGGGCATTCCCACGGTTTTTACACGATTGGTTTTGGTGCTTAATGAGGCAAAGACTCCTGCAGAAGACGCGATGTCTTCATCTATTAAAACATATATTATGCCGTTGTAATTTAAATTTATCGTGTCAGGGGATATGCAGAACGTGCTATCCATGTAAAGTTTGTAGTATTTTCGTGTTTCATGCAGGAAGGGGAAAGTTACCTCCCGTTTTCCTTTGCATCCAAAACGTTTTTTTACCATGTAATAATCCGGGGTGGATACCGATATAATGGGAAACGATAGCGTTGTTCCGGATAGCGAAGAAACTAATTGATGCCAAGCATCATCATTGCCTCCCTCATTGCCGCGAATATCCACGATGACTGCTTTTACCGGTTTGTTTTTAAAGACAAAGATACTATCTTTGATGTCTCTTACCATAGAAATGTTCATGTGTGGTAATCGAATATAAAGTAAAGAATCGTTGTCCAAATAGTGCACTTCATGTTTCCTGTTCCCGGGCATATCCCATGATGGAATATTTGTTTTCAAAGAATCGCAAACAAGCATTTTTTCTCTACCATCATGCTCTATCAACAATCGTTTTTTCCCTTTCAAAAATCGAAAATAATCCGTGTAATAGGTTTCGTGTTCAAAGTCGTATTTTTTTGCATACGGGTTATCGGCACGGGAAAAAGAGGATGCAGGCAAGTCGTTGATAGCGATCATTTTGCTCATCGCGTGTAAAAGGGTGGAGTCATTCCCGTGGTATACGGTAACCGGAAAAAGAGTATAGTAATTACCCTTAATATACTTAACATACAGATAATTGTAATTTTTATTGAGTTGGTGACGCAGTTTTCGATAATGAAAATTCCATCCTAAATCCCGATTGGAAGGTTTTAAGAAACGCGTATCATTTCTATAGTCTTCACAAAAGTATAATAACGCGATCGGGTCGGAATAGCAATGCTCGTCTTTCGACAGGAACATGATGTCATTCAATAGATTCACGAAAGAGGTAATGTTTGTTATGGTATCTATGTGCGACCGTGTAACGCGTATATTTTCAATCATGTCGTAGCCTGTTGCTTGTTTTCTTACTTCGTATTGAGGGTTACAATGTTTCATAATTTTTACAAAGGCATCAAAATCCTTGTACATTTGCTTTTTCGAGAACACGGGTATTTGATATTGCTGCCGCAGGTCTTCGGGATAGAATACGAGGCACCCTTTTTGTTTCCACCATGCTTTTGAAAAATCCGGCTTTCGTGCCGTGGCAATCAGTGGGATACAAATATAGAAGAATATAATTATTTTTTTCATTGCTTATATTTTTTATAATAATGAAAATCAAGTAATTCTTCGAGATGTTTTTTATGCATGCTACAATTGTCAAAATTTGCCCCACAAAATTCATTTCTTATTCTTTTTTCGGGGCACCCCCCACTGCAAATAGGGAAAAAGAAACATTTAAGGCATTTTGGATCATCTAAATAGTCGGCACACAGCATGTAACGTAAATATTCTAATTCTTTAGTGATGAATACTTTTCCATCTTTATCTACTTGTCCGATAATATGCTCTTTATAACCTATATTTTCCCAACAAGAATAAAGTTCACCCTTGGGACCAATGCTGAAACTATTGGGAGAACGGACGGCACATTCGTTAACAATATTACGTGGATATACAGAATAATTGGTTACTTTTCGAAGAAACATTTCTTTATAAAAATCTTTTATGGCAGTTGTGTCAAATTCACATTTTACCGATCCTTTTTTATCTCCTTTAATATCCTCTATAAACCCAGGAGAGATAAACAAATTTTCAATGATTTTATCAAAAGAATTTGTATCTTTCACGTGCATCCGGGTTTTATTGTGCTGTTCTTTGAGACCATCAATAGTTACTTGTGTAAGATACACGTTCATAGCAGGCATTTGTTCTATCACATTTTTCGTGAGCAGATATCCATTAGTAATGATTTTGGCTTGCAGATTCACGTTTGTTTCTTGTAATTTTGTTGTAAGAATAGTCATATCATTAAAATTCATTAAAGGTTCACCTCCCATCCATGTTAAATTTACTAATGTTTTCCGAGTATTTTCATCGGCAATGGTTTTCACCAATTTTACGATACCACTGATCGCAGTCTTATTCATTCGCTCAATTTTTCCTTTTTTTTCAAAACAATAAGGACATTTGAAATTACATGACAAGGTTGGTAAAACTGTCAAAGGAATAACATGTTTGTCGTGGCGAATTATTCGTTGTAAATACTTAATACGTAATATTTCTTGTTCGTCAGATTCCACGATAATTTTTGCTTTAACCAAATCTTTTTTTAAATCAGGATAATTGGATAAGACAGAATCAGAGTTTGCTGCTTGTACTTGTTGTAGCAAAGACAATAAATCAATCTCATCAATCTTGATAAAAACATTTGATAAAGAATTATACAACATATTTGTATGATGCTTATTTGAATAATATAAATCATTAAATTTTGACCAATACATAATTTTTTTTAGATTAAAATAAAAAGGGTGCTGTATCAGAATGAACAACACCCTGACTTGAAGAAATCTTTTACAAAGTTGTGATATTACTATTAGTCTGACTAAATAATGAATTACTTGTAAAAGAAATTTTTGGACTAACAATACTTGGCAAAAAAACATATGATTCGGAAGTGCAACAATGGGTTGTTGACTTCCCTTTGTCATTAGCATCTTTGCAATAAGTATAACATTGGCATGTTCCTTTGGGGTTCTCAATCGTGTGACCCTCACATTGCACGAGTAAATCACAAGTTGTTCCCCCAAAAATAGAACGCATTTCAATAATGTGCAATCTGCCTTCTTCGATAAAATCTATACTAAACTTTTTCTTATTCATTACTTTATTTTTCATAATTTAAACAATATTTAAATAGATAAAATTTTTGATACTGTACTGAATGATGAAACTACATTAGAGGCTATTCCTATACTTCCGGTAAGTCCCATGTAATATTTTTTGCATTGCGATAAATTCCATTGTTCGCTGGTGTCTGTGCAACAAATATAAGGTTCGCATTTGTACCTTGGTCTTTCATCAGTATCGTCACTACATTTTTCTTTTGTACACTTACATTCGTATCGCGGGCAAGTTTCTCCGGCTAACCCGCCCATCACGAGACTCATTTCTTCTCTATCAAGCCTGCCTCGCTCTATATAATCTAATTTTATATCTTTCATTTTGATAAAATTTAAAATTTAAACTTTCCCCCGTCTTCTTTCTCCGGCACGGGGTTTTACCGTTGTTTTTACTCTCCCACTTTCGGCAAAAAGATGTATCTTTGTCGCGTGGTTCGTGCCTTGCCGGGGGCG
>JAISUP010000004.1 GCA_031272025.1 Bacteroidales bacterium
GACCGCCGAATGAAGGGTACCGACCAAGCCGGTTCGCTGGGACCCGACGGCGTGAACCGTATGATTCGCGACATCCGTATCACGGAAATGTCAATGGGGAAAAAGGAACTCTACATCGAACCCGAAGTTCAGGCAAGTAAAAACAAGTTGGAGCGCTCTATCGCTACCAAGCGCGATATGAAGGCAGGAGAAATGATTACCGAAAACGATATTCACCTGCTAAGTCCGGGCGACGGGTTCAAATGGAGCGAAAAAGAGCAGGTAGTAGGGAAAACAGTAAAAGAAGATATTACTGCAAATGAAATAATTTACCCGAAAAAATTGACATAAATATGGAATCTTTGCAGCAGAGTTTAAAAAATTATAGCAAAAAGTAAATGCGATACAAAATCTTCATCAGTAGCGTGCAATCAGATTTTGCAAAAGAGAAAGCGATGCAATTTCAAATCTTATGAAATTTAAAAATAAATTAGTGGTTATTGAAGAATAATAAAACCATAATTAAAATGACAAAAAAGCAACTCCAACATATTATCAATCAAGGCGAAAGTCAAACCGTAGAGTTCAAAACCTCCTTCAACAAAGAGGTTATTGAAACCGTTGTTGCTTTTTCAAATACCAAAGGCGGCAAAATCTATCTGGGCATTAACGATAAAAAAGAAATTGTCGGCGTTCAACTTTCGGACGAAAGTATCCAGAATTGGTTGAATGAAATAAAACAAAGTACGCAACCGGCTGTTTTTCCCGATTTTAACGTCATTGAAGCAGATAATAAAACCGTTGTCGAAATTGTTGTTGATGAGTTTCCGTTGAAACCGATCGCGTACAAAAATCGCTATTTCAGCCGAAAACAAAATTCCAATCACTTGCTTTCGATCGATGAAATCGCCGAAATGCGTTTCGTCAGCATATCCTATTCTTTCGATTCGTTCGCGGTAGAAACAAAATTTGAGGAATTGGACGAGAAGGCATTAAATCGCTTTCGCAGCCGTGTTTTGCAATCGGGCAGATTCCTTTCGAGCGGCAATCTGAAAGAGGACTTTGAGAAAATCGGGCTGATAAACAACGGAAAACTGACTCGTGCAGCACAACTGCTGTTCGGCACGCATCATACGACAATTCATATCGGGCGTTTCAAAACGCGCGAAACCATCATCGACGACTTGGTTATCCGCGAACCGTTGATGCTTGCAATCGAAGAAGCGATGAATTTTGTGAAACGCAACATACAACTTTCTTATTTTTTTACCGGCGAGTTGCAGCGCGGCGAGCGTTGGCAATACCCTTTGCAGGCGCTGCGCGAACTGATTTTGAATGCCATCGTGCATAAAGATTACACCGACCCAACCGATGTGATTATCAAAATATTCGACAACAGCATCGAAATTGCCAATCCGGGACATTTGAAAGAAGGAATAACTGTTGAAGACCTGCAAAAAGACAATTATCAGGCGTGGCACCGCAACAAACTTTTGACGGAAACATTTTATCTGACCGGCGACATCGAAAAATACGGCACCGGCTTTGTCCGCCTTCGCGATTGGCTAAAAGATTATCCCGAAGTAAGTTATCAACTCGAAGATAAACGTTTCGTGATGCTGATGCGTGTTACATCTAATAATGCTGTTATTTCTGAAGACACCCCACAAGTAACAGGACAAGTTGGGGAACAAGTTGGGGAACAAGTTGGGGAACAAGTAATAAAACTATTAAGTGTTATGGATAACGAAGGAAAATCGGTGCCTGAATTAATGGCTTTATTACAATTGAAAGGCAGACGGAATTTTTTATATACTTATCTTTACCCTTCAATAAGAGCAAATTACATTTCAATGTTATATACAGATATACCCAACCACCCCAAACAGCGGTATTATTTGACGGAAAAAGGAAAAGAACAAAAAAATACAATCATCAATGATAATGAATAATACAGTAAAACTCATTCTCACCGACATCGACGGCGTTTGGACTGACGGCGGGATGTATTACGACCAAACCGGCAACGAGTGGAAAAAATTCCATACTTACGACAGCGCCGGGGTGCTTTTAGCACATCAGCACAATATTCCGGTCGGGATTATTACCGGCGAGGAAACAGAAATTGTGCGCCGCAGAGCCGAGAAATTGAAAGTGGATTTTCTGTTTCAGGGCGTTAAAGACAAACTTGAAACCGCAACTCAATTGTGTAAAGACTTGAAAATAACGCTTTCGGAAGTTGCTTATATCGGCGACGATATTAACGATATAGCGTTGCTGAAAGCCGCGGGAATCAGTGCCTGCCCAAACAGCGCACCTGAACAGACAAAACAAGCAGTACAAATGGTTTTGAAAAAGAACGGCGGCGAAGGTGTGTTTCGTGAGTTTGTTGAAAAAATAATGGAAAAGTGAAATCAAGGGAATCTTCATTAGATTTCATCAAAATATCTTCCATTCCTTCATGGATATTTGATATTCAATGCCTAAGCGAAGAAAGTTACCACGTGGTCAGTTAGCAAGGGTAGTCTAAAACAATTTCTTTTTCCACACGAAGCGATAAGGGAGTGCCGCATCTTCTCCGGCATAGTCTACCCCGATGCGCGGGGTTATTTTTATTTCTTCGTGCAAAGGGGTTATCTTCCTGTCTTCTAACCATATTTTGGCAGAAGGAATTTGAAGAGCATTGTCGGCAACCGTGATTCCCAAGGCTTTGGATACCCGTCCCGGTCCTTGACATATTGTTGGAGTAACTTTTGTTTTGCCGGTTCGCTGCAGCACGAGTTCTTCACCATGCGTGAGCAGTATCCCGCGAATAAGAACAGCATCAGGGGCACCTTCGCGGTTAAAAACTAAATTAAGCAAATGATGCATCCCGTAGCACAAATACACGTAAACAATCCCACCCTCCGCGTACATGGCTTCATTTCGTCGAGTACGCCTGCCTCCAAAAGCATGAGAAGCCTTGTCGGTAATTCCCTTATAGGCTTCTGTTTCGAAAATCATGCCGCCACACAATTGTCCTCCTACGCGAGTAAAAATATACTTTCCCAATAAATCGCGTGCCGCGAAAACTACATCATCCTGTAAAAAATAATCGTGCTCAATAACCATAAATATCAAGAATGATTTTTTCTCATACCCGGAGTATGTTCTTTAAAATTTTCTTTTCGTGACCCCGACAGGATTCAAACCTGTGACTTCCAGAACCGGAATCTGACGTTCTATTCAACTGAACTACGGGGCCCCTTTTTTCAGACAGAAACACGAGAATGTTTCCGCGCTTCTTGTCTTTTGTCTTACGAGAGTTTTATCTCGAATTCACGGGTTTCCCTTGCGGTTTGCGAGGCGTGGTTCGTCTGCGGCGATTGGGTTCGTCCCCGTTTGCCATGGTATCTTTAGACTTTTTTACCCCTTTTCCTGATTTTTCCGTTTGCTCGTCGTCATCATCCCCGTTGCGATCGTAAGCACTTCCTACCTCGGTATCCGTATCTGTATCTTCCGGGTATTCATCTTTATTGGCAATACGCTCGTCTAACCCTTCCTTAATTGCATCACATATTGTTTTCACTATCAACGTAATGGATTTCGATGCATCGTCATTTGCCGGCACGGGAAAATCAATGAGATTAGGGTTGGAATTAGTATCTACGATAGCAAACGTAGGGATAGCCAAACGGCGGGCTTCCGAAACAGCGATATGCTCTTTTTTGATGTCTACAATAAAAACAGCCGCGGGCAAACGAGACAAATCGGCAATAGAACCTAAGTTCTTTTCCAATTTAGCCCTTTCACGCTGTATTTGCAATTTCTCGCGTTTCGATAAATTATTGAATGAAGGACTTTCCATCAGTTTGTCAATGTCCGTCATTTTTTTCACGGCTTTACGAATCGTGAAGAAGTTGGTGAGCATACCGCCGGGCCAACGTTCCGTCACGTATGGCATTCCTACGTTTTTCACGAGTTCGGAAACGCATTCTTTGGCTTGTTTTTTGGTTGCCACGAAAAGGATTTTCTTTCCCGACATCGCGATTTGTTTTGCCGCTGCCGCTGCTTCTTCCAACTTATCTACGGTTTTGTAGAGGTCGATAATATGGATCCCGTTTTTCTCCATAAAAATATAGGGAGCCATTGCCGGATTCCACTTTCTTTTGAGGTGCCCGAAGTGGCAACCTGCTTCTAATAAATCTTCAAACTGTACTCTGCTCATTTGTTTACATTCTTTAAATCAATCGCGGAGTAGTTCTGAAGCAGAAGTCTTCGCGATTTTGATACTAAACTTAATTTTAATTTTATAATAAATACGATAATTGTAAAACGGGGATTAACGTTTGCTGAATTGGAAACGTTTCCGTGCTTTTGGGCGACCGGGTTTTTTCCGTTCCACCATACGCGGGTCTCGTTTGAGAAGCCCTTTGCTTTTAAGCGGGGGTCTATTTTCGGCGTTAATTTCCACGAGTGCTCGCGAAATACCCAACCGCAATGCTTCTGCTTGTCCCGACATGCCGCCCCCGTCAAGATTTGCCTTTACATCGTATTCTCCTTCCACTCCTATAATCTGAAATGGCTGAAGCACAACATATTGTAGCGTGCCCAAAGAAAAATACTCTTTAAAATCACGATTATTGACCGTGATTTGACCGCTCCCTTTTTTCATGTACACACGGGCGACCGCGGTTTTTCTTCTACCTATGGTATTGATTACTTCCATTGCTATTTAATATCTTTAATGTTAATTAATTGAGGTTGTTGTCCCGCGTGCGGGTGGGTCGCCCCTGCATACACGTGCAAATTGCGGAAAAGTTGTGCTCCAAGCCTATTCTTGGGCAACATGCCTTTGATGGCGTGCTCTACCACGAACAAGGGCTTCCGTTTTAACATCTCTCTTGGCGTGGCAAAACGCTGTCCACCGGGATAGCCCGTGTGACGAGTATACACCTTGTCGGTCAGTTTTTTCCCGGTAAACCGAATCTTGTCCGCGTTGATGATGATCACGTAATCACCACAATCAAAGTGCGGGGTATAACATGGTTTCGTTTTCCCGCGTAAAATGCGCGCAACGACCGTAGCCAAACGCCCGACAACCTCGTTTTCTGCATCAATAAGCACCCAGTTTTTGGTAACGATTTTCTCGTTCGCAGAAATGGTTTTGTAACTTAACTTACTCATTCTCTTTTTTGTTTTTTGAGATGCATCTTCATCTATACATCTCGGTTTTTTAACTAATTTTCCTTTTCTAACATAAGGATAATAATCGGCATTTTTTGGGCTGCAAAGGTACAACTTTTTTTCTTACCATAATCACCGTGCTATAAAAAAAAATGACATATTATATTTTACTGAATACGTGTTATTTGGAGATATTTGTTTTTCTTTTGTTTTTTTTATGTCCCACGAGTACTCCTATCGCGTAGGCAATGCTCACTCCTGCAATCCAGCCTATCATAAAGGAGAATTTGTCATCCAAATCAGAGTTCCATATCAGCACGATACCTATCCCTACCAATAAAACGTATCTGAAAATATGTTGCAAAATTATCATGATAACGGATAATTTATATTTGAGAAGGACATGTAGATAAATCGGCGATTTGTTTGGTCAACAATTTTATCTTAGCCTCTGCATCCGATTGTTTTTTGCGTTCAATATTCACGACATGTTCCGGGGCACCCGTCACGAATTTTTCGTTTGACAATTTTCGGGTTACCGAATCTAAGAATTTCTTGGCATAATCCAATTCTGCCTGCAATTTTTTCAGTTCTTCTTCTCGGTTTCCATGGTCTGCCACGGGAATCAAGTACTCTATATTTTGTAATATAAACGAAAGGCAACCTTCGCTTTTTTTGTTATCGTATCGAATAGAAGACAGGTTACAGAGTTTGGACATCACCGCGTTTAGAGAACATTGCATATCTGTATCGTCTTTTGCTTGCAAAATGGTCAATTCCAACGCATTTTTGGGAGATATGTTCTTGGTTGCTCGTATCCTGCGAATATTTTCCACTACTTTGAGCATTTGCTCAAAACGGGAGAGAAAGTCGGGAGAAAAACCGGGGTTCGCGGGCGTGGGCTGCAACATGATAGTTTCTCCTATGGTTCGTGCTTTCAACCCTTGCCACAACTCTTCTGTAATAAAAGGCATGAACGGGTGCAATAGCAAGAGCAGTTTTTCAAAAATATCAATAACATCACGGTAAGTATCTTTATCTACAGGTTTTTGGTATGCCGGTTTCACTACTTCGAGAAAGCAGGAACAAAAATCGTCCCAAATCAGTTTGTATATCGTCATCAAGGCTTCCGAGAGCCTGTATTTTTCAAAATGTATATCCAAGTCTGTACTTGTTTGCGCGATTCTTTGCTGCATCCATTTTATCGCGGTCGTGCTATGCAGGGGTTGTTCTACCTCATGAGAGATGTTCCATCCTTTCACGAGTCTGAAGGCATTCCATATTTTATTATTAAAATTGCGTCCTTGTTCGCACAAATTTTCATCGTACAAGAGATCATTCCCGGCGGGTGAACTGCATAACATTCCAAAACGCACGCCGTCTGCCCCGTATTTTTGTATCAGGTCGAGCGGGTCGGGAGAATTTCCTAACGACTTTGACATTTTGCGGTGCAAATGGTCTCTTACAATTCCTGTAAAATAGACATCTCGAAAAGGAATTGCTTGTTTCCATTTTAAGCCTGCCATAATCATGCGTGCTACCCAAAAAAAGATAATCTCGGGGGCGGTTACTAATACTGCGGTAGGATAATAATAATTGATATCTTCATTTTCAGGGTTTCTTATTCCATCAAACACAGAGAGAGGCCATAGCCACGAAGAGAACCACGTATCCATGACATCTTCGTCTTGTTTTATATCCGTTTTTTGGAAATCTAACCGTGGAAATTGCTCGCGGGCAAGGTCGTATGCCTCATCTATATTCTTGGCTACTACAAATTCTCCATTAGGCAAATAATATGCAGGGATACGCTGCCCCCACCACAGTTGACGACTAATACACCAGTCTTTGACATTACTCATCCAATGAAAATACGTGTTTTTAAACTTGTCGGGGAAAAAGCGGATTTCATCGTTCATGACTTTTTCGAGCGCGGGTTTTGCCAACGTGTCCATTTTGCAGAACCACTGCATCGAGAGTTTGGGTTCTATCACTTCGTTGGTTCGTTCCGAGAATCCCATTTTGTTCTGGTAAGGCTCTACTTTCACGAGATTTCCCGCTTGTTCTAAAAGTATCGTAATGGCATCGCGTGCGGCAAACCTGTCCATGCCCACTAATATGCCTGCCGCCTCGTTGAGCGTACCATTATCATTAAAGATATTGATAACCTGTAATTTATATTTTAAGCCAAGGTTATAATCATTGATGTCGTGAGCAGGAGTAACTTTGAGTGCTCCCGTGCCGAAGGTCATATCCACGTATTCATCGAAAATAACCGGCACTTTACGGTCGACTAAGGGAACAATCAGTTCGCGATTTTTCAAATGCCGGTATCGAGGGTCATCGGGGTGCACGCACACGGCGGTATCGCCCAAAATAGTCTCCGGTCTCGTGGTGGCGACCGTAACATAATCGTCTGTTTCATCTACCTTGTAGCGCACGTGATAGAGTTTTGAATCCACTTCCTTGTAAATGACCTCTTCGTCAGAAATAGCGGTTAGGGCTTTCGGGTCCCAATTTACCATACGAACTCCCCTATATATCAATCCCTCGCGATAAAGAGCCACGAACACGTCAATGACGGCTTCCGACATTTCCGGGTCCATGGTAAATTTGGTACGTTTCCAATCGCACGAAGCCCCTAATTTGCACAATTGTTTGAGAATAATACCTCCATGTTTTTCACGCCATTCCCACGCGTGTTCCAAGAACTCCTCGCGCGAAAGTTTGTTTTTATCCAATCCTTTTTCTTTGAGCAGGGCGACTACTTTTGCTTCCGTGGCGATAGAAGCGTGATCTGTCCCCGGTACCCATAAGGCATTAAAACCTTTCATCCGCGCACGGCGAGTCAAAATATCTTGTATCGTGTTATTGAGCATGTGCCCCATGTGCAAAACCCCCGTAACATTAGGGGGAGGAATTACAATAGTATAAGAAGGCCGCTCATCGGGTACTGAACCAAAAAAATCGTGCTCTATCCAATACGCGTACCATTTATCTTCAATACTTCGCGGGTCATACTTGCTGACAATCTCTGACATGAGGTCTCTATTTGTTCGTTAATTAAAAAACGCGAAAATACGAAAAAAATAAGAATTTATTTCATTTTATTATTGAAAATTAAAAATAAAATAGTACCTTTGCATGTTATTTTTTAATAAACTAAGTGATGAAAGTGATGAATATCAAGGCTATTTTGCTTTTTTATGCTCTATTAGGGTTGATTGTTCCTGTTTTTGGGCAATTACAAGATGATTTTTCGGATGGAGATTTCACGCGGGATCCGGCGTGGCAAGGCGATACGGGAAATTTTATCGTGAATAAAGATTTACAATTGCAACTCAATGCTTCGGAAAGCGGTGAGGCATGGTTGTATACAGCATTGTCGAATTTACCTTCGTCTGTAGAGTGGCGCGGGTTCGTGAAATTATCTTTTGCCCCATCAAACAACAATTGGGTCAGGATTTATTTAGCCTCTAATAGTTCTTTGGTTTCTTCTCCAAATTTTGAGGCTTTTTATTTGCAAATGGGTGAGAACGGTAGCAATGATGCGGTAGAATTGTATCATCAGGTTGGGGGGACGACACAACGATTGTGTAGGGGCAAAGAAGGGCGTGTTGCAGCCGCTTTCGCGTTGGCTTTTAAAGTTATTAAAGATGAAAATAACTTATGGTACATCTATCTCGATGAAAATAACTCCGGTTATTATGAATTGGATAGTTATACGGCATGTCCTTTCATGGATGAGGTTTCTTTTTTTGGGCTGTATGCCAAATTCACGAGCAGCAATAGTACACGAATGTATTTTGATGATTTTAGAATACATTCGTGGGCACCGGATACGGTTGCTCCAACGCTAAAAACCTGTCGTATCATGGAAGACGGGCAATCCATTGGTCTGACATTTAGCGAGAATATACATCCTGAAACAGCCCTATTGCCTGAAAATTATCTTCTCTTACCCGATGGAGTACGTCCGCTCGCTTGCTTTTTTGATGAAGGTCGACACGACCAAATCCTGCTTTCGTTTGCCCAACGCTTGGAAGAGAACAAAGAATACAAGGTGCAGATGTCGGGACTATCTGACGAGAGTGGCAATCGGCTGTCGTGCACTTCTGAGGCTTTCGCGTATCGTGTTACACGACGACACGATGTACTCATCTCTGAAATCATGGCAGACCCGTCTCCCATGGTAGAGTTGCCTGACGCCGAATATGTTGAACTCTATAATCGCACTTCAAATGCACTTTTTTTGCGGGGGTGGCATTTGACTACCGGCAAATATACCCGTTCCTTACCCGATATAGACCTTCCCGCGCACGACTTTGCCTTACTCGTGCCGGAAAGCAAAATATCGTTATTCGTAACTTACCCCAACGTTTACCCTGTAAGTGGACTTTCTCTAACCGATGGGGGAATGACACTTTCTCTGACGAACACGCGAGAAGAAGTGATACATCACGTGAACTATCGACAACAATGGCATCAAAGTAGCGTGAAACGAGATGGGGGGTGGTCTCTCGAGATGAAAGACCCGCTAAATCCTTGTGGGGAGGCTGGCAACTGGGATTCGTCTATTTCCCCAACCGGAGGCACCCCATGCAGTACAAACAGCATCGCGGTATCTAATCCTGACCTTATTCCCCCGTTAATGGAACGGGTATCAGTAGTTGATTCCGTTACGATAGACATCTTTTTTAGCGAACCTATGCTCAAAGAAAACCGGTCGGAGGAACAACGGTATGCTATTGATCACGGGGTAAAAGTGGTAGGGGCAACCGAAATTTTGCCTGCCCATCGCGGGCATCGGCTTACCCTGACACCCGCGTTAAAAGCGCTCACGCTTTACACGCTCACAGTCACCGACACCCTCACCGACTGCGCGGGAATCCCCGTGTCGCTTCACAGCAATATCTCTTTTGGTATTGCCCAACAACCGACTAATTTAGATTTGGTTATCAATGAAATACTAACTTCATCCGCGAATAGTGGGGCTGGTAATTACGTGGAAATTTACAATCGTTCCGACAAAATTATCGATCTGAAAGATGTTTTGTTGGGGTGCGATGGAGACTTACTTCCTAAAAGTGCGGTTACGGCTTTACCGGGTGGGGGGCAAATCCTTCCGCGACAATACGCGGTACTCTGTAAAAACAAATCTCTTACGATAGAACATTTTTTTGTACCCTATCCTGAGAAACTTTTCATACTTGATTCTTTTCCCACTTATCACAAAAACGAAGGCATCGTACATCTACTTACCAGAGGCATGCAGTCTATTGATCGTTTTGCTTATCGGAGCGACATGCACTATGCCATGCTTAAAACAATTGAAAACGTATCGCTTGAGCGCACGAGTTTCGAGAAGGAGACCAATAATGCTGCCCATTGGAAATCGGCTGCCGAGAATGCAGGATTTGGTACGCCGGGGTATTTGAACTCCCAATTTATCGAAAACGTGAATCAAAATGATGTTTTTAACGTGTATCCTGATGTTTTCTCTCCCGATGGAGATGGTTTTGATGATTTCATTACCTTCACTTGTTGTTTTGCAGATGCGGAAAACCGGTTGACAATAAGTATCTATGATACAGATGGACATTTGGTAACAACCCTTGTCAACAACGCTTACGCGGGTATTCGTAACGAATATTCGTGGGACGGGACTACCGGTTCGCGCATGCTTGCCCCGCCTGCTCTTTATATCGCACTTTTAGAATATTGGAATGCCTCGGGGAAAAAGAAAACCACTCGTAAAGTTTTCGGGTTACGATAGATTATGCCTGCTGCACGTCCAGCGCGTCGCGCAGGGCACTACCCACGAGCATAAATGCCAAAACCAATAGCATCATGGCAATACCGGGGGCAATAGCAAGATAGGCATTGTTGAGCACGATATAAGCATAGTTTTCCCGCATCATCATGCCCCACGAAGGAGTAGGTGGTGCTACCCCCAACCCTAAAAAACTCAATCCTGCTTCCATTAAAATTGCCGAAGAAAAATTAGAAGCCGACAACACGATAACCGAGCCCATGACTTGTGGGATCACATGTTTGAAAATAAGATGTATATTACTAAATCCCAGTGCTCTTCCTGCTTCAATAAATTCTTGTTCTCGCAAGGAGATGACTTGTCCGCGCACAACACGGGCAACGTCTACCCACATGGTTAGCCCGATAGCCATGAAAATTTGCCAAAAACCTTTGCCCAATGCAAAACTGATGGCAATGACCAACAAGAGCGTGGGAATAGACCAAATTACATTAAGCACGAACATGAGTAAGTCGTCAACTTTTCCCCCATAAAAACCGGCAATGCTCCCGAAGATTACCCCAATGAATATGGCAATGAGTACAGAAATAAAACCCACCATCAAACTTACCCTACTCCCTATCATCAATTGGCTAAGCACATCTCGCCCGTAGCGGTCGGTGCCCAGCCAGAAGCGATGTTCTTCTACCGGTTGTCCCTCGCGAAGATTGGCAAGCGGGAACACTTTGTATTCATCAATACGCTCTATTTCAAATAATTGCACATACAAACTATCCCCTTGTTGTTTATAATTTTTCACAGGAATAAGTTTATAGGTATCGGGTTGTCCCCACAACATTCGGGCGAGGCAACCGCGTTTGGGGACGGGATATGGCTGTTTGATGTATAGCATATTGGTCTTGAAACCTGGGGATTGTAAGGCTATTTCCAATTGTTGCCGGTTGCACCAAGGCGATGAATCAGGAGTGAGTAAATAGCCCAAGATGGCAATGACAATCATGAAAACAAGAAATATCAAAGCCGCCATACCCGTGAAGTTTTGTCGAAAACGCTTCCATGTCAAAGTCGACAACGAAAGGGGACGTATCTTGGGGCGTTTTTGTTTAAACCACATGACACTTCATCGTTTTATATTCAAAAACAGCATTTACATTTTCTCTATAAGTACATTGATGGTTAACCCCTCCGCGATTTCAAAAGTAGTTTGGGCTTCATGCTCCATATTTTTGTTAAAAGTGATGGTATCACAGAGTGTTTCTGTTTTAATGTAGTTTTCATTTGCCACGAAAGCAGGGGTAAGAACAGGGTGTTCTTGTAAGGTTAGTTTAATGTGGTCGGTAACGTCCCAATTTGTATCTTTGCGGTAATTTTGTATCCGGTTTACCAATTCGCGGGTATAACCTTCCTGTTTCAGGTCTTCGGTAAGGGTAATATCTAATGCCACAGTTAATTGCCCTTGATTGGTTACTACCCATCCCGGAATATCTTCGGCAATGATTTCCACATCATTTAAGGTTAGCAAAACATCTTCGTTTTCAATAAGGAGATGTATTTCGCCTTGTTTTTCCAAAGTAGCGATTTCGGCACGTGTTAAAGAGCCTACTTGTGCCGCGATGGATTTCATAATTTTGCCGTAACGCGGTCCCAATAATTTAAAATCAGGTTTTACCCGTTTAACTAATATAGAATCGTCCTCGTTGATAAATTGCAGTTCTTTCACGTTTACTTCGTGTAGTATCAAAGATTTTACTCGTTCTATTTGTTTTTTAAACTCGGCATCGAGCGCGGGTAGCATAATTTTGTTCAAGGGTTGTCTTACTCGCAGGTTACTTTTTTTCCGGAGCGACAAGGTCATAGATGATATTTTCTGGGCGAGTTGCATTCTCTCCTCCAATTCATGATCTATGTGCGACTGATTTGCTACCGGGAAATTGGCGAGGTGCACAGACGCGTAAGGCTCTTTTCCCGTGGTGCGGTTTAAGTCTATAAAAAGTCTGTCCATAAAGAACGGGGCAATGGGAGCGGCAAGTTTGGCAATAGTAGTCAAACAAGTATATAGTGTTTGGTATGCCGATATTTTGTCGGCAGAATAGTCGCCTTTCCAGAAACGTCTTCGGCACAGTCGCACGTACCAATTGCTCAAATATTCATCTACAAATTGTTGTATATCGCGTCCTACGCGGGTAGGTTCGTAATCAGCATAATAGTCATCGCAATGTTCTATGAGCGTGTTGAGTTCGGAAAGAATCCACCGGTCTATTTCCGGGCGCTCGGCAACCGGGATATCTTGTTCACGGTATTCAAACCCGTCAATATTGGCATAAAGTGCGAAGAAACTGTATGTATTATAAAGGGTACCAAAGAATTTACGTTGTGCTTCTCCAATTCCTTCTTTGTCAAATTTCAAGTTTTCCCACGGTTGCGTGTTTGTCATCATGTACCAACGGGTAGCATCGGGACCATATTGTTTGATGGTTTCAAAAGGGTCGACGGCATTTTGCAACCGTTTTGACATTTTATTACCATTTTTATCTAATACTAATCCATTAGATACTACATTTTTATATGCAATAGAGTCGAAGAGCATGGTTGCTATGGCGTGCAGGGTAAAGAACCATCCGCGGGTTTGGTCTACTCCTTCGGCGATAAAGTCCGCGGGGAAAGAGCGGGAAAAAACATCTTTATTTTCAAAAGGATAGTGCCATTGGCAATAGGGCATGGCACCTGAATCGAACCACACGTCAATAAGGTCGGGTTCGCGAAACATTTTTTGTCCGGATGCAGATACTAACACTATTTGGTCTACATAAGGTTTGTGTAAATCCACCTTGTCGTAGTTTTCTTTGCTAAAATCGCCCGGTATAAAATGTTCATACGGGTCTTTGTCCATAACGCCGGCATGGATGGCTTTCGCGATTTCTGTTTTCAGTTGTTCCAACGAAGCAATACATATTTGTTCTTTATGGTCTTCGGTACGCCAAATAGGCAACGGCACCCCCCAAAAGCGCGAGCGCGACAAGTTCCAGTCCACGAGATTGTCGAGCCAATTGCCAAAGCGTCCGCTACCGGTAGAGGCAGGTTTCCAATGAATAGTCTGATTTAATTCTAACATCCTGTCTTTGAACGCAGTTGTTTTAATAAACCACGAATCTAAGGGGTAGTATAAAACCGGCTTGTCGGTACGCCAACAATGTGGATAACTATGGGTATATTTTTCTATTTTAAACGCTTTACCCTGTTTTTTGAGCCAAATAGAGAGATAAATGTCTAACGATTCGCGGGTGGGGTCAGGTGTTTTTTCGTATTCGGGTTTCACGAAACGTCCGGCAACCTCCTCGTAGAGTGGAACATTTACTTTTCGCGCGACAAAGTCGGGGTGCAAATTTTCGATGGGATAAAATTTGCCGGTTTTGTCCACCATAGGTTGCAGGTTGTCATTTGTATCTAAGAGCATTAGGGGTGGAACACCTGCTTCGGCAGCTACGCGTTTGTCGTCTGCCCCAAATGTCGGTGCAATATGCACGATACCCGTACCGTCTTCGGTGGTAACATAATCTCCGGCAATCACCCTGAAAGCCCCTTTTTCGGGATAGACATAAGGGATGAGTTGTTCATAATGGATTTCTAAGAGTTGCTCGCCCGTGGCAGTCCCCAACAAGCGAAAAGGGATATTCTTGTCCCCGATGTGATAATCTTCAAAGGCTATTTCTCCATTTTTTTCAGGAAAAAAGGAAGGCAATAGTTCGCGGGCTAAAATCACATTTACCGGTGTTCCCGTGTAGGGGTTAAAGGTTTGCACGAGCACATAGTCTATTTTGGTACCCACAGCAAGCGCGGTATTAGAAGGTAAAGTCCAAGGAGTAGTGGTCCACGCGAGGAAACAAGTATTTTCGGGTAACGTGGTGTCGCACCCGAATACACGGGCTACTTTTTCCAAATGTTCGGGACAAATTCTAAACTGAGCCACCACGGTAGTATCTTTCACGTCGCGGTAACAACCGGGCAAATTCAATTCGTGAGAACTGAGACCGGTACCCGCCGCCGGGGAATACGGTTGTATGGTATACCCTTTATATAACAACCCTTTCTCATAAAATTGAGATAAAAGATACCATACAGATTCCATATACTTGGTATCGAATGTGATATATGGGTCTTTCAAACTCACCCAATAACCCATGAGACGGGTTAGGTCGTCCCAACGGGACTTATACTTCATGACTTCGGTGCGGCAGGCTTTATTGTAGTCTTCTACAGAGATGGATTTCCCAATGTCTTCTTTGGTAATGCCTAATGTTTTTTCCACGCCCAATTCTACAGGTAAGCCATGCGTGTCCCATCCTGCTTTGCGCGACACGTGCTTCCCTTTCAGGGTTTGGTAGCGACACACCATATCTTTGATGGTGCGTGCCATCACGTGATGTATTCCCGGTAGCCCGTTGGCAGAGGGCGGTCCTTCAAAAAAAACAAATTCAGGTTGCCCTTCGCGGGTTTCCATGCTTTGCTCAAAAATATGCTCTTTTTCCCAAAAATCACGAATGTCATCTCCTATTTTTGGAAGATTAAGTTTTTCGTATTCAGTATACTTACCCATTATTAAAAATATTTTTTCAGAAAATGCAAAGATACAGATTTTTCACTTCTTATTTTCCCAACAAGAAGATGGTTGGCTTTTTGTGCAAATCAATTTTAGTGTTACGCCATTTAGAGATAGATTGTGCGCGGATAACTTGTTCCGGAGAAGTGAGATTACACGCGACACACAATCGGGTATCAGGGCTACAGGTGGTTAAAATAGATTCGAGAAAATGGTTATTGCGGTAAGGAGTTTCAATAAAAATTTGCGTTTGCCCGTTCTTTTTCAATAAGTTTTCATAAAATCGAAGTTCGGTTTCTCTTTTTTGCCGGTCTACCGGTAAATAGCCATGAAAAGCGAACGATTGTCCGTTAAATCCAGAAGCCATGAGTGCCAGCAATATAGAATTTGGTCCTATCAGGGGAATCACGGGAATAGACAGACGGTGGGCAATCGCGACTACCTTACTTCCCGGGTCGGCGACACAAGGCGTACCTGCTTCCGATAGCAGGGCTGTCGCGTGTCCTTGCAGACAAGGGGCAAGGTAGGTCTCCAAGTTCACGCCTCTCGCGTGTTCATTTAACTCAAAAAACGTGAGGTTGGCAATGGGTTTCGCGATATTCATGGCACGCAAAAAACGCCTTGCCGTGCGCGATTCTTCTACAATATAATAGTCTATCTCATTGATAATTTTCCCATTAAAAGCAGGAAAGAGTAGTGAAAAATCTGCTTCTGCCAACGGGGCAGGTAAGAGATAGAGAGGGGCTATTTTATTCATTATTCAAATGAGCGAATGGCTTCTTTAATGAGCGCGATGGCTTCACGCAGTTGGCTCTCGCTAATCACGAGCGGGGGGGCAAACCTGATAATATGTTGGTGGGTAGGTTTTGCTAATACTCCTAACTCTTTCATTTTCACACATACGTCCCATGCTTCTTTTCCATTTTTGGGACGAATGATAATCGCGTTGAGCAGACCTTTCCCGCGCACGCGTTCTATCATTTCGCTTTGAAAAGAGCGCATCTCTTCGCGGAAGATATTCCCAAGATATTCGGCTTTTTCGGTCAGGTTTTCTTCTTTAATTACTTCTAACGCGGCAATTGCTACGCGACAGGCAACGGGATTTCCCCCGAAAGTAGAGCCATGTTCGCCCGGTTTGATACAGAGCATAATATCGTCGTTGGCAAGTACGGCAGACACGGGCATCGTCCCCCCGGATAGGGCTTTCCCAAGGACAAGAATGTCGGGGCGTACTTCTTCATGATCACAAGCAAGCAATTTTCCGGTGCGTCCGATTCCCGTTTGTACTTCATCGGCAATGAATAGAACATTTTTAGCCTTGCAAAGGGAAGCCGCCTGCCGAAGATACCCGTCATCGGGAACAAAAACGCCGGCTTCTCCTTGTATAGGTTCCACGATAAAGCCCGCTACGTTAGTATCTTCTAAGGCTTTCTCCAACGCGGGGATGTCGTTATAAGGTATTTTGATAAAACCCGGGGTAAAAGGACCAAATCCCCCGTAAGATTCAGGGTCGGTCGACATAGAGATAATCGTGATGGTGCGACCGTGAAAATTGCCGTCACACACGATAATCTTTGCCTGATTTTCCGGTAATCCTTTTTTCATGTAAGCCCATTTCCGGCACAATTTCAGGGCTGTTTCATCGGCTTCTGCTCCCGAATTCATAGGAAGCACTTTGTCGTACCCGAAATATTCGGCAACGTATTTTTCAAAAACGCCAAGACAATCGTTGTAAAAAGCACGAGAAGTGAGTGTCAACTTTTGAGCCTGCTCTATCATTGCCCCTACGATCTTTGGGTGACAATGCCCCTGATTTACCGCGGAATATGCCGAAAGAAAGTCAAAATAACGTTTCCCTTCCACGTCCCACATAAAAGGTCCCTCGGCTCGTTGTAGTACCGCCTCAAGCGGGTGATAATTGTGCGCCCCATACTTATTTTCCAAAGAAATTGCCTGCGAACTGCTTGTAATTTTTTCTATCATAACTTATAATAAATTAAATTTCTAAAAAAATGCAAAGATACACTTTTTTTGGCATGTGTCGCGTAAAAAAATCTTCATTTTTTTTTACCGTTTAACCACTTTAAAGAAAAACTGTTGTTGATTGTCATTTTGTAAAATGCCGATATACATGCTCGCGGGCAATCGCGACAGGTCTAATACCGGATTGTTTTTATGTATTTTAGCATGATATATTTTTTTTCCCGCGAGGTTGTGAAGGCTGATATCGAAGATTTGAGCAGGAATATTTTTCGGTAAATTCAAGGTAAAAAAGTCAGTACATGGATTGGGATAGCCTGAAATAGAGACATGATTTTGAAAAGGAGTAATTGCTGTCGTGCTGTCGGGGTGCACGATGCCCTTGTAAAAACCGATACCGCCCGCCCAATTGCCCGCGAGCAAATCCAGATAACCGTCCGCGTGCAAATAGCCCGCGCTAACAGCAACATGTTTGCCTTCTTGTATAGGTACCCGTCTAATGCCATCTAACGCGTAAACAGGCTCGTGTACCAAAGTAAAACGTTTATCCAATCGTTGGTCTATGTCTTTGTAATAAAAAATATGCCCTTGTTCGCTACCACACAACAACACGGTTTCATCGCGATGATTCCTGAAAAAAAACGGGGTCGCGTACCCGAAGTATGAGTTCTCGTAGTCACGGGTATCTATACCGCCTAAGGTGTCGGTTATCTTAATAAAAAGAGGTATGTTATTGGTGCTCGCGTCGCGAAAATAAGCAACATGTCCTCGGCGATTGCCCACCAACAAATCGCGGTTGCCGTCTCTGTCCAAGTCAAAATACTGCGGGGCACTATAATAGCCGACCGTGACATCTTGAAAATTATGCACGGGAGTTGCCAACGTGGGCAACCCTGTGAGGTCGTTCCCCTGGTTGGCAAAAAAGAGCAAGTCTCCATCAGCATTTCCACACAACACATCACACAATCCATCTCCGTTAAAATCACCAAAAACGGGGTACAACGCACGCGCCCCCCATTGCCTTATATCCCCAAAATCATCTGTAATATATTGAAAAACAGGATTATTATATGTTCCCGTGTTTTTATAATAAGCGATAGACGAACTATAAAAAGAATAGAGCACGCCATACTCGAATCGGGAAGAGTCATAACGACCATAATTTCCTATAAACAAGTCGAGTAGTCCATCCCCGTCCCAATCGTACAAAACAGGGACACTACCACTACCCATGTCAATCATATCTTCTTGTAAAAATTCGGTCGTGCGCAACGTGTATTTTTCCGTATTCGTGTCCTTAACATAGAGCCACACAGATTTGTGGTCTGCCGATTTGAATAGCGATGGGTCCGCGGGGGAGACGAGCAATTCCATTACCCCGTCATGATTGATATCAACCTCCGACAGGGCGGGCATTGAAAACAAGTTCACGGGGCATGTCGGGTTAGGGAAAAGGGAATCTTGCTCTATCATCAGGGCTTTGGAAGCATTGCCCCCATTATAGAGCAGGGTTAGTCGCGGGTAATCGCTGTCTCCAATCACGAGGTCGGGTAAGCCGTCCCCGTTCCAGTCGACAACAGAAAGTGTGGACCCCGCGTGACGGGTGAGTGCATCATCGTGCCCACAATAATCTTGCAATGATAGCACGTGATTGTCACTCCCCTCCGAAAATTTGCCCCAACATTCGTCCCATAGTTTAAAATCTACTAATCCTGCTTTTCCGGTTTGCTCTCGCGCGTAATTTTTCTGGGCATGAACAAAAGTTCCCAAAACCCAAAAATTAAGAATATCCAAGTCCCCGTCTCCATCTAAATCCGCGATGGCAGGATAGTCGGCAGACGAAGCATAAATATTTGTATTTCCATGATAATAAAAAGATTGAAGTTCGGAAGTCATCAATTCAAACTTCAGCGAAGTATCCGATATATTGTGATATACCGCGATACCGGCAAGCCCGTAAGTAAAGATGTCTTTTTTATTATCATTGTCATAATCAACAAGTTGAACCCAATCGTGTAAAGTAGGAAAAGACCTCGCGTAGTGGGGAGCATATTCATAAATACTATCCTGTCCTTTGTAGATATAAGTGAGTATCCTATCCCCGTGTTTGTCGAAGGCAAACAAGTCGTCATCCCCGTCGAGATTAAGATCTATTGTAGAAAATTTTACCGAGTTCATACCACCCGCCCAAGGATAAGCAAGCGGGCGCGAGTGTATATCCAACACGACTACGTGCTCACTTTTTGCCCAACCAAAATCTTGTTGCCATAAAGATTGCGCGGGCAGCACTAATGTAGACACGAAACACACGCACGCGAAAAGCACGATATTTCGAGATAAAAGAATACAAGATAGCATGGTCCTGATAAAATTTTCGACAAAGATACAACATTATTTCTTAAAATAAATGGTCTTTATCCACGAAAAACCAAAATAAAGATTACTTAACCCTTTGTCGGTACTTTTTAACAAAGAAGTATAAATATCTTTATCGTTTCCGTCTTTATTGAGTAGCACATACTTTGTTTCGGTATCTTCCACGGGCGCGATAAAAGTTTGTTTGTATGTAATACCAAATTTAATTAAATTACTATTATTCAAAGCAAAACATAACCCCACGCCTCCAAAAATACCAAAATCAAAAGGATTGGAGTTTAATTTTTGGGATACTTGTTTTCCATTAAGACCATCGCCATAATTTAACTCATGGTCTAATTCTACTTTGCTACCAAAATAGGTGTATATACCGTGATAATCATACATATAGTCGCTCTTGTTTCGTAACGACAATCTTCTCTCAAGAACGACTCCGAATTCAAATGACAGGAATATCGGTTTCTTTGCATCTGTTGTCAATTGATGCACGTATTCAACACCTACCGACAAGGAAAGCATTAGCCTGGTAATACGCTCGTTTAATGACTTAATTTTGATAGATATCGCATCTAAATTTTCGTCGCCATCTATGTCCTTATCTTTAGAAATCGAATCTGTACAGGAGCCTTTATATTTGTAAAAATACAAGTTTAAATCTAATCCGACTTTGAATAGCAAGGTTGATTTTTCTTTGTGTAGCATTTGTTTGCCATAGAAGGCGGACAACGACAAGGCGGACGAGGTCATATCTATACCCTTAAACCATTCCTTGTTTTTTTCACTCATTTGGTTTCCAAAAGCCAGCATGGGACAACCATGTATTCCCACCCCAAAAATAATCTCTTTTTTATTAGCATAGGATTTCAAAACATAGAAATTATTATCCGCCGTATCGGGCTGCCAAGTATAGTTGTTCATAAACTCAAAAATGGTTTCGCGATTTTGGGGTTCTATGTCCGAAAGTTTCCACTCGTTTTCTGGGAAAATCCGGCTTTGATATTCCTCGTCCCAATCGGTAAGGGGTTTACCCTTTGCCAACAACGCAGATCCCTGCGGTTTTTCTATCACGAAAAATTTTCCCAGCGGCTTATCCACATCAATCGCTGTGATGAGGGCATCTTGATACACTTTTTTGTCGTCGTCGTACCGTTTATCCATTTCGATGGTCATGGTATAATCGAAAGACCAACGCGGGTATTTCATTTCATTCAGCGTTCTGAAGCGGGCGGCACGGGAAAAATGGCATTTGATTTGCCATTTGCCGCCAACGGAAACAGGTTCGCCCAACGATAATTTGTTAAATTCGGGATAAATACGCCTGATGTTTTCCCTGAATCGCGTAAAATACTTGTACGGCGATAATCGCATGGGCGTGTTGACGGGAATAATATCGTTGTAAAGCACAGTATTATCGTCGAACAGCGACATAAAATTATCTTCGGTATAATTATCTTTGCTATAGAGCGACGATAACGTAACTTTGTAGTTTTCATACACTTGCAAAGCCGTAGTTTTGATGCGGCGTTTTTCGGTAAGCGATTGAGATGAAACGCTGGCGACAACCGCGAATAAGAGTACTGCTGTTAATACATACTTTTTCATTGTATCATGATTTTAGAGGTTAATACTTCTTTATCTGTCTGAACACTAACAACATACATTCCTTTTGGCAAAGACAAACTCAATGGAATTTGTATCTTGTCGACATATTGTTGCCTGAAAACCGTTTTGCCAATGATGGAAGTGATGAATAGTGTAAAATTTCGACTATCTATATTTTGCAATTCCACAGTAAATTCATTATCGGTGGGATTGGGGTACACCAAAATGCCGGGTTTGTATCCCAAAATTGCCTTACCCTGTTTGCAATGATCTTCTTGGGCAGGTTCGTAATAAGAACGGGTTGTACATCCACTATTATCATACCATATATCTACAAAGTAACGGTAGTTTTCCGTTCCAAAATAAGGCAATCGAATATAGCGATAATTCCCGTATCTATCCGGTACAAACACGATAGTATCGTTTTGCAAATCCATATATCCCCATTGATAAATTGCATTTGGAGTGGCATCTGCACAAATCAAGATAATGGAATCGTTTTTATTGGAATTATATTTGCAAATAACCTTCGTGATACCGGGGGCACGATTCCCGGTTATTTCTACCTGATAATTTATTGCTGTAGCACAATAATTATCCTTTGTCCGTGTAAGAGTTAAAGTGCCTGTTCCCGTAGTATCAGTCCAATGAACGACAATCCTATTGGTGTCGTTTTTGCTCGTGATTTCTCCCCCAAAAATATCCCACTTATATTTCATGTCTTCTTCATATTTCACGACATAAGTAATGCCACTGCTATTGCGACAAACTATGGTGTCGCCGGTTATTTTTATTTCGGACAAAGGGTGGCAGTCTATCGTGAACGTTGTCGTGTCGTTGGATAAAACATAATTTGCATCGGGCGGCGATATCGTTGCCCAAATTTTGTATGTCCCGACATTAGTCATCGTGCTGTCGCTTAACGCGAGCGGGATATCGTAAGAATCGACGCCCGTAGCGGTAGCAGTTGGAACTTGCGCTTTGCCGTTGTATTCTTTTGATAAATCACTCCAAACAACCTCGACCTCTTTCGCGGTGATGGTCAAGTTCGCTGGGACGTAAGTAATAGCGTAATTATTCCCTGCACTCAAAGTCCCTTGCTGAATTTGGTAAGTCCCCACATTCTCGCCCGAAACCCTGCTCAAACTGCCCGTGGAACTGTCCCCGGAGAGCAACGAGGGATTGACCGTGTAAGTCAATACGGGATCGCTCTCGCCGTAAGTCTTGGTCTGGGCGGCGGCGGTTATAGTAATAGGTTTAGCGGTGATCGTCAAGTTCGCGGCAACGTAAGTGATAGCGTAATTATTCCCGGCACTCAAAGTCCCTTGCTGGATTTGGTAAGTCCCCACATTCTCGCCCGAAACTCTGGTCAAACTGCCCGTGAAACTGTCCCCGGAGAGCAACGCGGGATTGACCGTGTAAGTCAATACAGGATCACTCTCGCCGTAGACTTTCGTTTTAGCGACGGCGGTAACGGTAACAGGTTTCGCGGTGATGGTCAAAGTAGCGGCAACGTAAGTGATAGCGTAATTGTTCCCTGCACTCAAGGTCCCTTGCTGGATTTGGTAAGTCCCAACATTCTCGCCTACTACCCTGCTCAAACTACCGGTGAAACTGTCCCCGGC
>JAISUP010000065.1 GCA_031272025.1 Bacteroidales bacterium
AACTGTCCAACTGTCCTACTGTCCTACTGTCCTACTGTCCTACTGTCCTACTGTCCTACTGTCCTACTGTCCTACTGTCCTACTGTCCTACTGTCCTACTGTCCTACTGTCCAAACAATAAGGGTTGATCTCCATTTCTGAATTCTGAATTCTAAATTCTAAATTTTTTACTTTACCAGTACAACGCGGGAAGGGTTGATTCCTACCTCTATTTGCAACTTTTTTTTCCCGTTCTTGTCGAAACAAAAGAGGTCTCCATTAACCGTGAACTGATGGGCATCGGTAATAAAGAAGTCGCCATTGACATCATTTACCGCCAACGCGTAAGGGGTTTCTATCCGCGTCCCGTCGGCGATCAGTTGTTCGGGAAAAGGGTTACCCGTGAAACGATGGATTTTTTTTAACCACGAGTTTCTCGTGTTAAAATCATAATGATAGACATAAAGAGCCTCTCCCGACAGCGTGAAATTGAGCACGGCTTCTTCAAACTGGCATATCACGCTATCTACTTGTGTACTAATTCTTTGTAAAGCATAAGGAATATCTTCATAATTCCCGCGCGACACCAGATAGATATTGTCGACATCATTGCTTGCCAAAACATAAGGGTTCGCGACCACCCTTATATTTTTTTGCAGGGTAAGGTCGGGCAAAGAGAATACCGAGAGGGTTTGATTATAACGAGGGAAATTCAGCCCGCCGGAATTTGCCACGTACAATTTCCCGTTAGCCACGTGTATTCCCTCCGGGTTCTCTCCCGAATACCGTATTTTTTCCACCGAGAGGGTCAACGTATCTATTTGTACCACGTCGCCATCAAGACAACTCACGTAACCTTTATCGCGAAAAAAAGCAATGGAACGGGGCTGTTTGCCGGTTAAGGGAACCTGCGCGAGCGAACGTGCCGTGTAAATATCCAATATTTCAAGTTGTTCGGAACGACTGACCACGACATATAACTTTTGCCCGTAACGTTGAAGGTCATTTCCGGTATCACCTAATCCTCTGTGATTCACCTCCTTGAAAATATCGCGTCGCAGGGTTCCCAATTGACAATCATAATAACTTAACATGCTGTTATTCATATCAATCACGCCTTCATTTAGAATATAAATGCCCTTTATATCTCCCCAATTTTCGTTAGTGCCGGAATTAGTCCCCGGCTCTTCGGGGGGAACACAACTTTGCCAAAGCACCATGCAACAGCATAACAAGTAAAAAAAACGTTGTCTTTTTTTACTCATAATCACTTCTTTTCTTTTCATTAATTCTTCGTGTAACACGAGGCAAAGATACATGAAATTTCCTAAATCACATACAAATGGATAAAAATTTTATGCAGGGAGCATGGTATTTGAAATTTTTGTATTACCTTTGCCCCATGTTTATTTTAATAATTTTTTGCATAAAAAGTATAAGAAAATGAAAAAAGGTATTATGTTATTGATAGTGTGTACGATGTTTGTGTGCACGTATGCTCAGGAAGTTAAGGAGAAGCCATTGGCACATTTTAACTTATTGTTGGTTATAAAGCCGGAGTTTAATTTACCCCAGTTTGATTTGGTAGGGACCACCCTTTCCTCGGACAAAATTGAGGCAATCACGCGGTCGTATCTTGTACATTTGCCCGATTTATGCAGTCGCATAAGCGATAGCATGGTAGTTTTGTCGACTAAGGTAGTGGTATCGCCGTACGCGATAAGTCAGCATCATGGCGATGCCAACGATTTTCTTCTGTACCCGGAAGATGTAATAGAAGACATACAGCAATTTTCTTCTCCGGGAGAATTTGATTGTATTCAATTCATATACAATCTTGACGGCAAAGTAAATGCCAACGCGTGGGGTTTAACCTATCCTTCCTTTTGTTTTACTTCTCAAATGAACTACGCGGGTTATTGCACGATTGTAGACATCAATAGCGCGTCAGATTATGCTAATGCCGACCATACCGTGCACGAGGTATTCCTGCACGAATGGATGCACACGTTGGAACAATATTACTATAATCTTCTTGGGGTAACACGTATCCCCGGGGGCGGTTTAGACGGTGCCGGGGGCTTGGGATATACAAGTGATACCTACGGGCGGGGCGAAGACGAGACACGCTTTTTTAAGGGACTGGAACTCTTTTATCGCGACCATTTGCTGGGCACCATGTACAATTACAACGAGCATAGCGACATGCCCGGCACAGGATTTGGTCCCGCGGCATACGCCTACCCTACCCCGCGCGAAGTATATAGTCAATTGACCAATGCTTTCTGGAAACCCGCGGAAAGTACAAGAGCAAATAATCTCTTGCAAAATCCATCATTCGAGGAAATTACCCCCGACAGTTTACCTGTATCGTGGGTTGCCGACAACCGGTGGTTTGCCGACCATCAACATTCGTGGACCACCGTGAGCGGCACTTGCACGCATGGCAACCGCGCGCTTTACATCTCCGCTACCGAAGATGTAGTCTTTGCCGTAAAACAGGAATTAGTACTTGAAAATGAAGCATATATACTCACTTTTAAAATTAAAACCAACCAGGTAGAAGCCCATGAAGGGGGACATAATTTCGGGGCAGGCATGCAAACGTGGGATAATCACCCCGATGGATATTGGTATAGCAACGGACCCGCTTTCGAGGGTACCCAAGATTGGCAACGCGGGGGCAAACTATTCAAACCCAACCCCGAATACCCTACAACTACCATTGCCGCTGCCATAGGTAATTGGTCGAGCGCGGCTACCGGTGCCGCCTGGTTCGATGATATTATTCTTGTCAAAATCAAAGACTTTAAAGGAAGTATTGATAGCAGTACAACAGCCATAAACTCTATTTTGCCCGACAAATCCGGCAATCTTAAAATCTACCCCAACCCCGCGAAAAATGAATTGAAAATAGAAAATGGAGAATGGAAAACCGGCAACAAGATAGAAATTTACGACCTCTTAGGAAAATTACAGCAATCGTCAATCAGCAATCAGCAATCGTCAATTCAAACTATTGACATTTCTCACCTGAGCACGGGCATGTATCTGTTACGGGTGCTAACCCCCGCCGGCACGATAATAAAGAAATTCGTGAAAGAATAAAATATCATTTATCAAAAAAATAAAATAATCTTTACATTTTAAACCATAGTTTTATGAGCGAAAAGACAGGTTTCAATCCCTTTATTGTGGTATTAGTATTGATTTTCATGCCTTTGATTCTTTTTTCACAAAGGCAGCAGTCTTTATTAGAAAAGAGGGCAGAGCACGGGGAGTCGGCGATGCTGCTCAATATCATTCCACGACCGGAAAGCGTACAAGCGGGAGACGGTTTTTTCACCTTAAACCGGCAGACTGTCATATACCGCGGGGGCAACGAGTTGCCGGGGCAATCACTGGTACGCGTTTTCAGGGAAGCCGTGTCGCCCGCCACGGGTTTCCTGCTCGAAGAAACAGATAAAATGCCCCAAAATAATGCTATCGTTTTAGTGATAGACAAGCAGAAGGAATACGGTCAAGAAGCATATTTTACGCGGGTTACTCCTTCTATCGTGCATATAGAGGCATCTACGGATGCCGGGTTATTTTACGGGTTACAGTCATTGTTGCAACTATTTCCCCCTGAAATACGGTCATCGCGGCTCGTGCAAGGCGTGTCATGGATAGCCCCGGCAGTAGTCATTCGCGACAAACCCGCTTTCCCGTACCGGGGCGCGCATTTAGACGTGTGTCGGCATTTTTTTCCCATTGATTCGGTTAAACGATATATAGACCATCTCGCGCGCTATAAGATGAATCATTTTCATTGGCATTTAACAGATGATCAGGGGTGGCGCATCGAGATAAAAAAGTACCCGAGGCTTGCCTCCGTAGCCTCATGTCGCGACAGTACCCTTATAGGTCATTTTAGCGAAGAGCCTCGTCGTTACGACCGTACCCGCTATTGCGGGTACTACACGAAAGAAGATGCACGGGAAATAGTGCGGTATGCCGCGGAACGGCATATCGTGGTCGTGCCGGAAATAGAGATGCCCGGACATGCCCGTGCCGCGCTCTCCGCGTACCCCGAATTGTCGTGCAACCCTGATATGCCCCACTCTGCCGCCCCTGATTGGGGCGTGTTTGACGACGTCTTTTGCCCCAACGAAAAAACTTTTGCCTTCCTCGAAGATGTATTAACCGAAATCATGGATATCTTTCCTTCTCCATACATTCATATCGGTGGCGATGAATGCCCCAAGAAAGCATGGAAAGAAAGCCCTTTTTGCCAAGAACTCATGAAAAAA
The DNA here is from genome assembly GCA_031272025.1 of Bacteroidales bacterium. Taxonomy (GTDB): domain Bacteria; phylum Bacteroidota; class Bacteroidia; order Bacteroidales; family WCHB1-69; genus JAGVVH01. Next base: position 4,272 of record JAISUP010000065.1, read on the forward strand.
ATGAATTTGAAAGACGAGCATGAATTACAAAGTTATTTTATTAAACGCGTAGACCGGTTTGTTACTAAAAAAGGCAGAAAAGTCATCGGGTGGGATGAAATATTGGAGGGAGGACTTGCCGACAATGCCGCCGTGATGTCGTGGCAAGGTATTGAAGGAGGCATTGCCGCCGCCGAACAAGGACACCCCGTGGTCATGACCCCAACCTCTTACGCTTACTTTGACTACTATCAAGGGGACCCGCGAGAAGAACCCTTAGCCATAGGCGGGTTTGTACCTCTATCTAAAGTATATCATTATCAAGTAATCCCTGCACAATTATCCCCTGAAAAGCACCAATATATCTTAGGACCTCAATGTAATTTATGGACAGAATATATTTCCACGTTTCAACAAGTGGAATACATGATTTTGCCGCGTCTGCTTGCCACCGCCGAATCGGGTTGGACCCGACACGAGCATAAAGATTGGGACAGTTTTTGTCAACGACTGCCATATCATTTTAAAATGTTAGACATCATGGGAGTTTCTCACGGGAAATTGTCATATAACCTTCAATTTCTACCCGCGACAAACGAAAAAGGGGATTTTTGTATCCAGATCGTTTGTGATGTTCCGCGTACCGATATTGTTTATACTACCGATGGTACTCGCCCCACCTTACAGTCAACTCGTTATGTATCACCTATACCTGTGAAAGACAGTATAACCATACAAGCCCTTCCCGTGGCATATAACAAAGAGCAAGGGCAAGTGCAAGAAAAAGTTATCAAACCTCATGCCGCCACGTTAGCCTCGGTATATTACACGGTAGCCGCCGATGACAAGTATTCGGGCAACGCGGGAACACGTACACTCGTTGACGGCATACACGGCTCTACAAACTTCGGAGACGGCTGTTGGCAAGGGTTTCTCGCCGACAATTGTTCCCTTACCTTTGACCTCGGGAATGACAAAAATATACGTGAAATTAATCTCAGTGCTTTGCAAAGCAGTACCAGTTATATCCTTTTTCCTAAAAAAGTAAGCGTGGAAATATCCCGCGATAGTTTGTCGTGGGAATCCATAGCCGAGACCTCCCATGATTTTGATCCCTTAAAAGAAGGAAATTTTATTCGCCATTTTTCCATATCCCTGCCCGCGAATACAAAAACCCGCTATTTGAAAGTTACTGCCCATAACCCGGAGGTACTACCCCCCGGACATGGCGGTGCCGGTAGTAAATCATGGATTTTTATTGACGAGATAGAAGTAAGATAGAATCAAATTATTTCACTATCTTTGCAGGCGATTTTCACGGCAGTATTTTTATGGGACTTCGTGCTGTTGTAGAAAATCGCGAACAACATGATTATGGTAAAAGTCCCCTTAAAATGTATGAATTTGCAATTTAAAGATGATGTAGAAGCCGTAGATGCCTTCGTGGAAAAATATGGCGAGTTGAAAAAAGAAATCGCGAAAGTAATCGTGGGACAAGATATAACCGTAGAAAATATTCTTATGGCGATGTTTAGTCGGAGTCACGCGTTGCTCATTGGCGTACCCGGGTTAGCAAAAACGTTGATGATTACCACTATTGCAAAATCAATCAATCTGTCGTTCAACAGGATACAGTTTACCCCTGATTTGATGCCGTCAGACATCGCGGGCACTGAAATTTTAGACGAGAATCGCCGGTTTAAGTTCGTGCATGGTCCTGTTTTCGCGCATATCGTACTTGCCGACGAGATAAACCGTACCCCCCCGAAAACCCAATCTGCCCTATTAGAAGCCATGCAAGAGCGGTCGGTGAGTATGAACGGCACTACCTACGCTTTACCTGACCCCTTTTTCGTGCTCGCGACCCAAAATCCTATCGAGCAAGAGGGAACTTACCCTTTGCCCGAAGCACAACAAGACCGCTTCATGTTCAATATCCTGTTAGATTACCCGTCTTTTGAAGAAGAAGTAGACGTGGTAAAAACTACAATTCATGGAGATATGGTCGAACCGAAACAAATTCTCTCCATTGAAGAGATTGTCTTTTACCAAAAATTGCTGCAAAAAGTGCCTATAGCCGACAACGTGTACCGTTACGCGGTTAAACTTGCCACGAGTACGCGTCCGGGGACGGCAGGGGCACACCGGTGGGCTAACGACTACCTGACATGGGGGGCGGGACCTCGGGCTTCTCAATTTCTAATTATCGGGGCACGCACGCACGCGATACTGCATGGTAAATATTCACCCGACATTGAAGATATTAAAGCCGTGGCTCATAATATCCTTAGACATCGTATCATCAAAAATTATAAAGCAGAAGCAGAAGGAATTACCGTGGAACGAATTATTGATGAACTTATAAAAGAATAATTTTGCCCCATTCCTGAAAAATACCGCGCGATGAAAGCACCGATAAACAAACCATACGGAAAATTGTTGCTTTACATATCCTCGGCAATTGTGTTTGTTGTCATTATGTGGTATTCTAATACATTGATTTCCAATATCGCGAAAGAAGAACGGAGACGTATAGAGATTTGGGCAGATGCCATTTCATACAAAGCCTCTTTGGTAAATTATACCGAAAAGTTTTTCGATAAAATTCGTGCCGAAGAAGGAAAACACGCCTCTCTTTACGCGCAGGCTTTGCAACGGGTAAATATGGCTTCATTAGACGAGGACGTTTCGCTCTACCTTTCTATTATCGCCTCAAACAAAACGATTCCTTCCATGATAGTAAAAGCCAACGGGGAAATTGAAACTAAATGCAATCTCCCCGAATCATGGCAAAATAAAAAATATATCTGGGAAATCGAAAATTATCAAAATCTGTTTGATAGTCTAAAAATGCAATATGATGCCCATCAATATGTTACGGTTTTTTATCAAGAATCGGAAATTTACACTAATTTAAGAGAAGTACTCGACAATTTACTGCAATCTTTTTTTCAAGAAGTGGTTATCAATTCTGTATCCGTACCGGTTATTGTAACCGATGAAACCGACCATGAAATCATTACATACGGGAATTTAGACTCTTCCGATGTACATGATTCCCAAAAATTAGCCGATCTTATCGCGAATATGAAAAGCGAGAATACCCCTATTTCCATACGATTGCCCAATGACCATTTGTGTCATGTTTTTTACGAAGAGTCTTCGGTGCTACAACAATTACGACTATTCCCGTACCTGCAAATGCTTATCGTGATTATTTTTGTAGTCTCGGGTTATTTGATATATAGCGTATCAAGACGGGCAGAGCAAGACAGGATATGGGTAGGCATGTCGAAAGAGACTGCCCACCAGTTGGGTACCCCTATTTCTTCACTCATGGCGTGGACAGAATTATTGAAAGAGCAACAAGTCTCTCCATCTTTGATTGAGGAAATGGAAAAAGATGTACATCGTTTGGAAACTATCGCACAACGCTTTTCTAAGATTGGTTCGTTGCCTGAACTCAAAAACGAAGATTTAAATAAGGTTTTAAATGAATTTATTCTCTATTTAAAAAACAGGGTACCGGGCAAAATAAAAATAGACCTTATTTTATCCGACACCCCCGACCTCGTGCTTTCCATGAACAGGCATTTGTTTGCATGGGTACTCGAAAATTTGTGCAAAAATGCCATCGATGCCATGAATGGGCGGGGACAAATTACCATAGCAGTAAGCGACGAGAACAGATGGGTGCACGTGGATGTTAAAGATACCGGGAAAGGTATTCCTCAACGAAAACAAAAACAAATATTTACCCCCGGGTTCACGACAAAAAGCAGAGGCTGGGGCTTGGGGCTGACATTGTCGCGACGCATTATCAAAGAATATCATAAAGGGAAACTCTTCGTGAAGTCTTCAACCCCTAATGAAGGAACGGTTATGCGTATCAGTTTGAAAAAAAACGATGAATTTTAATTTTTTTTCAACTCGGCTTCCCATGTCCGTTTTTTTTTGTATCTTTGCAATCTCAAATTAATAGTGCGGGGTAGAGCAGTGGCAGCTCGTCGGGCTCATAACCCGGAAGTCGCAGGTTCGAGTCCTGCCCCCGCTACCAAATCAAAAGCCTTGCTCATACAGCAAGGTTTTTTTTATAGAAAATCGAATGCAGATGAGCACAGCCGCCATGATTTTTGCCGCGGGATTGGGCACGAGGCTCTATCCCCTCACAGCCGACAAACCCAAAGCCTTAGTAGAGGTAGAAGGAACTCCTTTATTGGCATGGGCTATCCAAAAAGTAATACAAGTGGGTATCACGCGTATCGTGGTCAATGTTCACCATTATGGCGAGCAAATCATCCATTATTTACAAACCCATCCTTTTGAGGCAGAAATACTCGTGTCGGACGAGCGCGACTACCTCCGCGACACGGGCGGCGGTTTCAAATGGGCTGCTCCCCTTTTGCAAGGGGTAGACCATATCCTGCTCTATAATACCGATGTTATATCATCTATTGATTTACAAGCCATGTTTGACTTTCATATTCGGCAACACGCGCTCGCTACCTTAGCAGTAAGAAATCGCCCAACACAACGTTATTTCATCTTTGACCCGCGTTCCATGCTACTGCGGGGATGGATAAACAAGAAAACTCTTGAACAGAAAATGATTTGCCCCGTGAAAAAACCGGTGGAATTGGCTTTTAGTGGTATTCATTGGGTAAAACAAGAATTGCTATCACTCATCTCGGATGACAGGAAACAATCGCTAACCGATATTTATCTTTATCTCGCCGCCCGTTACTCTATTCAAGGGTATCTGCATCAAGAAGATGAATGGGCAGACATGGGAAAACCGGAATCTTTGGCAGCCTTTCGCGGGTGTTCTTATCAAAAGTCATGAGGGCGAGGCTATCGCTTGACGGTATCGGGAAACAAGCAGGACAAGACACGAAATCGGGGGTAGGAATTAAGTGATACTGGTATTTTTCTCGTAAAATACCCTTGTGCACATACACGGGTAAATATTCTGTTGATAATATCTTTCGGGTGTTCATATCTATTTTTACCCGCGTCATGATGCCCCCGTCTGTGTTAATTTTTCGTTGATTGGAAATATAATTGCCCAAAGAATAAAACACGGGCACGGGCACGGCATTTTTGTTTTGAATAAAATCTACTTCTTGCACCACGTGGGGGTGCCCCCCGATAATCAAGTCCACGTCACGCGCTACCAACCATCGTGCCATTTTTTGTTGTGTGGCATTAGAATGAGTAAAATATTCTTCTCCCCAATGCACGCAGGCGACAATAAAATTAGCGCCTCTTGCTTTTGCTATCTTTATATCATTAGAAATAAGCAAAGTATCAAGCATGTTCACCAAGTATGGTTTATCCACCACCCGACCGTTGGTACCGTAAGTATAATTGAGTATCGCGATTTTCAGGTTGTTTTTTTCGAGCAATAGGGGGTATAAAGTATCCCTTTGTTTCTCGTTTAGATACGTGCCCGCGTAATTCATTTTCCTGTTCATTAAAGTACGAATAGTTCTATCAATACCGGGGGTACCTCTGTCGGCGGCATGATTATTTGCCGTGAGAATGATGTTGTAACCCGCGCTTTTCAGGGCATCTAAAAGTTCGTCCGGGCTGGAAAAATTAGGGTAGCCACTATAGGGTTCTCCTGCTAAGGGGACTTCTAAATTGCATACGGCAAAATCGGCAGTAGCCACGTATCTCTTTACATTTTCAAAACAAATGTCATAACGATAGTTTTTTGTTTCGGGACAATAGGCAGCCTTATATTGAGGCGCGTGTCCCATCACATCGCCCGCGAAAAGTAAGACCAAAGTATCAGAAACCGGAAAAGACGATGTAGGGCTGTTTTCTAATAAAGTTTTTTTTTGCAGAAATCCGCTGAGAAACAAACAGCAGCATAAGGAAATCAGAATTTTTCTCATGAGCGTTGTTTTTCTAAATTGTCAACGCGTTTATACAATTCGGGCAATTTTTTACGATAGATGATCAATTTTTTTTCTTCCCCCCCCGGAATTGCCGGACTTCCAAGGCATATTTGATTGGATTTTAATGAATTAGACACTCCTGATTGCGCACCTACAATCACATGGTCTCCTATTTCAATATGTCCGGCAACCCCAACTTGTCCGGCAAAGATGCAATGTTTTCCCACTTTGGTAGAGCCGGAAATTCCCACTTGCGAGGCACAGGCGGTACCCTCTCCTATTTCTACATTATGGGCTATTTGAATAAGGTTATCTAATTTCACGTCTTGTTTGATCGTGGTAGAGCCTATGGTTGCCCTGTCGATGCAGGTATTGGCACCTATTTCTACCCTATCTTCGATAACCACGTTTCCTATTTGCGGCACTTTTAAGAATGTTTCTCCTTGTGGGGCGAAGCCAAAGCCGTCAGCCCCGATAACCGTTCCCGCGTGAATGATACAATTGTCCCCTACGCGGCAATCTTCGTAAAGGGTTACCCGCGGGTATAAAGTCGTATTTTTGCCTACCGAAGCATGGTCTCCCACATAAGTATGCGGGTATATTTTTGCCTTGTTTCCAATGACGGCGAAGTCTCCAATGACGGCGAAGTCTCCAACATAGACCTCCTCGCCTATTGTTGCCGTAGGGGCTATAGATGCCTTAGACGAGATGCCTGTTTTATTTGCTTTCTGGCTTTGATAAAATTGCAATAAGGTAGCAAATGCCGCGTAAGCGTCAGGCACTTTCAACAAAGTAACCGACAGCGGGTGCTCCGGCACAAAATCCTGTCCCACGATAACCGCCGTGGCTTTGGTTTCGTATATATAACGCGTGTATTTAGGGTTAGCGAGGAAGGTTAGTCCCCCTTCACAGCCGTCTTCAATTTTACACATCGTGCGTATCAACGCCTCCGGGTTGCCCGTGATTTCTGCCTGCAATAAATTGGCAATGTCTTGTACTTTATATTCCATGATTTTTTAATTATAACGTGATTTTCATTCCTTCGGTTATCCATTGATCAAATTCTTCCGCGGTAGTCAGTTTCAGTTCAAGAGCGGCTTCTTTGAGCGTGATATTTCGCGCATGAGCATGTTGGGCTATCTTCGCGGCATTGGCATAGCCTATATGAGGATTTAGAGCGGTTACCAACATGAGCGAATGATGTAAATAATGGTCTATTTTTTCCTTGTTGATAGTAATTCCGCGTAAGCATTTTGTATCAAACGAGCGCAGTGCATCTGTAAGCAAACAACAAGAAGTAAGGATATTATGAGCTATCAATGGCATAAAGACGTTCAATTGCAAATGACCGTGCATGGCACCGGCAACAATCGCGGCATCATTTCCTATGACTTGACAGCAAACCATGGATAAGGCTTCGCATTGTGTAGGATTTACTTTTCCCGGCATGATAGACGAGCCCGGTTCGTTGGCGGGTAAAGAAATCTCGCCCAACCCACAACGCGGTCCCGATGACAGCAGTCTAAAATCATTGGCTATTTTCATACACGATACTGCCAATCGTTTCAATGCCGATGATACTTCCACGAAGGCATCGTGCGAAGCCATCGCCTCAAATTTATTGTCGGCAACGGTAAATTGATGTCCCGTGAAATCATTGATAAACCCCACGGTTAAGGCATCGTAGCCTCGCGGGGCATTTAAGCCGGTTCCCACGGCGGTACCCCCTATCGGCAATTCCATAAGGGAGGTCAAACTCCGTTGCAACATGCTTGTCCCGTGCGCGATTTGAGAACAAAATGCCGAAAACTCTTGCGAGAGCAAAAGCGGGGTAGCATCCATCAAATGCGTGCGTCCAATTTTTACAATTCCCTGAAATTCTTTCTCTTTTTCTTGAATAGACGACATAAATTCGTGCAACGCGGGCAATAATTTTTCTATAATACCCTTAGCGGTAGCCACACGCATTGCCGTGGGAAAAACATCGTTGGTAGACTGCGAGCAATTCACGTCATCGTTAGGCGACAGGAACTTGTTTGTTCCCGTAACCTGTCCATGCAAAAGAACCTCTGCTCTATTTGCTATAACTTCGTTGATATTCATGTTGGTTTGTGTGCCAGAGCCGGTTTGCCACACCACAAGTGGAAATTGCTCGTCTAACGTACCTGTCGCGATTTCATCACACACCTGTGCAATCAGGTCGCGTTTTTGCAACGAGATCTTGTTTTTTTCATGATTAGCAAATGCCGCGGCTTTCTTCACGATTGCCAACGCTCGAATCATTTCTAAGGGTATACGACAATGTCCTATTTTAAAATTGTCAAGCGAACGTTGGGTTTGTGCTCCCCACAATTTGTCCGCGGGGACCCGCACCTCTCCCAAAGTGTCCTTCTCGAACCTGAAATCTCTTGAAATATCTTTATCTAACATACTCTTATCTATTTTTTATTGAAATGCAAAATTACACATTTTAAAAGAATATAAAAGCAGAAAAAATGACGACTGCTTATTTTTCGAGTACCCACGCCCCATTTTCTGCCATAATATGACATGGGATATGTTCTTTTTCACAATAATCTATCCAGCGTTGTCGGTTTTGTGTCGTAACGGTTTCGCTGATGATTACATTTTTAAAATCAATGGCTTGTGCTGTTTTTTCCGGATAGGCACGGGGATAATCGTGCAAATACAGGTAATGGATAAGCAAACGGGGAAAACTCGGGTAAAAAAACTGTTTGCCCGACAAAAGATAAAAAGTACAAGTATCAAAAAGGATAAATTGTTGCTTTTTGTAAAACCGGTGCACGGGGGACACGGTATCGCGCGACAAGTTAAGCCAACAGGTTTTCATGCCTCGTGCCTGCTCGTGCGGGGATATGGATAACCGGTAAGAGGCAGTATGAATATCAGGGATATTTTGCTCTAACAAAAGGGCTTGCCCGTGATGATCAAAATGAATACCCGTGGCTTTGCCCAAAGTATATGCAACAACCGAATGCTCGTGCCGACTATGTACGCGTCGCCATGCACAACTTCCCGAAAAAAACAATAAAACAAATAACCCGAAAAACAGCAATTTCTTGTTTTTAAATATTATACATAAATAAAAAGACAGCAAAAACAAGTAAATTAAGAATGCCTGCAAAGGCAATAGCGAGATATTTCGACTAACGGCACCCGGCATTTGTTCGATAAAGAGAATAAGGCTATTCATGAACTTTATTTCACACGAGAGCAAAATGCCCGCGCGAATAACCAACCACCCTGAAAAAGAACAAAGCAACACTATAATACCGGTAATCATCACGATTACAGATAATAAAATGACAGACACGTTAGAGAGGAGAAAATAATTCGGGAATTGTCCGAAACAGCAAAGCGAAAGTGCCCCGGTAGAGAGTTGCGCGGCAATAGATACCGTAATAATGCCCCATAGATACGAAAATATTTTATTTTTAGGATTCCAAATTCTTAACAATAAAGGTTGAAACATCACGATACCAAAAACGGCAAGATAACTCAATTGAAAACCGGTTTCAAAAAGAAGATTTGTGTTGATAATCAATATGATAAATAAAGATGCATACAAACTATGAAAAATGCAGGTATGTCGTTTGAGCAAATTTCCGAAGGAGACAAACGCGAACATGGTGGCGGCGCGGGTTACAGAAGGCGAGAGTCCCGTGATGGTGGCATATCCCCAAACGGTTAATATAAGCAGTATTGTTTTCAGGATTCGGGTTCTCCGGTTATATTCCATTGGTTTTAAGAGCGTGTTCATGACCATAAAGATAATGCCTACGTGCATTCCCGATACCGCGAGGATATGGCTCACTCCCGCGTCCGCGTAGGTAGTCCTTAGTTCGGGATCCATTTCATCGACATCGCCAAGGAGCATGGCAGCGATAATGTCGTGTTCGGGTCCTTGTAGCCCTGCCGTAGAAAATAGCCGGACACATGTTTGCTGTATCTTTTTCGCGTATGGTTTTATGAAACCACACCGTGCATGACAAAGGTACGTGTAGTCGTTAGCCAAAACATAACCGCTATAAAAAATACCTCGTCTTCGCATCATTTCTCCATAGTCAAAACTGTCGGGATTCTTAGGAGGGGCAAAGGGACGCAATCGCGTATTGAGCAGCAATACATCTCCCATTTTCAAAGAATCGTTAAGTATAGAGGCAGGAAAATAGAGGATGACATTAATAAAAAATGGCTTATTATCTGCCGTTTGTAAAATTTCAACCTTACATTTTGCTTTCTCGCCCTTCGCTACCGGCGTTTCCTGTAGATGTCCTACCCAACAAGTATTTTCTAAGGCTAATGCCTGTTTTTTTTGCCACTGAAACGGTTCCATACGGGCAGTAGCCAAAATATAGCCGAAGATAACAAAAGAAATCTGCATCAATAGCCCCGCGACCCATTGTCGATCGTGCGATAAAAAACGACAAAAAATAATTGAAAACAGCAATATTCCAAAAGAAACAAATCCTAAAATTTGACAAGTTAGCATGGAAAAATAGCAGTATCGCGCACAAATAATGCCCAAAATGAAGGGTACAAGAAGTTTGAGAACCGGATAGTTAGAAAAATTCATCGTCTTTGTTTTGGGCAAAGATACGAAAAAGTTTTCAGAACTCAGTTTTCAGTTTCCAGTTTTCAGGAGTCTAAAAAATCACTTCGTGCAATCGATCATGGTTTGCACGCATCTCACGCTGTATCCCATGCCCTTATCTTGGCTAATCATGTCGGCGGCGGGGCAGCCGTAGTAGAAATGACAGGCTTTGGATACGGTGGTGTGTACCTCGTCCGTAGTCCAAAAATAGGCATCTCCGAGCAGGTACATGTATTGGTTAAGACTGCTGTTGTAGTAGCCGGCGGGCACGATGGATAGTTTCGTGGCATTGTTTACCGTCTCTCCCATCCAGAAGTTATAACCGGTTTTCGCGGTTTTGAGTGCCGCGCTGCCATATTGGTTTAGCACGTTCGCGAATTGTGCTGCCGTGGGCAAGGACCACCCCACGGGGCAAATAACTTGGGCTGTATTCCAATCGTAAAGCCTGCCAAAGGTCGCCAAATTATCGGCTTCGTTAGGATATAGCGGTGCGGTGTACACGCGCGATTCTACCGGGTTGCCTAAGGCATCGGTAGTCGTGTACATGTTGGTATCTAACCAACAGGTGCCGTCAATGTCCACGCCCGTGAGCAGGTTGCCGTCTCCGTCAATGCCGTAGCCACAAATTTCTTTGCCGTTGTAGGTCATTCTAAGGGTAAGCACTTGCACGCTGTCGCAACCCGTGCTACTGGGAAAAGAATAGGTATAGCAATAGGTGCCGGGATAATTTAAGGTAAGGTTTTGTCCATCCGTGTTCGTCCAAGTGTAGGTACTACCGTAGGGGATGGTCACATCAGACAGGTACTCGTAGCGTATCCTTGCCTCCGCGGTATGCGTAACGGTTTGAGAGAGTACTTTCGAACAGCCGTTGTTGTCGGTAATTTTGGTGAAGTGGAATGTATATGTTCCCACCGGCAGCGACGGCAAAGCGGCAGTCCACGTGTTCGTGCCGACCCCGGAAACGGCATAGCCACCGGCGGCAACACCAAATTGGGTCGGGAGACCGTAAACGCTCGGGTTTTGCCCGTTGACGGTATACTCGAGCGTGAGTAGCAATTCGCCTTTCAGGGTTAACACGGGGTGCCCATCGGTACAACTTATGAGATTTAGAGACACGAAATCTACTTCGGGGCGCACAGTAAGCATGCCTGCCTGATGAGCAAAAGTGCCACAAGACGTGGTAACTTCGTAAGCGAGTGCCTTTTGGTGATCGGCATCTGTAACCGGTGTTCCCGCGGTGTAAGTGGCTGCCCCCAATTTCCACTCGTCAGTAGAAGACGGGTTGTTGCCTAAGGTGCGCACGGGAAGAGGCAAAGTAACGGGTTCTCCATAACATACTGCCTGCACTGACGCGGGAGTAAGGGTTACATGCGGGTCTTGGTACGCTGTAATCGTTACCGCATCAATAGAATTTGCCGCTACTGCCTCAGTGCCATGCATCATTTGATAAACGGTAATGGTGTAAGTGCCCGCGGCATCTACTACCTTCGACCCTTTCCACGGGCTGCCGGTTAATTCGTCATTTTGGCTATAGCCACCGGGACCGGTTAGCGTAACCCTATATGAAGATATAGCCCCGTCGGGGTTGCTTATCTCGTAAGTTAAGGTAGCCTGATAGTTGGAATTATTTCCATTGTTAGGGCAAATGATGCTTTTGTTGCTCGCGAGCGTGATCGCGGGAACGGCATGAACATGAAATTTCACCTCTTTGACATGCGATTCGCACCCCGTGGTTAACTTTATTTTGGCATAACGGGTGAGGGTTCCACCCGAACTGCTTATCCCTGCAACATCGGTTCTTATGGTCGCGGTGTCCGTGCCGGTAGTAGCCCCGGCATCCGTGTACCATTCTAACCCCTCGATTTTTGGAAAATAATAATTTGAGGTACCATAAACAAGATGACGGTCATCAATATTGGGAGTTCCCAAGTCGTTATTGACCCCATACTCGAATTGAACGGTCTGGCTCTTGCAGGTGCCATCGTCCACGACAAAATACACGGTAGCAGTTGACATTACTGCATTTGTTTGTATCTCGGGGGCAGATGTGGAAGTAGATGCCGCGGCATCCGAGTACCACGCGATAGAAATACCGTGATAATACGAGAGACCGGATATAGTGTCTTCTAATTTTTTGAGGGTAGCGTCCCCGTCCATGCAATAGATGCGCGTTAAACCTCCGGACATCACGAAAGGAGTAGGAGGCACGGTGAGCGCGATCCCGTTAGAAACACAGCCATTGACGGCGTAAGAGATAGTCGTGTTAAGAGTAGCACCCTCTGTAACTGATTCGTGCGGGCGAAACACGCCACTCGGGTTTATGCTACCTGCCGAAAGATTAGACGAGGACCAAGAGCCCCCCGCGATATCTGCCGTGTAGGTTTGTTGAGTATTGAAACAAGTAGATGCGAGTCCACTGATCGCGGGCACGGGGTTCACGGTAAGAACCCAGTTGAAGGTTTCAGAGCAGCCTCCATGAGTAGCGGTAATGGCGTAGGTAACTGTAAGGGGCGAGGTAGTGGCGTTGCCTAAGGTTTCGGAGGGGAGTCCCGTGCCGGAACTGGCACCGCCGCTTAAGCCGTTATAGTTAGATACTGCCCACGAATAAGTAGTGCCCGCGGTAGCATTTAATTCGGCTTCGGGGAAAGGTAGAGCAGAACCGCTACAGGTGCTGCCGTTTGCAGGCTGATCTAACGAGAGCCCGCCGCCGCCCATGGTCACGGTAACCGCCGCGGATTGGGCACCGGGACCACTGATTTCTGCATTCTCAAAATCACCAGGATCAACAAAATATGCCACGGTATAACTACCACTTTCTGTTACGGTTAAAGAGTTACCATCTTTCGTGCTGCCCATGTAGGTGCCGTCTTTATACCACCCGCATTTCAAACCGGCGGCAGGCGAACTCACGTTCAGGGTAGTACTGCCGCAGGCGGCAATGGGACCGGTTTCCGCGATAGCAGGCGTGGGCAAGGTGAGCGTGAGCACCACCTGCCCATTGGCACCGTTGCCACCGGTTTTAGTGCCTTGTGTATAATTATCTACAGCAACGCCGTCACCACCGTTAGCACCATTATTAACCCCCTTTCCGCCAACACCCGGGGGAGGAATAATATACATCCCCGCCTCTCCACCATCTGTTCCATCATTGGCTGTGGAACGTCCTGTACCGCCTTTCCCTCCCTTACCAGCAGAGATCGTACCACTACTACTGACTTCTCCGAATGTTCCTCCTTCTCCACCAGTAGCGATACAATTGTCAATTTTAGAATCACCACCATTTATTCCATTAGTTGTTCCCGTCCCCCCTTGACCGCCGCCACCCACTACGATTAAGATATTCCCCGTGAGATTGTTACACAAAATATATCCGCCACCACCGCCACCACCGCTAGACACTCTGCCATAAGAACTATTATAAGATTTTTGCGCTCCTCCTCCTCCTCCGCCGCCACCCCAGGCTTCCCCGGTGGCAGCCGTTACCCCGGCAGGAATGTCTGCAGAGTAGGTACCAGGAGTCGTGTATTTGATAGTAACCGTTTGTGCATGTAGCACCCCCGCGCAAAAGAAACAGGCAGCAACCACCGCCGCCCAACGCACCGTTAAAAAATACCATTTTTTCATATTCGCTATATCTTGAATTTTTAATTTCTATCTTTTTCCTTTTTTTATTACAAAATACATATAACCATTATCATACTACCCAAAAACAACTTTTTAAAACCGCCCAAATATAAAAAAAAATCATATATGAAAAACAAATTTTTTTTTTTTTTTTTTTTTAGATTATCAAGTAGTTACAAAACGAGTGGGAAATTTCCGGTAAAAAAACGGTATTTTTTCGCGTGTTTTTTGGGAAAAAAGTGCATCTTTGAATGAAGAATGGGGAATGGAATCGTCTGAACCTGGATATTTCGGCTTTGCTCAATACAGGTTTTCACAAGATTTTATTGATTACCAAGATGTTTTTTGGGGAGGCACACAGATTACACGGGTTTTCGCGGATTTTTTCGTGGTTCTTCGTGTAATTATTTTTTAGTAACACGAAGTCTCACGAAGAAGACATGAAGAACCACGAAGCGGTTCAGACAATAAGGGATAAAAATAAAATTATCCGCGCAAGCCCATTGCCGCCGCGATGGTGTCGGGTTTCAGTCGCATCACCGCGTTCATCTCGCCTGCCATCGAGAAGCCGCAGCGCTCGCACACGCCCGCCGCTTCGCCCTGACACCGCGGGTAGCGAGTGCCATCGGTCATGATGAAATTCGTTATCCAGCAATATTTTTTAAAATTCAGGTCTTTCATCAGTCGAAGTCCTGACACGGAATTCATGATCGGGTAGCCCGCCCGCTTTTTGGCGATGACAAGGTCTATCACTTCGCGGCGGCGTTCCCAATCCAAAAACAAGTCCTCGCTGCCTTCAAACGGTGTGTGAAAATTGATGGAAATGGACTTGATGCACGGGTTTTCGCGGGCAAAGTCGATGGTTTCTTCTACCGAAGTGTAATTCAGTGCGTTGACTACCATATTCACGCTCAATGCTTTATGATTGGCGGTGGCGATGTTTTGTAGCAAACGGTCGAAAGCACCCACTCCGCGAATCTCGTCGTGAAATTTACCTATGCCGTCCAAACTCACCCAAATGCTGTCGGCACGCGAGCCGGTAAAAGGTCTCTGGGCGTTGGTGGTGATAGTAGTGGAAAAAAAACCGATTTCTTTTGCCAAATCAATCAGCGAATTCAGGTCCTTGTCGCCTTCGCGCCAGAGTGTTGGCTCGCCGCCCTCGAAATCGACAAAGCGACTGCCCTGCCGGTAAGAATATTCCAATTCCTCGCGAATTTGGGCGTAAGTTTTGACTATTGGCGTTGTCTTGGCGTAAATCACGCAGTGTTTGCAGCGCAGGTTGCAGTTGTCGTTGATAAAAAGCACGGTTTGCAGCGGCTTTTTTTTGCCCAAAAACTTCGCCCGAAAGAACCATAAAGGCAAATAAAATAATGATTTAAACGAATGCATATCCACGTCTTACGGTTTTGGCGGAACAATCATCCAGCAGATAAGATAGGCTATGATACCCGGGAAGCCCACCGTGCAAAGCGAAAGCAATACATACAGCACACGCACCACCGTAGCATCAATATTGAGATACTCTCCCAAACCGGCACACACTCCCGCTATCATTTGATTTTTGGAACGATACAATTTTTTTTCTGACATAATAACTCTAATTTTTTGCAAAGGTACACATTTTTCCATTAACCGATTTGCGTTGGATTGCTCATTACCATTGATGAAGTGTATAAAACCGCTCCCGCGCTGGGCGATATCGTCATTGCCTATCAACACTACAAGCGCGAAGGACGAAACGTCGCTTTGATGCTTGCCGGATTACCTAAAAATGTTTCGGACCTCCTTTCCGACAGTGAAGAAACGCGAAATTTTACTTTTTTACGGCGAGCCGAACGAGTGATATTGAGAGATATTGCCATTGACGAAATTACGCAACTTTACTACGAAACATTCAACAACGCCTCAAAAAGTTTGCCTCCGGACGATGCCGCTTTTATGGCGGGAACAACAAAATGTTATCCTTTTATGGTTCAACTGGTTGGCTATTATGTTTGGAGGAAGTCGGGCGAAAAAGTAGAAGCACGGGATATTCGGGAAGGCATCAAGCAAGCCAAAGAGCGGCTGGGCGTTTTGGTGTTTTCTGCCTCAATCAACGATATTTCCGACAAAGATTTAGCGTTTCTTCGCGCAATGGCAAGTTTTGAAATGCCCGTGTCGACTTCCGAAATTCAGAGAAAAATGGGAGTTTCGCAAGGTTACGTACCGCAATATCGACAACGATTGTTGGGAACCGAACTGATTTATTCGCCCGCTTACGGCAAACTCGATTTTTCGATACCTTATTTGAAAGAATATTTGATGTAACCCTCCGTTATTTTGGATTTTAGATTCAATTATTTTCGGAGTGCAAACAATAGGCGTGGTATCGTTGCATCACGTCGTTTACATATTGTATTGTAAATTTACCGGGGTAGTACCCGCATTTTACCACGGGGTCGTGGGCATATTCGGGAGAAGATTTTAGAGTAAGGAAATGGGCAACTTCTTCCCATTGTAGTGGGTTGCCTTGATGTTTTTCGCACAAAGCCTGCGCGTCACGCACGTGTCCTAACCCGGCGTTATATGCAGCCGCCATAAAATACATTTGTTCTTTATGGTCGGGGACTTTGGCAAAACTCTTGTGTAAAAAATGCAAATACTTTATTCCCGCGTGGATTTGTTCCTCAGGGGTAGACTCTTCGGTTACCCCGTATTTTCGACCGGTAGCAGGCATCATTTGCATGAGTCCAAAACTGCCTCCCAATCCCCAAACCTCCTCCTCGAATTTGCTCTCTTGATACATGATAGAGGTTATAAAACGCCAGTCAAGGTCATAGTTCCGGGCATATTTTTTCACAATTCTATCATAAGGCGATATCACCCGCGACCGGTCAGGGTGAAATACTTGCTTAATGACCGGCGAGTTGGAAGACATGTATTTCTTTTTCAGCAATTTATAATGCCCGCTTTTCTTAAAAATTCTTAACCATTGGTCAATGCTGTTTTGCAAAGAATCTTTCCCGTATTTGACTACCCAACAGCGTTCTCGCGGACTTCCCGCGGGGGCTACAATTTTAGTCCCCGGGTAGAAAGGCAAAAGCGTGAGCGCATCTTTGTCATCACAAATCAGGTAATCAATTTCATCTCTGTGCAGTTTTTCAAATAATTCTTTCGAGGTTTCATCTCGATAAATCAATTTCCAAGAATGTTTTTCCGGTAAGGAATCCATATAAATAGCGTAAGGGAAAAATGCAGGGATACATACCGTTAAGGTTGAATCTGTTGTAAGACGCTGTTTGCCCACGAGCACGGGGCAAGAAACGGTATATGGTTCTGTTTCAAACAAGTAAAATGATAACAATGGCGACCGCGGATAATCAATTGCCGAAAGGTCGAACTTGTTGGATAAAAGCCCGTGAATGGCACTGTCGGGATGATCTACGATCTCGATATTCATTGGAATTTCTAAAAATTTACCTAAGGCTTGCAGCATCTCGTATTGAAACCCAATAGGAGTACCTCTGTATATAAAATAATCCGAAGCATTAGCGAACAATAAAACATGAAGGGTATCTGCATTTTCCGCGATTACAGGGGTAGAGATACTGTTCTCTTTTTCTTTTGTTTGAATTAAATAGTCAAGAGTAGTTACAATCAGAAGAATGGATACGAAAAAAACGAAACAAAAGGGAACCATTTGTTTCTTTAAGAAGGCTATCAAAGAAGACACGGGAATATCTTATTCTTGCTGTGGGACAAGCAAAATGACCTTTTCCACGGTTTCACCCGGGATTAAGGTAGCCTCGCCTTTGCCCGCGTAAAAGACAACGTTGTTGTCAACGTCTGTTGTTTCTAACTGTGCTTCAATTCCTAACACGGCTTCAAGGGGAAACGATGTTTCGAATATGCCCATCGCGTCGCAATATCCTGAATCTTGCGCGTATGCAGCAAATTCTGTTTTTCCAATATTTACATGACAGCCGGCGGCAGCCGCCCCCGTATCAATGCCTGTCTTTGAAAAATAACATTTTACTCGCAATTTACAAGTGGTATCTTTCTCACATCTTACGAAAGTAAGCAATAATACCGACATGGCTATCACGGGAATAATACTCAATAATTTTTTCATATTTGCCTTTTTTTATGTAAAAATCAATAATGGTCGCGAAGATAAAAAAATTTTTTGAAATACATGTTGGCAATGACACATTTTTTATTCGTTCTTCGAGTTCGGGGTAGTTATGTATTTACAGTACCTAACTTAGCAATCCGCGACCAATTTTATGCAGTCTGTTTTGACTTTCCAATTCAACGAGCACTTTATCCAAAACCCCGTTGATAAACAGCCCGCTTTTGGCAGAACTATAGGATTTGGCAAGTTCAATATACTCGTTTATCGTAACTTTAATGGGTATTGTAGGGAACTCGAGTAACTCGCAAATTGCCATTTTCATCAATATCATATCTATAATCATCACCCTGTCGGATTCCCAATTTTGCAATTTTGGAGCAATCAAGTCAAAATATTCGCTGTCGTGTACCAAGGTTTTTCGGAACAATTCAAGGTAAAACTCTTTATCTTCGATATCTTTAAACAAAGGACTTACCGGGTTATTCTCCCCGTTGTTTTCATTAAAATCCACGATATTATTGTACAGCATGATAAGTCCCATGCGAAAGTCATCGTTCCAATGGGTATTTTGTTCGCCCAAAAACCATTGAAGGAAGTCGTGCTCTGCCAATAAGTTTTCTACTAAATGAAGCACCAACTTTTTGTCTTCTTTAAATGTCCCTTCTCTTTTTTGCATGTAAGAAATAAAAAAATCGTGTTTTTCCATATCTCTATACAATTGACTAATGACTTCCGGGTTTTTGTGCCAAGAGATATGTTTTTCTTTCCACAATACTTTTAAGGCACGGTTATCTTCGATGAGCGCGATGACTTTATTATTGATAAAATGAGGATTTGGGTCTAAGTCTTCGGGGGTAGGGTTTATTTTTTGTTTTAACTCTTCTATTTTATTTTGCCGGTATCTTTTCATTTCAGGGAATATAGAAAACAAGTATAGAAAGAGCGTATAACATTGTTGAATGCTATCGGTTAATTTTTTTTCCGATTTGGTCATCGTTTCCCCGGGGTTAATTTGTCGGGCAAAGATTGCCTGCATGACTTTGGTACGCAAATAGTGCCTGTTGAGCATAATAAATAAAGATTATAGTGCCACGTAAGTAAGTGCGATCGTGTAGTTGCCCGAAGGCAATCCAAACGCGTGATTTAAAGATTGTACGAAATTAAATTTCAGGGTTTTCGCGTTGAGTGTAGTGAGAGTACTGTTCACCCGTGTAGACATACCCGCGGAATAGAGAAAGGGAACTTGCGTGGAAAATTGTGTTGCTGCCTCATCGGTAAAGGACCACGCGCCCATACTTTGTGTTTTCATGAAACCCTCGTTCTCGTTCGCCGGGAGTTCGCTACCCGGATCTACATGTACGGTTTTATCCGCATCATGATAAATCACGATGTCATCAATATCCCATTGTGCCATTTGTGGCAATAAATCAACAGGTTCGGAGAGAGTACTATCCGTAGGAGTTGCCGTTGCAATTTTTAATTTCCACCCCAGCGTTGCCTCGGTCAAAAAAGTCGCGTTTTTCTCTTGTTCTGTCAATATACTTGTGTTATCTATGCACGCGACAAAACTTGTAGCGAGAACAACCCCCAATAAGATTCCTATAAAAACAATACGTTTCATTATGGTCAAAGATTCGTGGATATAAGCATTTTGCTATCATATCGTCGGGGTGACAAGACTCGAACTTGCGGCCTCTACGTCCCGAACGTAGCGCGCTACCAACTGCGCTACACCCCGTTTTTTTCACGCTGCAAAGATACAACTTTTTTTGTTTTTATTTCATGAATTTTTGTTTTTTTAAAGAAGCAAGCAATTGCTCGGCAAAATGCTCGTTATCTTTTTTGACATAACGATGGTTTACGAATATTTGAGCGAGATTTTCCGCGTTGTTTTCTTTCAATAAATTGAGAGTATTTGGGTGTTTTTCTTTTTCGGCATACAGTTTATTGATACGCGTAGGGGTATAATCTTCGTATATTTCTCTGTGTATTAAGGCTTCTATGGGCAATTTGTCGGTCATTTCCGGTTGTTCGGCGGGATAGCCCATAGAAATACAAGCAACCGGTAGCACCCGTTCGGGTAAATGCAATACGCGAATAAATGCTTCGCTTTGATAAGTAATGGTACCCAACCAACAAATTCCTAATCCTAATGCTTCGGCAGCCACGCAGGCATTTTGTGCCGCGATGAGCGCATCTGTAATCGCCCAATGATATGATTGCAAATTATCGTAAGCATCGGTTTCGCACCCGCGACAAGCACAATAACGATTAAACCGGTTGAAGTCGGCACAAAAAGTAAGTATCAAAGGGGCATTAGTAGCCATGCTTTGATTAAAGTGATAAGGTGCCATTTCGCGCATTTTTTGCTTATCTTCGGTCATAATAATGCTAAACAATTGCATGTTACCCATAGTAGAACCGCTACATGCTGCTCGCGAAATTTGTTCGAGCATTTCGGGGGGTATTTTTTTCTCTTGATATACCCTGATGCTGCGATGCGAGAGCATGGTTTGAATTAAATCATTCATTTTAAGCAAATTTTAAGATATTTTCAGTAAATTTTTGTCCGGCATTCAGGCAGGCGAGGTTCGTGTTGACCACTGCTTCTCCTTTGCGGGCGAAAACGTCGCGCACGGCATTTTCCAAATCGGCAAAGTCGATATGAATAAAAGGGGCGGCGGCACCCAAAATCACCATATTTGCCGACCGTTCTGAGCCTAATTCTTTGGCAATGTCGTTGGCATTGATGACTACTTTTCGCGGTAAAGTGTCGAATGTTTTTTGCAATATCTCGGCAGACGGGTAGTCGGGAATATTGATAAAAGGTTGGTCATTCGTGATCAGTGTTCCTTCTCGCGAGAGCCACGGTAAATAACGCAACGACTCCATCGGTTCTACCGAAATAATGAGATCGGCTTTCCCGCGGGGAATCAAATCCGAAGCGATGGGATAGTCGGCAAGTCTAAAATGAGATTGAACATCGCCCCCGCGCTGACTCATGCCATGAACCTCGGCTTGTTTGAGGTACAATCCTTTTTTTACTGCTGCATAACCTATGATAGAGGCAATGGATAAAATTCCCTGACCGCCTACACCTGCCAATATGATGTCTATTTTCATTTTTTTGATATTTTAATGTTTAATTTACAGATAAATACAATAAAGAAAGTGTGTTTATTTCAGTTTTGCTTTCATGCGGCGGCTGAGTGTTTGCACGCATTCTCGCGTGGGAACAATGACGGATACTCCTTCGTGGGCAAGTTCTTCTTTGATGATGGCGACATTCTCGTCATGCCGGTTGCGCAAAGGCTTAAGTACGCGAATATGTTCTTCGCTCACTCCCAGTCCTTTACATATTTCAAATACTCTTCCAAAGGCATGTGAATCTTGTCCTCCGGTCATTCCCGTGGTGCTATTGTCAAGAATGAGCACGGTAATTGGGGTATTTTCGTACACCGCATCGAGCAATGAAGTCATGCCGCTATGCGTGAACGTGGAATCTCCAATCACCGCGACCGCCGGTCGTAAGCCTGCATCGGCGGCTCCTTTTGCCATAGTAATGGAGGCTCCCATGTCTACGGTAGAATAAATGGCGTTGTAAGGGGGGAGTGCCCCTAAGGTGTAACAACCAATGTCGGAAAAAACACGTCCTTCGCCATACGGCTGCATTGCTTCGTTGAGTGCAATATAGGAATCGATATGTGGGCAACCTGTGCATAATGCCGGAGGTCTCGGCATCACGATATCCGGCACGGGCATACCTTCTACTTGTTCTATTCCCAACGCTTTTCCTACCATGTTAGGGGTTAACTCTCCTGCGCGACTTAGGGTGCCATCCAGCCTGCCCTTAATATTGCCCCCTCGATTGAGTAGACCTCGTAACTGTTCTTCTATCAATGGGTATCCCTCTTCGAGCACGAGCACGGCAGAGCATTCGTCTACTAACTTCGCGACTTGTTTCGCGGGAACAGGGTACTGACTGATTTTTAACACAGGGTAAGGACAAGGAGTCTGTACATAATTTTCCATCAAATAATTGTATCCTATGCCGGAAGCAATGATACCCAAAGATTTATTTTCCCCATCTATATATTTGTTAAAAGGAGAATTTTCGGCTTCTTTTTCTAAGTCGGGTTGTTTGTCGAGCAGTTGTTGATAATATTTTTTTGCTAATGCCGGGAGCAGGATAAATTGTTTGGGATTTTCGTGCAGGTGAATTTCGTTTTGTGGGCGAGGATTCGCGCGCCGCTCTACTCCCGCGCGCGAATGAGCCAAACGAGTAGTTACGCGTAGCATGACCGGGATGCGGTATTTTTCCGAAAAATCGAAGGCTTCGAAAGCCATGTCGTAGGCTTCTTGCTGATTAGAAGGTTCAAAAATCGGCACGAAAGCAAATTTGGCAAAAAAGCGAGAATCTTGCTCGTCTTGTGAAGAGTGCATGGAAGGGTCATCGGCAACAACGACTACTAAGCCTCCGTTAGCTCCAGTAATTGCAGAGTTCATGAAAGGGTCGGCGGCAACATTCAATCCCACGTGTTTCATGCACACCATTGCTCGTTTTCCCGCGTAAGACATTCCTATGGCTGCCTCCATCGCGGTCTTTTCGTTAGAAGCCCATTCGCGGTGAACGTTACCTTCTATGGCTTGTCGAGAATGTTGAATAAATTCGGTAATCTCCGTGGAAGGGGTCCCCGGATACGCGTACACTCCCGACAAACCCGCGTCTAATGCACCTTGGGCAATCGCCTCATCTCCTAAAAAAAGTTGTTTCACGCTCATAACTTATGCTGATTTTTATTGATACAAAATAATTTATACTTTTTTACATGTACAAAAAATGGAATTGCAAATTTACGGTTTTTTTTCAAATTTCTTGGTTATCGTCCATATACCATTCTGCATAAGATCTATCGGTTTCGCGCAACTTGAGCGAAAACAGTTGAACACGAGCCGGTAATCGCGAAAGTAACCGTCCCGCGAGGTCAATGAGTAAATTCTCTGTCGTGGGTTGATAGGATACAAACACCACCTTTTCATAGTGTTGCTGCAATGTTGCCCGTAAATGGTCAGGAACACGGTTGTTTAATACCAACGCGTGGTCAAAACAATCAATCACCGCTTCTTGCACTATGCGTTTCAAGTCTCCAAAATCGATGAGCATGCCCCATTTGGGAGAAGTAGTATCCTGATTAGGCTTCCCTCTAACCGTAACATCTAAATAATAAGAGTGCCCGTGCAAGTTGCGACAAAGCCCATCGTAATCAGATAAAGCATGAGCCATTTCAAAAGTAAATTGTTTCGAGATACGAATAAAAGACATGTGATTTAAAGATTTAAAGATTTAAAGATTTAAGGTTTTGTACTATTTTCACGCATTCTTTGGCTTCTTTGACATCGTGTACCCGCAAAATTCGCGCACCTTTCATTAAGGCGATGGTATTTAGTACCGTGGTACCATTTAGTGCTTCGGCAGGGGAATTTCTCAATAAATTGTATATCATTGATTTTCGGGAAATACCCAACAACACGGGTAGGTCAAACGTAGAGAATGCCTCTAAATTATTTAATATGGAATAATTTTGTTCCAAAGTTTTGCCAAACCCAAACCCGGGGTCGATGATGATGTCTCGCACTTGCGCTTCTCGCAGTCGTTGGATTTGTGTTCCTAAAAAACGAATAATATCTCCAATCAAAGACTTATATTGGGTTTGTTGTTGCATCTTATCCGGTTTTCCCGTGGTATGCATTAAGCAATAGGGTACTTTTAATTGACCTGCCACGGGGATCATTTTCGGGTCAAAAGTGCCGCCCGAAATATCGTTAATCATGTTCGCCCCTTCGTTTACCGCAACTTTAGCCACAGAAGACCGCCACGTGTCAATGGATAGAAATATCTCAGGGAAATGAGATTTGATGCTTTTTACGGCTTGTTGTATTTTTTCTTTTTCCGTGTTTTGGTCAAGGTCTAACGCTCCCGGGCGTGTAGACATCGCTCCCAAATCAATCATGTCTGCTTCCTCATCGAGTAGTTGTTCTATTCTCTCTAATAAAGCCTTCTCTGTAACATATCGCCCTCCATCGAAAAAAGAATCGTCTGTGATATTCACTATGCCCATAACCACAGGATTTTTCCACGCGTACAATTTTCCTTGGGAATAAACTTGTAAAATCATGTTTTTCTTTTTTTTACTTCTTTGATTTTTTGTTTGACTTCTTCCATAAGGGAGGACATATCAAGACTAAAAGTGCATTTTTCGCGAGAAAAAAGAGACAGGAATTCCACGTTTTTGGGCCATTCAAATAAAGTAGAAATCGTGAGATTTTGAAGAAAATAACCATGATTGAGTGCTTCGGTTACCACTTTCAGGATTGCCGTTTGATAGCCTTTGGGGTATGTTACGATGCCTTGTTTGTTCAGAAAAGAATTTCCCACCTCGAATTGTGGTTTTATGAGCAAAATAAGTTGTCCGCCTTCATTTAAGAAACACGAAAAGCGCGGGAACAAACAAGTGAGAGAAATGAAGGAAACGTCCGCGAGGATAAAATCATATTTTTGGTTATCTAAATCTTGTGTAGTGAGTTCGCGGAAGTCTGTTTGTTCCATGGTTTTCACGCGAGGGTTTTCCTTGAGTGCGGGGGTCATTTGCTCGGTGCCTACGTCTATACAAGTACATGTCTCTGCCCCATGCTGCAAAGCACAATCGGTAAAACCGCCGGTAGAGGCACCTATGTCTAACACCTTTTTCCCTGTAAGGATTAAGTGGAAATCAAGAATGGCTTTCTCTAATTTTAAGCCGCCCAAACTCACGTAGCGAGAAAACAAGTCTGCAATATGTACCTCGTCGCTTTCTTGTATAGTTTTGGCAGGTTTGGTTACGACCTCCCCGTTCACGGCGACATTGCCCGAAGCAATAGCCACCCGTGCCCTTTCGCGGGAAACACACAACCCTTGTTGTACTAAGAATACATCTAACCTGCTATTCATCCCATCTGATATGATAAAATCATGACCCTTTTCACGCGTGCAAACACTCCTCTATTAAACCCGCGTAAAAATCTACCAAAGAAATCCCTGCATATTTTACTTGTCGCGGGATAATACTTTGGTCTGTTTGTCCGGGTATCGTATTGATTTCTAAAAAATAAGGAATTTCTTCCCGGTTAGAGAGTATATAATCTACGCGTACCACTCCTTTGCAATTAAGTCTCTTGTAAATGGTTTCCGAATACTGGATAATTAGGTCTTTACTTTTTTCACTAATATTGGCGGGCGTGATCAACTCGTGGCAATCTGCCCTGTATTTTGCTTGATAGTCATAATATTCGCGGGCACTTTTGATTTCAGTAACGGCGAGCGCGTGGGGTTTTCCCGCTTGTAGCGACACGCCACAAGTGAGTTCCCGACCGGGGACAAACTGCTCTATCATGAGTTGGTGATCGTGTTTCAGGGCTTCTTCTATGGCGACAAACAAATCTTCGGGGCGGGAGACTTTACTTACCCCAACGCTCGACCCCGAATTACAAGGTTTCACGAAACAAGGGTAGCCACAGGTAGCGGCTACTTGTTCATTGTCTATCGTTTCCCCGCGATAGAAATGTAACGATGGGGCTACCGGTATGCCCAAACTTTTGACCACCACGTTGCAAAAAAATTTGTTGAACGTGAGCGCGGAACAAAAAGTGCCACAGCCGGTATAGGGAATTTTCAACATATCGAAATAGCCTTGAAATAATCCATTTTCACCGGGAGTACCATGAATGGCAATAAAAACCGCATCAAATTTCAGATGCCGGTTGCCCGCGTGCACCGTGAAGTCATTTTTATCCACGGGATAACTTTTTCCATCATTACTCATGCAATTCCATTCTGTATTTTTCACGTGCACGAGATACGCGGCATATCGCTCAGGATCTAATAGGGCATAAATGTTTTTGGCGGTACTGAGCGAGACCTCATACTCGGCAGAGTCCCCGCCCATTAAAATGGCGATATTTTTTTTCATGATCTGAATATTCGCGTTGCTTTGTCAAAAATACCGTGCATATAAGCAATTGCCATCCCGTAATTGCTTATGGATACTCCATGAGTAATCGCGGGTTTAAGTCTGCTAAGCAGTTGTTTTCGTGTTATCATACACCCCCCGCATTGAATTAACAGCGCGTATTCTTGAATAGGAAGAGTAGGGGCTTGAAAACTGCTCACTATTTCAAAAGATAATTGTTTGCCGGTAAAACGGGTGAGCCAATTCGGGATTTTGAAACGTCCGATGTCGTCGCAATGCACATGATGTGAGCAACTTTCCATGATAAGTATCTTGTCGCCATCGTTGAGATGACTGATTTTAGGTGTGCCTTGCAAAAAACGCTCAAAATCTCCTTTCAGTCGGGCAAAAAGGATACTGAAACTGGTGAGCGCGACACCGTCAGGCGTAACGGCGTTGACTTTTTCAAAGGCTTGACTGTCGGTGATGACTAATTTGGGATGAAGATTATAGTTTTTAAAAAATGCAGGCAATTCGCTTTCTTGTAGAACTACACTAATACAATGGTGGTCGAGCGCGTCGCGTAATGCCATTACTTGTGGTAAAATCAACCGTCCATCAGGAGCCTCGTTGTCAATAGGCATCACCATTACAACCATATCGTCAGGTTGTAATAAATCGCCAAAGAGCGTAATTTCCTGATAGGCATTCTCGGGAATGTTTTTTTTTAACAGTTCCACGATTTCTTCAAGATTTTCAGGCTCGCGGGTACTAAAATCTACGATGTTCGCACCGGTTTCTTGAAAAATAGCCTCGCGAGTATCTTCGCGAAGGGGGACTTGGTCCTTTTTGTTGTGAACAATGATAAAAGGAATATCTAACGCTTTGAATTGTTGAATAATTTCCCGTTCTTTGTCGCCCCAAAGGTTGCCCGCGATCAACAACACGGCACAGTCAATGAGTTCCAAGACCTCTGTTGTTTTTTGGATTCTCTTTTCACCGAGATCCCCGTGGTCGTCAATTCCCGCGGTATCAATCACGATAGATGGACCAATGCCAAAAATCTCTATTGACTTTTTCACGGGGTCGGTAGTCGTGCCGGGGATGTCGGACACGATAGATACATCTTGTCCCACAAGTACGTTGATAAAAGAACTTTTCCCGTGATTACGCCTTCCAAAAATGCCAATATGTGGTTTTAAATCTCTACCTTTTGTCATCGGTTTTCAATTTTTACTTTTCAAAATATCCCTGATTTCCTCGAGTAGCATCTCCTCTTTGGTAGGAGCCGGTGGGGTGGCGGGCAGTTCTGCTTCTTTCTTGTTCTGCAAGCGATTAATCCCTTTGATCATCAAAAAGATGGCAAAAGCAATAATGATAAAATCAACAATGGTATTGATAAATACACCATAATTGAGTGTAACTTCGGGGATCGTAGTGCCGGCAGCATCTACCGTTGCCGATTTTAGCGTGATTTTCAAGTTAGAAAAATCTACACCGCCAATTAAGATACCCAAAGGGGGCATGATGACATCGGCGACAAAAGAACTGACAATTTTACCAAAAGCACCGCCAATGATAATACCTACCGCCATGTCCATCACGTTTCCGCGCATGGCAAATGTTTTAAATTCTTTAAAAAATCCCATATTTCCTTAATTTTTATGATTATTGATTAAAATATTTTCACAAATGAAAAATCAGGTATTGCGCGATAAATATCGCGGCACCCGCGATGTATCCTATCAACGCGAGCCACGAAATATGTTTGAGATACCAAATGAAGTCTATTTTTTCCAAGCCCATGGCGGCAACTCCTGCCGCGGAACCGATAATCAGGATACTGCCCCCTGTACCCGCGCAATACGCGAGAAATTCCCAAAAATAATGATCCATCGGGAACCCGTACATGCCCATTGCCCCTGCAACTAAGGGTACGTTATCTACCACAGAAGACAAAACCCCGATAATACCGCTAATAAGAAAATATTTATGTTGGTCGGGCAACGCGATGGTGTCTAACGAACGCGACAGCAGAGTAAGATGACCCGCGGTTTGCAGTGCCGCTACCGCCAACAATATGCCCAAGAAAAATAGCACGCTGGGAACGTCTACTTTACTAATAATGGAAGAAACTTTAAATTTGTCGGTTATTTTTTCTTTGTGTTTTACTTGCAAAATTTCGGTAAGCATCCATAAGACAGATAAAGCCCCCAGCATCCCGATATAGGGAGGCAAATGGGTAATGGTTTTAAATACCGGCACAAAAAGTAGTAAGCCCACCCCAACAAACAAGACGAGCCTGCTAACCACGCTCGGTATTGAAGACATCTCGACATCGCGGTTGGCTACAGACGGTTTTTGAAAATTGCCCCGCATAGTGAAGGATAAGATAATAAGGGGAACCATAATAGAGAAGAGGCTCGCGAGGAAAGTCTTGAGCATGATATTGACCGCGCTCACTTTTCCCGCGATCCATAACATGATGGTAGTTACGTCCCCGATAGGGGACCACGCGCCGCCGGCATTTGCAGCAAGCACGACCATACCCGCGAAAAACCACCGGTCGTGTTTATCCGACACCATCTTTCGTAAAAGAGTAACCATGACAATAGTCGTAGTCATATTGTCTAAAACCGCCGACAGGAAAAAAGCAAGAAACCCTATTACCCACAAGAACTTTACCCGCGACACCGTATGTATTTTATCCGTGATAATTTTAAAACCCCCATAGGTGTCTATCAATTCCACGATGGTCATAGCACCGAGCAAGAAAAAGATAATTTCGGAAATGTCGCCCAAATGCAATAGTAACTCGTGGTGCACAAGATTCGACAAGAAACCCTCGCCCTCGTTATACTTGGCAAAAAAATCAGGCAAACATGCACTCTCCCCACAAGTAGCAAGCAAAGTCCACAACACAACCCCCAGCAATAACGCCGTAGCCGTTTTGTTGATCTTTAACGGATGTTCCAAGGCTATACCTGCATAGCCCACGATGAAAATTAAGATAATCGCCAAGAAAACGGTTCCCATAATCATAAAATATCAATATTTATAAACAGCCGCGAAAATACAAAGAAATTTTTTTACGCGAATAAAAAAATACTAACCTTTTTTTTATTACTTTTGCCGATTGAAAAACGAAAAAAGTGAATTATCATTTAACAATAAAACATAAAGCAGAAATGAGTAATCTTCGTTACAAGGGTCAGTTCCCTAAAATAGGTATTCGTCCCGTGATTGACGGGCGTATGGGTGGCGTACGCGAATCGTTAGAAATGCAAACCATGAATATGGCAAAAAGTGTGGTATCTTTGCTCACGTCATATTTAAAATACCCGGATGGCAACCCGGTAGAATGTGTCATCGCGGATAGCACGATTGGCAGGGTAGCAGAAAGTGCCGCTTGTGCCGAAAAATTCAGGAGAGAAGGAGTAAGCATTACCATCACGGTAACCCCTTGTTGGTGCTATGGTAGCGAAACCATGGATATGGATACCCGCACGATTAAAGCCGTGTGGGGATTTAACGGTACCGAAAGACCGGGGGCAGTTTACCTTGCCGCCGTGCTTGCTGCCCACGCCCAAAAAGGCTTACCCGCGTTTGGCATTTATGGGAAAGATGTAAAAGAAGCCTCCGATACAACCATACCGGAAGATGTGAAGATTAAATTATTACGATTTGGACGGGCAGCACTTGCCGCCGCTACCATGCAAGGAAAATCCTATCTCTCCATCGGAGCCGTTTGTATGGGAATCGCGGGCTCTATCGTAGACCCGTCATTTTTTGAAAATTGGCTGGGTATGCGCTGCGAAGGGATAGACGAAGTGGAAATTATTCGTCGCATGACCAAAGGGATATACGACCACGAAGAATATGAAAAAGCATTGTCGTGGGCAAAGAAAAACTGCAAACAAGGACAAGACAATATCAACCGTGCCGATTTAGTGAGAACCCCTGCCGAAAGCGAGAAAGATTGGGAGTTTATCGTGAAAATGACCCTTATCGTGAGAGACTTAATGATAGGAAATCCCAAACTCAAAGAAATGGGATTTGGAGAAGAAGCCTTAGGACATAACGCGTTGGCAGCGGGATTTCAAGGACAACGACAATGGACAGACTTTTATCCTAATGGAGATTTTACCGAGGCTATTCTTAACTCTTCGTTCGACTGGAACGGGCTTCGTACTCCTTTCGTGTTGGCAACCGAAAATGATGCACTCAACGGTACCGCGATGCTATTTGGGCATTTGCTCACTAACACGGCTTCTATTTTTGCAGACGTGCGAACCTATTGGAGTCCCGAAGCCGTAGAACGAGTTACCGGCAAAAAATTGGAAGGATTAGCCGCTCAGGGGATGATACATCTCATCAATTCCGGTGCCGCTTCATTAGACGGTAGTGGCAGACAAAGCGACAAAAACGGGAATCCTGTCATGAAGCCTTTCTGGGAAATTAGCGAAGACGAAGCACGCGCCTGTTTAGACGCGACCACGTGGATGCCCGCGAACAGAGAATATTTCAGGGGAGGCGGCTACTCGTCAAAATTCCTGACCCGCGGCGGTATGCCCTGCACCATGACCCGACTCAATCTCGTGAAAGGATTAGGTCCCGTGCTGCAAATTGCCGAAGGATGGACCGCCGACATCGACCCCGACATACACGAAATCTTAGATAATCGTACCGACAAAGGATGGCCTACAACATGGTTCGTGCCTCGTCTAAATCATACCCACAATTTTAAAGACGTGTATTCGGTTATGAACTATTGGGGCGCGAATCATGGGGCAATCAATGCCGGACATATAGGGGCAGACTTGATTACTTTGGCTTCAATTTTGCGTATACCCGTGTCTATGCACAACGTGCCCGAAGACGACATCTTCCGACCCGCCGCGTGGGCAGCCTTCGGCATGGACAAGGAAAATGCCGACTACCGTGCCTGCCAAACCTACGGTCCTCTATACAAATAATATAGAGTGCCTTAGACGTTTTTTATAAAGATACCGCTCGTCATGATTAAAAAAATTTTATTGATTGGATTTATATATCTGTATATCACACAGATATATGCTGCGGATATTAAAATAAAAGCAACGGTCATTGATGAACATGGACAGGAGACAAGAAAAGACATCTTGATAGATGCTTCCCGTACAGCCATTATCGTGATAGATATGTGGAACGGGCATTGGTGCATGACTGCTTCTCAAAGGGTTTCTGCCATGGTGCCGCGAATGAACCGGGTATTGAACGCGGCTCGCGATTTAGGCATGTTGGTCGTGTGGAATCCCAGTGATGTAGTAGCGTTATACGCGGGAATGCCTCAATACGAAGCAGTAGCAGCATTGCCCCTGCTACTGCCGGTAGATGCACGTCCCCCCTTACCTCAGGGACAATTTGTCGCCCCCGTGGGGGCTTGTCTTTGCGGTCCCGGTGTTACCTGCACGGGAAACTATGGTTGGGATGCCATGCACCCTGACTTACATATTGCCCCACAAGACCGTTTCTCGGCATCGTCTCCCGAAATCTATACCTTACTAAAAAGCAGAGATATAATTCATGTAATCTATATGGGCGTGCATACCAATATGTGCGTGTTTGGCAAACCCGGGGCACTGTCAGACATGTATAAAGCAGGTTTTAACTGCTACCTTGCCGAGGATCTTAACGATGCCTTTACTTGTTATGACCCTGACCGACATTATACCCCCGATGACGGTACCGCGGACATAGACCGGCAATTAGCCCATTGGAATGTTCCCGTCTTTAACATGGGAGAGGCTTTGAAAATAGCCGGACTTTGGGACAGTACCTCGCCTGTAGATCTCGTGCGTTTTTCCCCGTGGGGCACCCCCGACCGTCCTTATTTGATGCAACAACCTACCGTGCTCACGTTAACCTCTCCTTGGATAGAGCAAGCCGAAATTCGTTACACCACAGACGGCAGTGCCCCTTCAGCCCATTCATCTCTTTACACTCACCCACTCGTGATAGAGCACACTACTTTAGTCAGGGCAACCGCATTCAGAAACGGGAAAGAAGCGAGTATCCCCAGTCGTGCCCAATTTGTCCTTTTGCCCCCCCCTACCCCATTGCCCGACATTTTTCTTGATGACCTGAATTTTAAAATCAACCCTTACGCCATTTCTCTACCCGATTGTGCATGGATACCTGTCGTGAAAAAATCTTACGAACATAAAAAATTACGCGTGGGGGGCGAAATATATTCTCACGGACTGGGTTTTAGAGCACCTTCATCGGTAATATACGACCTACTCCCCGAATACAAACGTTTCGTGGCAGCGGTAGGTTGCGACGAAAATATGTTAGATATCGACAACGGACGTGCGGTAGCATCGCGCTGTAACGTTATATTTAAAGTGTTTGTCGACGGAGTGTTGGTAGCCGAAAGCCCGGTTATGCATGTCTCTACAAAAACATGGAATTTTAATGTAGAAATTCCTGAAGGCAGCAAAAAAATTAGCATAGCCTGCACAACCATAGGCACTCCCGACCGCGTAGACTTGGGCAATTGGGTTAATGCCGGCTTCCTTACCCGATGATCAAGAGACAGCCCATTAGATTCTTCGTCCTTTTTTTATTTGACATTTGTTTTATTCAAAAATTTCATGTACCTTTGCGCGTTTATTTTTTTATAATTAAATTATTTTATTATTATGGCATCAAAAAGTATTTCGAGAAGGAGTTTTCTCAAACAAGGTGCGGCAGCGGCAATAGGCATGGTTGTTGCACCGACCATTATTCCGAATATTGCAATGGGTAAAAGCGCGGGGGGACAACATACCGCCCCCAGCGACAAGTTGAATATTGCCGCCGTAGGTATTGGCGGGATGGGGCATGCCAACCTCAATGCTGTGAAGGCTCACGAAAATATCGTGGCATTATGCGACGTGGATTGGGCTTACGCGAAAGGAGCGTTTGACGAATTTCCTAACGCGAAAAAATATTGGGATTGGCGTAAAATGTATGACGAGATGGGCAAATCTATTGATGCCGTCATCGTGGCTACGGCAGACCATACCCACGCCATTATTGCCGCTACCGCCATCACGATGGGAAAACATGTCTATGTACAAAAACCATTAACCCACACCGTGTACGAATCACGGCTGCTCACCAAACTTGCCGCGAAATATAAGGTAGCCACCCAAATGGGCAATCAAGGGGCTTCCGATGGTGGCGTTCGCCAAATTTGCGATTGGATTTGGAATGGAGAAATTGGAGAAGTAAAACGAGTAGACTGCGCGACCAACCGTCCTATCTGGCCACAAGGGTTGAACGCCCCCACGAAAGTGGATAAAGTGCCCAAAACCTTAAACTGGGATTTATTCACGGGACCTGCCGAACTCATTCCTTTCAACGAAATATATCACCCGTGGAACTGGCGCGGATGGTGGAGATACGGCACCGGTGCGCTCGGAGACATGGCTTGCCATATCATGCACCCCATCTTTAAAGGACTGAAATTAGGATACCCCACCAAAGTACAAGGCAGTTCTACGCTACTACTTACCGACTGTGCTCCCACGGCACAGAGTGTCAGGTTAACATTCCCCGCACGCGATAATATGGCAAAAGTATCTATGCCGGAAGTAGAAGTATATTGGGTAGACGGAGGTATCAAACCCTTAATACCGGCAGGATTCCCCGCGGGAAAAACCTTAGATATTGACGGTCCCGTAATTTTCCACGGCTCAAAAGATACCTTAATTTGCGGGTGCTACGGACGCGACCCGTGGTTGCTGTCAGGACGCAAACCCAACTCTCCCAAAACCCAACGCGAAATCACGACCAGCCACGAGATGGATTGGGTTGCAGCCTGCAAAGAAAATCCTGATAGCCGAAGAAAACTGTCTTCCGATTTCAGCGAAGCCGGTCCCTTCAACGAAATGGTCGTTATGGGCGTGTTGGCGGTAAGATTACAAGGGCTTAACAAAGAACTCCTATGGGACGGTCCAAACATGAAATTTACCAACATTAACGACAACGATAAGTTCAAAATTACTAAATCCGACAACTTTAGCATTCACAATGGACATCCTACTTTCCACCGCGATGAAGAAGACATCAACGCGAAGGCTTTCGCCGAAGAACTGATCAAACATAACTATCGCGAAGGTTGGTCATTACCTCAAATGCCTGCATAAAAGCAAGCATAGTTTTATTTTTATATGATTCATTAAAAAGAAAAAAAGAGATCTTTTAAGGTCTCTTTTTTTTAACCAATGGGAAGGCAAAAAACAGGTTCTTAGACTTAATTTATTTCACTTTGGGATTAGTTACTCAACTGTACCACTACAATATGTTCTCCTGAGCCAAGGTCAAAACGGGTTTCGGTTCCGGCAGGTTCTAATTTGGGCTTCTTCCCTTTATATGCCGGGAATGAGATCTTTTGTGGCAGATGTGTAGGCACGATAATGGTTGCGGTACTATTGGCGGGAATAGTTACTTGTAGCACAAATTTATTGTTGTCTATTTTCCACGAGGTAGCGATAAGTCCGCGAATAGAATTGTATGATCCGCGTGCCCACGAGAGCGATCCTCCCGGTCGCGGGTGAATGGTAAAATGTTCGTATCCGGGGTGTTTTATATCGGGTTGGATACCGAGCACGTGCCGGAAAAGCCATTCGTTAATAGCCCCGAACGCGACGTGGTCAAAAGAGTTCATGCCGGCACTTTGAAATCCTCTGCCCGGCACCCACGCGTCCCAGCGTTCCCACACCGTTGTTGCCCCATGCTTAATCGGGTAAAGCCATGAAGGAAAACGAGTAGATTCAAGCAACTGATAGGCAATATCTATCCGACCAAAACGTGCCAACTCTTCCATCATCATCGGGGTAGTGATAAAACCGGTGGATAATCGACCGTCATATTCTTTAATTCCTTCTACGAGACGAGCAAATGCTTCGGGTCTCATTTTTTCTGGAATGAGATCGAGATAAAGCGCGAGCGCGTACACGGCTTGACTGTTTCCTTCTATGGTCCCGTCAGCGTGCACGAATGTGCGGACAAATTTGTCTTTAATGTCACGGGTTAGTTTCTGATAATATTGAGCGTCTTCTGTTTTTCCGAGAAAAGTAGCGGTTTGTGCGGTCAGTTGCGCGGATAGTATAAAAAAAGCGGTGGCGAAAAGGTCATTAGGGGTACCCCCGCGGGTAGTACTATAAGTACTATCGGGAGGGTTGGCAATGGTATTGGCATTGAGCCAATCATTGTTATGGTTATGACGCACTTTCCACAAAAGGTCAGGGTTTTCGCGCGCGATGGCATTGGTATGGCTTTTCATGCCGGGATATAGCGTTGCTAAGGCAAGCGAATCTCCATAATTTTCGTACATGCGCCATGGCACGATAAGTCCTGCTTCTGCCCAACCGGGGGCACCTATCCAGCCTTCCCAAAAACCTTCGTGTCGCAAAGACGGTATCATGGAGAAAAATTGTCCGTTTTTAGCCATATCTTTTTCATCTATTAACCATTTTGTATAAAACGCCGCCATGTTCATATTATAGATACTGCTTTGGCAAAAAATCTGCAAATCACCGGTAGCACCGGTACGCTCGTCCCGTGAAGGGTTGTCGGTCATCACGCTAAACATATTGTTTCGTTGTGTCCATAAAATATTTTGAAACAATTGATTAAGACTACCATTTGAACATTCAAAGTTACCTGTTATGGCGGGATCAGATGAAACCGCCCGTGCTTCGATCATCTCTGCCGTTAGTGGCGTTTCTAATCCTGATACTTCAGCGTATTGGAAACCATGATAAGTGAATGTCGGGGCGAATTCATCGTCATTGCCCGACAAGATGAACGTGTCTGTGGCTTTGGCAAATCCCAAACTTTCGGTGTAGATACTGCTGTCGTTATTGAGCCATTCGCCATGCCTGATTGTTACTACTTGTCCCCGTTTTCCCTTGATTTTTAATGCACAGTGTCCGGCAATATTTTGTCCGAAATCCACAATATATTTTCCATGCCATGCTCTTATTCCCACCGGTTTCAGTACTTTATGTACCCTGATGGGTTCATTTTTTTGGGCAATCAAATGTCGGTGCTCCCCGGTTGCCACGAACGCGTTTTTCCAAGATGCATCGTCAAAAGATGGCATGTTCCAATTCGCGATCATTTTGGTGGCATCGATGGTTTCTCCCAAAAAGTTATCTGCCATTAGGATATAACCATCGGGGTTGATTTTCCACGAACTATCTGTTCCCACGATTTCGCGGGAGCCGTCTTCGTAATCAAGCACCAATTGAGCGATGAGCCTGCGGTCGAGCGAATAGAATCCTCGATGCGGGAAACTATGCATCCACCGGATCGCCCCTAACCTGCCCACGCACCATCCGTCAGCCAGAATCGCCGCGAGGGCATTTTTTCCTTGTTGCAACGAGGCGGTAAGGTCAAACGTTTGATATTGAACTTCTGTTGCATAGTTTGTCCATTCAGGGGCTTGACATTGATTACCTACCCGTTCCCCGTTAATCCACATCTCGTAATATCCTAATGCTGAAACGTAAAGGACAGCACGATTGACGGTTTTGTTGAGTTGAAATCCTTTGCGTAATAAGGGACAAGGGGGACAAGGGGGGGTTTGCCAATATTCGACATCAAAGGTAGGCTTGTCGTGATTCGCGGCGACATACGCTCGATATTGACGCAGTGCAGAATCAGGAGCCGAACCTATCCATTGGGCGTGCCAATCTTTGTCATGCAATAATCCTACCCCCCAATAGGCAGGCTCACTCCACGCGCTCTCTTGCCGATAGTTATTCCACACTTTCACTTTCCACCAACATAATTGCATACTTTGCAATTCTTTTCCCCCGTATGGTATTTGTATTGACTTTGAAGAGAGTATTTTTCCACTATTCCACAAGTCGCCTTCATTTTTTTGCAAGAGGTCGAGCGAGGAGGCAACTAAAATTTGATAAGCAGTTTGCATTTGTCCCGGGCGAGCATCGGGCAACTGCTGTAATTGCCACGACAAGCGAGGCTGTGTGGCATCCACGCTCATGGGATTGGTTAAATATTCACAGGTGAGATGCTCCACCGTCACTCCGCGATCCGGTCGCGAACAACAAACCCATGCCCATATAGTTATCACCAATACGGGAACAACAAACAATAAGAATCTCTTCATTTTTTATTTTATTTTAAAATATTTTGCAAATATAGTAATTTTTTATCATGGTTGCGCGTATAATTGAAAATTTTATGTTAACTTTGTACTGCCAACGACATTATATTGTTTAACATTTTTTAATATTTGTAATGATGTTGTTCGCGAATAACTTAAAGATAAAAAATGAAAATTAAGATGCAATACGAAAGAAAAAAATGGACAAAGAATATTTCTAAGATTGTCCTTGTCGCGGGATATTTTGGTGTATTTTTCTTTTTTGGCTCGTGTAGGTCATCGCATCACAAGGTAGATGCTTATGGTATTTTTGAGGCAAATGAAGTTATAGTATCTTCCGAAGCCAATGGTAAGTTACTTTCTTTTAATATTGAAGAGGGAAGAAGTTACGAGTGCGGGGAGGAGGTTGGTTGCATTGATACGGTACAAATTTATTTACAGATTAAGCAGTTAGAAGTTTCTGTGAAGGCTGCATTGTTGCGACGTCCCGACATTCCCACTCAGGTTAGAACCTTACAAGACAAACTATCTTCATTAGAAAAAGAGTACGTCATGGTGCGTAATCTTGTAGAAGCCAACGCGGCATCCAGCAAACAGTTGAACGACATCAACACCGAGATCAATATTACTCAAAGCCAAATTGCCGCGATGAAATCCAATCTCAACATACAATCCCGCTCGATATTGGAAGAGGTAGAATCTACCCGCTATCAGCAAATGCAACTCGAAAATATGCTTTCTAAATGCCACATTAAGTCCCCGATGAAAGGAGTTGTACTTAAAAAATACATTGAAGTAAACGAGTTGGCATTTTCAGGGAAACCTCTTTTTAAAATTGCCGACCTGACGAACATGTATATTCGGGTTTATGTTACCGAAGATATGCTGTCTTCGCTTACATTAGGTCAGGAGACAGAAATATACATAGACGGGAGTGAAGGAAAGAGAGAAATGATGTCTGGGAAAATTTCGTGGATATCGCCAAGGGCAGAATTTACCCCCAAAATGATACAAACCCGCGATGAACGTGTGAATTTAGTATATGCCGTGAAGGTAAGTTTCGTGAATGACAATCGTGCCAAAATAGGTATGCCCGGTGATGTTATTTTTAAATAAAAAACATGTCCGCGATTATAGTTGAACATATTAGCAAAAGTTATGGAGATAATTCCCCCGCGTTGTCAGATGTGAGTTTCGATGTTGCTCGCGGGGAAGTCTTTGGATTAGTAGGTCCTGACGGTGGTGGCAAAACTACACTATTTAATATCATGACTACCTTACTTTTTCCCGATTCGGGCAAAATCACTCTGTTGGGGTTAGACGTGGAAAAAGACTACCTGAAAGTGAGAGAACGAGTAGGATATTTGCCCGGCACTTTTTCTCTTTATCCCGACTTAACCGTGGAAGAGAATCTCCATTTTTTTGCCATCATGCACAAAAGTTCTATCAAAGAAAATCAAGCCCTGATTTTGCCTATTTGGGAACAGTTGTTACCCTTTAAGAAACGACGGGCGGGCAAATTGTCGGGGGGGATG
The DNA here is from genome assembly GCA_031272025.1 of Bacteroidales bacterium. GTDB lineage: Bacteria > Bacteroidota > Bacteroidia > Bacteroidales > WCHB1-69 > JAGVVH01. The sequence continues at coordinate 43,191 of JAISUP010000065.1, forward strand.
AAACAAAAACTATCCCTTTGCTGTGCTTTAATACATCGTCCTGATATATTATTTCTTGATGAACCCACGACCGGGGTTGACCCCGTATCGCGTCGCGAATTTTGGGATATTCTTACCAATATACAAACCCGCGGGATTACCGTGGTCGTGTCTACCCCTTACATGGACGAAGCCACTCGTTGCGACCGTATTGCCTTAATGCAAGAAGGAAAAATTATCACGATAGCCACACCGGAACAAATTATCCAAAATTTTAAAGGAGCGTTGTTTCGAGTAAAAACGGACCACATATTCTCGCTCTTGCAAGTCATGGATACCATCCCTTCGCGGTGTCGCTATTATCCCGCGGGAGACTATTTGCATGTGTCTTTTTACGAAGAAGATACGGAAAAAATACCTTCCTTGTGGCAACAATTTATCCAACAAAACGGGTTGCCTGCTCATTCGTTAAATCGTATTTCCCCTACCATAGAGGATTGTTTTATAGAACTGATTGAATCGAATCTTCTCTTTAAATGAAAATAAAATGTATCGTATTGAAGTAGAAAATTTAACGAAAAAGTTTGGCACTTTCACAGCCGTTGACCATATTAGTTTTCAAGTAGGGGAAGGAGAGATTTTTGGTTTTTTGGGTGCCAATGGGGCGGGCAAAACTACGGCAATTAAGATGTTGTGCGGGTTGCTTACTCCTACCTCCGGACGGGCTACCGTGGCAGGCTTTGACGTGAAAACACAAGCCAAATTCATAAAACGAAATATTGGATACATGAGCCAACGATTCTCGCTTTACAATGACCTGTCAATTTACGAAAACATGCAATTGTACGGGACCATTTATCGTATTCCTAACAAATTATTGAAAAATAAAATTATAGAAAGTTTGGAAACCTTAGGTATGGCAACTCATGCTCAAAAATTAGTAGGGGATTTGCCCTTGGGATGGAAACAAAAATTAGCCTTTGCCACGGCATTGTTGCATCAACCCAAACTGGTATTTTTAGATGAGCCTACCAGTGGAGTGGACCCTATTGTAAGACGCGAATTTTGGCGACAAATTTACGCTACCGCATCAACAGGGGTTACCATCTTCGTAACCACACATTACATGGACGAGGCTGAATATTGTGGAAGATTGTCCATCATGGCTCAAGGTCAAATTAAGGTTATGGGCACCCCCGAAGACATCAAAAAACAAATGGGGGTCAGTTCAATTGAGGAAGTGTTTGGGCATTTAGTAAGAAGTTAGTAAACTTATGCCAATCGTTGAAAGATATCTTTAAACTCATATATGCCGGGATTTTCCGCGAGCCACAAAGCGGCACGGACTGCCCCTATAGCGAACCCCCCGCGATGATGTGCCTCGTGTTTAAGCGTGATAGTATCTTCCGGTGATTGATAGCATATCTCGTGCACCCCCGCGACCCCTGCAACACGGTCGGAATAAATAGATAACTTTCCCTCCGATTCCGTATCTGATACCCACCCTGTTTGTCGTGGGGCATGCTCTATGATAGATCGAGCAAGTGTTAGTGCCGTACCACTGGGCTTGTCTTTCTTCTCGGTATGATGTGTTTCGCGAATGCTTACCGAGTAGCCATCCTCTCGACTCATCAAAGCCCCAACCCACTCGTTGATCTTAAAGAAAAGATTAGCACCTATACTAAAATTAGAACCGTAAATCAATGAAGGGACACCCGTTGCTGCCGAAAGTTCAGGCAACCTATCCCACCAACCTGTAGTGCCACACACCACGGGAATATGCTGTTGCAGGCATCGTTGACAATTCTGAAAAGCCGTTGACGGAGTAGAAAATTCTATAGCCAAATCACTGCCGGCAAAATCATCCCATTTGTCTTCCCAATCTTGTTCGTTGTCCATGATTACCGACACTCGTTGAGAGAGTGCCACGATTGCCCGCTCTACTTCTTTCCCCATTTTTCCATAACCTAAAATGGCTATCTTCTTCATTTTTAAATATATTTTACTGTTTTTTTATCTTTTATTCCATATATCAAACATGCCCGCGTAGCATATCCCTATAGACACCGTGTTTTCGGTATTGTACGTTGTTTTGGGAGAAAATAATCTGGATTGAAATTCCATTTTCACGACCAATTCTTTGATAGGGTAAAAGTTAATACCGCCCGACACGATATGTTTTTCAAATCTTTTGTCGGCGAGAATTCCTTCGGCGGTTTTGAACATGGAGTTCACGTATCCATAGTGCCCGAACACGAAAAATTTCATATTTTTATTGGCGAGTTTTTGATTTAACCCAAAGAAGTTATAGCCCAAGTAGATGGCACCACAAAGGGCATCGGAGGCTACATTGGTACGCGGGGAGGGTGAGTTTTTCGCCATGTTTTTATTTTTCGCCGAAATTTCTTTGGAGTCGCTTAAATGTCCATAGTCGGCATTGGCGAGTAGCCAAAAATCGTGTCCCTTATATTCGAGGTCTAAGGCACCTAAGATGACTGCCCCGTTTAGTCCTTTGTAATTTTCACTTTTGAGGCTGTTCCTCGCGCTATGCCCATAGTAGCCACTCAACCCGACACGCAATCCTTTTACAGAGAAGTTATCCACCCGAAATGCACCCGCGTAAGTATTGGCAATTTTAAATTCATAGGCAGAAGTCGCCCCTCCTTTTATCCAATTGGCATCGTTAAACATGTCGGCATCCAATCCTGCGGTGAAAATAGCCTCGTAGCGCCAGCCATTTTTTTTACCCCAAAAACTAATCCCTGTTTCGTGCCACGTGCAGGGCAAAATAGTGGTTTCCTCTTCTTGCCTAATCACCGAGAAAAATTCTGTGGGCAAATGCCGGGCGTTGGTTAGTCCTATCGGGATAATGATATGTCCGGCACGGATATTTGCTGCCGGGGTAAAACTTTTTTCTATCCAAAATTGTTCCAACACAACCTCACCGCCTCGCTCTATTTCGCTTTCGTATTCGCCAAATTCATCTGCTTCAATTTCTATCGCCGAACCGGTACCCCCATGTTCGTATTCTATTTCCGAAGACACTTTCCATCCTTTGCCAAAATCATAAGCCACCGTGAAAACCACGTGAGGCAAATCAAATTGCCCATAGCCCTTAGCATTTTTATATTGTTCGGGATAATAATAACGGGTAAAGTCGCTGCTATATAAAAAACGATGCATGACGATTTCCCCGTAACCGCCTACTTGCAACCGACCGCGATTTTTCACTTCTCTATCCCGAACACTGTCTCGCGCTACTTGACGTTTTTCTAAATCTTCTACCCTTTGCAACAATCTTTGATATTGCTCAAAAGAAATATTCCCCGCTGAAGTGGAATGCTCTTGCCCAAAAATGGGACTCGTTTTTACTGTAAATAAACAGAAAATAAATAAAATAAATATTCTTCTCATACATGCTGCTTTTGATCTGCAAAGATACAGTGAAAATACAACACTCTCTTGTTTTTTTATTTCCCTATTTTTAATGAAAAGCAAATAAATTTATCCCCATGATTGGCTATTTTATGGTATTTGATTTCAAAATTTATTCATTCAATACCTGTGCCGCGTAGGCACAAAAGAACAACTGCAAATTTTGTAAGAAGAACTTTCAACCAACTTGGTTTTGAGAAATTATTTGTATCAAATATAGGTAATATGAAAAAGGCTTTATTTTAAGTTCGTGTTGCTAAAAGCAGATTATATGCTACATTGTTATACCTATACTGTTTAATAGCGTGATCGTTCAGTAAAGAGGCATACACCATTTTTTCTGCGGTA
>JAISUP010000015.1 GCA_031272025.1 Bacteroidales bacterium
ATTCAGAAATGGAGATCAACCCTTATTGTTTGGACAGTATGGGAGTTAGACAGTAGGACAGTAGGACAGTAGGACAGTAGGACAGTAGGACGGTTTCGTGTCTTCTTCGTGAGACTTCGAGAATTTAGAAATGGAGGAATGAAATCCGTGAAAATCCGTTTAATCCGTGTTATCCGTGTGCCAAAAAACAATCATGGTTCAGACAATTTAGAATTCAGAAAATTTGGAATAAAGATTATGGAAAGCCGTAAAATGGATCGCTTCAGGCTTCGCCTTCGCGATGACGGGACGACCTTCAGGCTTCGCCTTCGCGATGACGGGGCTATTGCAGGGGATTCCCGCCTTCGCGGGAATGACGGCATTAATCTTGGCAATCAAGAAAATCTTGTGAAAACCTGTATTGAGCAAAGCCGAAATATCATGGTTCAGACAATTCAGAAATTTAGAATTAACTCAGACAGGATTTTCATTTTTTGTCTAATAATTCGCGCACCACGATATCTTCTTTTTCTATTTCACTTTTTCCGGATAACACGGGTTTGAAGAAAAAGATGCGCAACACGGCAAACATGATGAAAAGTTTAATTAAGATTAAAATCCACAATGTTTTGCCCCATGTCATATTTTTAAATCCATCGACATAAAAGGAAAATATGGTTTTGAAAATATTTTTCTTTTTTGGCATGATTATTTTTTTACATACCTAAAAAAGCCATGAACCCCAATCCCATAAGTCCGGTAGTAATAGCGGATATACCAAGACCTTGTAATGGTTTTGGGATTTGAGAGTAGGACAATCTTTCGCGAATAGCGGCGAATGCCACGATAGCGAGTAGCCAGCCCAAGCCGGATCCCAGCGCGTAAATGGCACTGTGTGCTACCGTGGGGAAGTGTTTTTCTTGCATGAAAAGCGATGCCCCCAATATGGCACAGTTCACGGCAATGAGTGGCAAAAAAATGCCCAGCGCGTTGTACAACGAAGGTGAATATCTCTCGATAATCATTTCAAGTAATTGTACGATGGCTGCCACGACCGCGATAAAAACAATGAGTGAAAGAAAGGATAGGTCTACCCCCGACAGCCCTTCTATTGATGTCCATGACAAGGCTCCTTTTTTTAACAAATAATTATCAATAAGATAATTAACGGGAACGGTAATCAATAGAACGAATGTAACCGCCACACCAAGCCCGAATGAGGTTTTCACGTTTTTTGATACGGCAAGGTAAGAGCACATACCCAAAAAGTACGCGAAAATCATGTTATCCACGAATATTGATTTGACAAATAAATCCAACATGTTTCTTATGTTTTATATATTATGATTTAAGGCTACCTTTATCTTATTTGGTATCAGGATTTAATCGGGTGCTACGTTGTATCCATATCAACACGCCCAATAGAATCAGTGCCATAGGGGGCAATGCCATGAGTCCGTTGTTCATGTAGCCGTGTGCGTATAGAGCAGTAGGAAGCACTTGTTGATTCCAAATAGTCCCATTCGCGAGCAATTCGCGGGTAAATCCAATCACCACAAGTACCATCCCGTATCCCAACCCGTTGGCAATACCGTCTATAAGTGAGGGCAAAGGCTTATTTGACAGGGCAAAAGCCTCAATACGTCCCATGAGAATACAATTCGTGATAATCAACCCTACATAAACAGAGAGCATTTTGCTAATATCGTAGACATAAGCCTGCAAAATCATATCCACGAGAATGACCAATGCCGCGACAACAACCAATTGCACGATAATTCTAATACGCGGGGGAATGGTTTTTCTGAAAAGAGATATGATAAAATTGCCTATGGCACAGACTACGGTTACGGAAATGGTCATCACGATAGCCGGTTTTAACTGTGCGGTTACAGCCAACGCCGAACAAATTCCCAAGATTTGTATCAGCACGGGGTTCTCTTTATTGAGCGGACCGAGATATTTACGAATACTAATCATTTTGTTTTTTATTTAAATAAAATTAGAGCGTGGTTATTTTAAGTACGGCACCGCCGCCCGGGGCTAATTTAAGCGTGTGGACAGAGGTTGGGGCGGCGGGAATAAAGGCATATTCGTGTTTGTAGTCGTGGGCGGCGGCACGGAAAGCGTTAATGCCGTCTTTGAAGATTTCGAGCGATAGTCCTTGTTTGTTTTCGATAAAAGAGAGGTCGAGGGTGAGGTCTCTGGCTTCCCAGTTGCTTATCGCGGCTACGTACCAGGTATTTCCTTTTCTACGGGCAATGGCAACCCATTCGCCCACGGTACCCCCCACGGCAACGGTCTCGTCCCACGTGGTAGGAATAGAGGCAATAAAACGGGCACACGCGTCTTCGGCACGATAGTGCACGGGGTTGTCGCTCATCATGGCTAAGGGCATCTCGTAGAGTACGTATGTGGCTAATTGTCTGCAACGGGTTCCCTGACTCATGCCGTCGCTATTGATAGGGGCAAACCCCCCTCGGGTACTGTTGCGCATGATACCGGGGGTATAATCCATGGGACCTGCTACCATGCGAATATAAGGAACGGTAACTTCATAAGGAACTTGATCGGGATTGGGATTCCACTTTAACTGCTCCATCCCGTAAACTCCCTCAAAATTAAGTACGTTGGGATAAGTGCGCTGCAACCCGGTAGGCTTGTATGTCCCATGAAAATCAACAAGTAACTTGTATTTTAGAGTCATCTCGGCGGCTTTACGATGAAAATCAGTGCTTATTTGGTCATCTCTATCCATGAAGTCTATCTTAAAACCTTTGATGCCCATATTCGCGTAATGATTGCATACCCGCTCCATGTCGCGCGAGAAAGGATAATAGCCGCACCACAAGATAATGCCCACGTTACGTGCCGTGGCATATTCCACGAGTTCTAATAAATTGATTTCAGGAACTACATGAAAAAGATTTCGTTTGCCACTCACCGACCAACCTTCGTCCATGATAATATAGGGAATATGATAGTCGGCAGCAAAATCAATAAAATATTGGTAGGTTTTGTTGTTCACTCCCGCCATGAAATCTACCCCGTAAAGATTCCAGTTGCACCACCAATCCCACGCGACCATGCCCGGCTTAATCCACGAGTAGTCGCCCGCGGGGGCAGGAGTGGCCAGTTTGTATACCATATCATTGTTTAACAATTCTTTATCTTCTTTACTTACAATAAATACTCGCCATGGAAATGTCTCGCCTTTCGAGTAACGGGCAATGTAGTTTTCGCGGGAAATAACATCAATATTGCGGTCCCCGGGCAGTAATTCTTTGGGATACGGGGCAAAAATACCGCGCAACGAATTTGGGGCATTTCCTTTATTGAGAAACATGCCCGCGTAGTTGAGCAAGTCGGCTTCCGTGATACAAAGTTTGCGCCCCCCTGCAACTTCTGCCAAGACAGGCATGAATATCAACCGTTGGAGTTCGATGTCCGAGATAGAAATATAACGATACGTGTTCTCGAAAGAATTTTTATACTGTTGCTCGTGATTTTCAGGATTTTGATAGTTCACGTAGGCTACGTGTACGTGCGCGTCATCGGGAAAAACAATCTCTGCCCGCTCGTTTTTTACCACAAAAGGCTTTTTGCTTAACGAAACAAAACGATAGGCGAAACCATCATTATATGCCCTGAAAATCAATTGAAATGGTTCTATAAAATGGATAGTTAACTCGTTGAAATGATCATCTACGATTTTTTTCTTGTACACGACAGGCTGTAACTGTTGACGTACTTTTCTTGTACTGCTTCCCGTGCAGCGCGACTTTAGCCCGTAAGAACTTCCGTCTGTCATTTGCATGGCTGCACACGAAGGTTTGAGCAAAAGCTCGCCTTCATGACGTAGTGAGTACGTGATACTGTCCCCCACGATGATTTTCACTTCCACTTTTGCATCCGGCGAATATAACGTGAATACCTTTTTCGCCCACATCGGGTTGCTATATCCAAAAAATAAGACACTCAATAATATATAAAAACAATGTTTCATACTTGTTGATTTATTTAAGTAAAAAAAAAAACGCTGCAAATATACATTTATTTTTATTAAGAAAATATAGTAACAAGAGGGGTACGCGTGCAAAAAAATGTTATTTTCGCGGTTTATTTTAATTATGAAAAAAATGAAGGAATATCTTACGCGTGAAAAGAAATATTATGATTTTATTACTTCTCCGGATGCATTGGAGAAAGTGGTGAAAAACGTGAGGTTGGCAACGAGCCAATACGTGGAAAAATACCATTTAAAATCCTTGGTATTAGGAATTTCAGGAGGTATAGACAGTGCCTTTTGCGCGGCATTGTGCAAACCGGTGTGCGACTGTCTTAGTATTCCCTTGGTGGGACGCTCCATGACCATAGAAACCAATACTACTGAAGAAATAGAACGGTCTATCATGGTAGGAGAAACCTTTTGTCACGATTTTGAATACATGGACTTGACCGATATTTTTTTGTATAATAAGAAAATATTGGGTAAATTAGATGGTTCTGACCTGTCGAAAAGAAGGCAGGGAAATATGAAAGCACGTACCCGCATGATGGTGCTTTACGACCTTGCCCAACTACATGGAGGTTTGGTTGTTTCTACCGACAATTTGACGGAATTTTTGACCGGTTTTTGGACATTGCATGGGGACGTGGGGGATTTTGCTCCTATTATCAATTTGTGGAAAACCGAAGTCTATGATATTGCTAAATATTTATTGTCAGAATGTTCGGCAAAGCAAAGACAAGCCTTAGAAGCCTGTATCGCGGCAACCCCGGTCGATGGGTTAGGTATTAGCAAAAGCGATTGCGAGCAACTCGGTGTGTCCAATTATGGAATGGCGGATCAATATCTATGGAAATACATTTTTAATGATGAGAAAGATTTAGAAAAAGAAACGGTCATTCAAAAGCATTTGAACTCTATGTATAAGCGAGAAAATCCTTTTGTCATTTCTCGCGAAACCCTGTTATTTTAATGATGTTTGTTTGAAAAAAATCTGTACCTTCGCGGCATTAAAAAAGTATTTGAAAAAACTGCATGAACTACATAGAGTTTAATCAGGAAAAATTGGTGAATTTGGCTTTTTCGGGGCATCGGGAAATTTTACGATGCAGTGGAACGGGAGCCTTTGCCAATAGTACGCTTTCGGGCTTAAATACCCGAAAGTATCATGGCTTGTTTATCGTGCCACAAGAAAACGTGGACGGGGAACGTCATTTGCTCGTTGCCTCTCTTAACGAGGTCATTGTTATCAATCAAATGGAATTTCATATTGGAATACAACAATATAAAGGAGGTATTATTGCTCCTAAGGGGCATAAATATTTGCAATCCTTTCGTGCCGATACCGTGCCTACGTATGATTACAAAGTGGGGAAATTCCATTTTTCTAAAAGTTTTCTATTTGAACATGGCGCCGACCGTCTGTTACTCAAATACACGATTGTAGAAGACCCTGAAAGTGCGGTAATTCGATTTCAACCGTTGTTGGCATTTAGGCAAATTCATCGTCTTACTCGCGAAAATCCCGATGCGAATACACAGTATTTGCCGGTCAATCATGGGGTAGGCTATTGCTTGTATCCCGACTACACGCCTGTTTTTTTGCAATGTTCTATAGATGACCAACTTTACTATGAGCACGAACCGGTATGGTATAAAAATTTCGAATACGCGGAAGAAATTAAACGAGGCTACGATGGAATAGAAGATTTATTATGCCCGGGAAAAATGAACGTGCAAGTGAAAAATAAGGAAATATACCTTGCTATTGGCACGAGCGAAATAAACCCTGAAGAGATTGAACATCTTTATAACGAACAACTTAAGTATCATACGGCACGTTCTACCTATTTTAATTGTTTGCAAAATGCTGCCGAGCAGTTTATCGTGAAACGCAATCATCGCACAGAGGTTATCGCGGGCTACCCGTGGTTCGGACGTTGGGGACGCGATACCTTTATCGCGTTGCCCGGTCTTACCCTTGACCTTGCTAAACCCGAATTGTGTAAAGAAATTATAGACAGCATGTTGCCGGAACTCGAACATGGGCTCTTCCCTAACGTGGGACAAGGCGAGCAGGCTGCCTACAACTCGGTAGATGCCCCCTTGTGGTTTATCCGTGCTCTACAGCAATATACTGCTTACACGAAAAACGAACGCGCGATTTGGGGAATGTATGGTACCTATATTAAAAAAATACTCGATGCCTATACCGAAGGCTCGTTGTATCATATTCGCGTGTTGCCCAATGGGTTGATACATGCAGGAAATAAAGGAGTGGCATTGACATGGATGGATGCGGTAATCAATGGTGAACCGGTAACCCCGCGTACCGGTTGCCCCGTAGAAATCAATGGATTGTGGTACAATGCCGTGCGTTTCGCGATAGAAATGGCACGGGTAGCCAAAGACCACGATTTCGCGGACAAGTGGAAAAACAAGATACAAACTTTTCCTGCCGTTTTTAAAGACACCTTTTGGTCAAAAGAGCATGGTTATCTTGCCGATTTCGTGAACGGGGATGATAAAAATTTTCAGGTACGTCCAAATATGCTCATTATTACATCGTTACCATATTCTCCGGTGAGCGAGAAAATCAAACAGTTGATCTTGAAAAAGACTTTGGCGGAGTTGTTGACAGACAAGGGAGTTAGAACGCTATCGCCTTCGGATCCGGACTACAAGGGGCGTTATGAAGGGGGACAAGAAAACCGCGACAGGGCGTATCATCAAGGTACCTGCTGGCCTTGGCTACTCGCGCCACTTGCCGATGGACTTCTTACCGTGTACCAAAAAAGCGCGCTTCCCATGTTAGAAAAGATGCTCTACCGCTTCGAGCCTTGCATGAAAGAATACGGGATTTCTACTATCGCCGAGATTTATGATGGCGACCCGCCCCATCGCCCTAATGGGGCGATATCGCAGGCTTGGAGCGTTTCGGCATTATTGCATATCAAAGCCTTAATAGAACACGGTCGCGTAAACGAGAAATATTATTCATCAAATGGTTAAAACGATAAAAAACACGTATCTATGAAAGTACTCATGTTTGGTTGGGAATTCCCGCCTCATATTGCAGGGGGATTGGGTACTGCCTGTCATGGGATAGCCAAAGGGCTAACCCTGAATGGGGCAGACGTGATTTTCGTGATGCCAAGAGCTTTTGGAGACGAAGATACTTCGGTAGCAAGGGTCATCAACGCGAGCGAAGTTGCCATAGATCCCCGACACGCGACTTTCTATAATCAGGCTTCTCATATATCTTTCATAGAAGTAAATTCCAAATTCATTCCTTATGTGGGGTTAGATGATTATTACAATCTGGTAAATCAAACGCGAAGCACTACCTGGGCAGAACGAGAACCACACAAAAGGGTCTATCGTTTCGCGGGGGGGTACACGGCAAATTTAATGCAGGAGATAGAACATTACGCGGTCGTGGCGGAAGAATTAGCACGAACCGAAACTTTTGACATTATTCATGCCCACGATTGGCATACCTATAAGGCAGGAATCGCGGCACGAGAAGTGAGTGGAAAACCTTTGGTCGTGCATGTGCACGCGACCGAATTTGACCGCTCAGACGAAAAACATAGAAATACATTAGTCGCTGATATAGAAAGAGAAGGAATGATGGCTGCCGATGCCGTGCTCGCCGTGAGCGACTTTACCCGACAACGAATTATAGAAGGCTATCATATTCCCGAAAATAAAGTCTTCACGATACACAATGCCGTAGAACCCGGACAGAAAGAAATTACGCGGTACAAAACCGTGAACGAAAAAATCGTAACTTTTTTAGGGAGAATTACTTTTCAAAAAGGACCGGACTATTTCGTGGAAACCGCCCGTTTGTTGTTACAAAAAGACCGTAACCTGCGTTTCGTGCTTGCCGGTGACGGAGACATGATGGAACAGATCATAGAGCGAGTCGCCGAGTTGGAAATCTCCGACCGGTTTCATTTCACGGGTTTTTTGCGGGGAGGCGAAATCAACTTGCTCTTTGGAATGAGTGATGTATATGTTATGCCCTCTGTTTCCGAACCTTTTGGCATTTCTCCCTTAGAGGCAATGGAGGCTGGAGTACCCGTAGTGATTTCAAAGCAATCGGGGGTAGCAGAAGTACTCGACTATGCCATTAAAGTCGACTTTTGGGACATTGAAGCCATGGCAGATGCCATTCATGGGATACTACATTATAGTGCCCTCGCTAATTTTTTTGCCCAAAATGGGACAAAAAATGTTCAACAACTCACGTGGGAGAAAGTCGGGCAAAAAATCTTGCGTTGCTACGAATTCCTGACAAAATAAAGGGTACTTTTCTATTTTATTTCCTCATCGTTCACGATAGCGACTTTGCCACATTTTCCTTCTGCCATGATAGCGTAAGCGTCCGCGGCGCGGTCGAGTGTGAAACGGTGGGTAACTAAATCTTCGGGGTGGATATTCCAACGCACGATACGTTCTACCAACTCTTCCATGCGCCATAGATTTGTAACCCACGAGCCGTAGATAGTTTTTTGTTCATGAATAATGTCGGGACTTGGGTTAAACTCCACGGTACCGCCTTCGCCGAGGAAGACTACGTGTCCCCATTTTCGTGCCCCGCGAATGGCTAACTGCCTGCCGAGCGTGTGCCCCGAACAATCCACGCTTTTTTCTACCCCAAAGCCTCCGGTAAGGGCATGTATTTTGCTCAAACTTTGTCCGTCTGACACGAAAGCCTCATTTACCAATCCTTTATCTTTTGCCAATTGTATTCTTTCGGGTACGGTGTCGCAGCCTATAATCATTTGCGCGCCCATTGATTTTGCCAACATACAAGTGGCTAACCCCACAGGTCCCAATCCTACAACCAAGACCGCATCGTTGCCACAGATGCCTATTTTTTCAAGTCCTTCGTACACGGTACCAAAACCGCAAGCCACTTGCGCGCCGTCTGTATAAGAAAGGGTAGGGGGGAGTAGCACCAAATCTTTTTCTTCGGCGAGCATATATTCTGCCATGCCCCCGTCGCGCTGCCAACCGTAAGCCCTACGATATTCGCTCGTGCAACTGATCATGTAACCTCTTCTACAATCGTTACATACCCCACAGCCGGAAATATGATACACGATAACCCTGTCGCCTTCTTTGAACCGGCGTAACCCGCGCCCGGTTTTCACTATTTGTCCGCAAGGCTCGTGCCCGCATATTTTATCTTGATAGCCCTCCGGTCCCTTTCCCAAGTGTTCCCGATAAATGGCTCTAATGTCGCTACCACAAATCGTGGAAGATTTCACGCGAATAAGCACCTCCCCGTGTCCCGGTTCGGGAATAGGAACTTCTTTGAGCACTACCGTGCTGTTTCCCGGCAAATATGCCGCTTTCATCATACTGTCTTTCATATTATTATATGTTTTTTTTGGTGAAAATTTCAAAATGCAAAAATACGTTTTTTTACGGGTTATCTCCATTTTTTCGACTATATATTTCTTTTTTTTTCTGTTATTTGAAAATTTTCATGTATTTTTGCAATCCTATTTATTGAAAATTATGGGTAAAACATTTTTGTCATATAGCGTAACCGTGATATTTTTATTGCTTTACACGAGTTGCAAAATGACTGTTTCTTTATCGGGCGGAACGGTAGACCCGCGTGCGAAAACAGCTTATGTCGGGCATTTTATCAATAACTCCTCATTGGTAAATCCTGCATTAAGCCAAGAATTTACTACTGCACTCAAAAATAAAGTACAAAACCAAACTTCGTTGGCTATTGTCAATAGTAGTGGCGATTATAATATAGAGGGAGAAATTGTCAATTATTCTATTTCACCCGTGGCAATTCAAGGAAACGAAACCGCCGCGATGAACCGGCTCACGATTACCGTTAGGGTATCTTTCACAAATAAATTTGACGAAAAATTAAATTTTGAACAGTCTTTTTCACGATATGCCGATTATTTAAGTACTCAAAATTTCTCGTCCGTGGAAAGCACGCTCGTTTCTACTATCAACGAAGCCCTTACCGAAGATATTTTTAATAAAGCATTTGTCAATTGGTAATGGAATGAATTATAACGAAAATATACAGTTTTCAGAAAAAACAGGAGACAAACTCAGGGAATATTTGCAACAATATCCTGCCTCTTCGGTATTGGTATATTATTATATACAATGGCTACAAGACTACGACCCTGCTACTTTGGAAAAAGAAAAACCCCGGTTATTGCTATCGTTGCTTAACCGCAAGGCATATCGAGAAGCCGGTGGAAATCCTGATTTTTCTACCGTGAGCGAAGACGAGTTGACGAGCGCGGAAACAACTACTCCAAAAGAAGCAAAAAACGAAGAAATTATTGACCACCTAATTGACACTTTTAGCAAAAATCCTCCCAAAATTCAGTTCGATCCGGAACGTCACGATGCCCACGCGAATTACGAAAAAGAATCCTCAGAAGAAGATATTGATGTTATAAGTGAAACATTAGCAATTATTTATGCGAAACAAGGCAGCATAAATAAAGCCATAAAAATTTATAAAAAGTTGGGCTTGATTTTTCCGGAAAAAAGTTGTTACTTTGCAAATCGAATTTTGGAGTTGAAAAATAACAAAATTGAAAAGGAAAAAACAAGATAGATATAAAGAAGTTTTAGAGAAAGTATATAATTAATGTAAAGTATTGTAGATATGGTAATTCTTATTGTTATTTTGATCGTGATTGCTTGTGTAGTGTTAGGGCTTGTGGTTTTGGTACAAAACTCTAAAGGAGGTGGATTAGCCTCTAATTTCGCGGGGTCAAATCAAATTATGGGCGTGAAAAAAACGACAGATTTTATAGAGAAAGCCACGTGGGGCTTGGCAGCATTTATCATGGTGCTTTGTCTCGCCTTTGCTTTCATGACCAAATCTGAATTTAGAAAGGCTTATCCCTCCGAAGGGGTGGCTTCCGAACAGTCGGCAATGCCTACCGATACCGAAGATGCAGAATAACTTTTTTTAGTTTGTCTTTTTTATCTTCATCATACGGGGTTTCTGATTGATGTCCGTTCTTTTTTCCACATGTTGAAACCCGTGGGCATGAAACATGTTTTCTAATTCCGTATGAAAATTTTCGTGTGTTTCCACGTAAATATTCCCGTTTGCAGCAAGTAAATGTTGGGCTATCGCGGCTATCTTTTCATAGAAAAACAAAGGGTTTTCCGTGGGTACGAAAAGGGCAGTTTCCGGTTCATGTTCCCGTACGTTTAAAGGCAATTTTTCTTTTTCTGCCCAAGGAATGTAAGGTGGGTTGCTCACGATGATATTTACAGGGGCAATTTTCCAATCCTCCAATCGTTTTCGCGTGATGTCTATTTTTTGGAAAAGCACGTTTGTGGAGTTATTCGCGCAGGCGTTTTGTTGTGCCACGTATAGCACCTCCCGCGAATAATCGATAGCCGTTACGCGGGCGAGCGGTAAATGGTGGGCTAACGCGATGGCAATAGCCCCGCTACCGGTACCTATGTCCAAAATATGAACCGGGACATCGCTTTCTGTTTCTTGTAAAATCCATTCTACCAATTCTTCCGTTTCAGGGCGAGGAATAAGAACCGCGGGGGTAACGCGAAAAGATAACCCGTAAAAGTCGGTAGTGCCACATACTTGCTGCACGGGAGTGCCCTCTGTTAAACTGGCTATATCAGACAGTAATGTCTTCATCTCGGTTGAAGACAAGGTACGATAGGGGTATAAACAAATGCTTGCCTTTTTTAGTCCCCATCTTTTTTCCATGTAAAAATAGAAAATAGAAAGAATCTCTCTATCTTCGTATAAGGAACATAATTTTTTTAAAAACAATAATTTAATATCAACAAAAGTGCTAAGATGTATTCCCATTTTATAGTTTGATTATTGATGAAAAATGATTTTTGTCAAACATGCAAAAATACATGAAAAAATATTTGTTGAAAGTATGAATGATAAAAAAAAAACATGTACATTTGCACCGTAAAAAAACACGATTTATCATGCAATATCTTTGTTTCCATTTTCAAATTAGTCAGCCATATCGTTTGCGTACCTATCGTTTTTTCGACATCAATAGTAAACACGACTATTTTGATGAGTTTCAAAATCGTTATATTACGAAACGGCTATCCGAGCGATGTTATCTTCCTGCCCATCAATTGTTATTGGATTGTGCACGGGCGTATGGGGAACGTTTTGCAGTAAGTTTTAGTGTAGCGGGTAGTTCTTTGATGCTTTTCGAGGCATACGAGCCTGAGGTTTTACATTCTTTTCGCGAGTTATTGCAAACAGGTCGTGTCGAGTTTACCGGAAGCACGTTTACTCATAGTCTTGCCTCTTTACATGGCAAATCGGCATTCATGGAACAAGTACGGTTGCAGGAAAAAAAACTGAAACAATTGTTTGGAGTGAAACCGGTTACCTTTTGTAATACAGAATGTATTTATTCTGATGAGATTGGAGAATGGATACACGAGGCGGGTTATCACACGGTACTTACCGAAGGGGCAAAACATATCTTGGGATGGAAAAGTCCGGGCTATCTTTATTGTAATCCTTATCAAACTGATTTACACATTCTTACTCGTAATTATCGGCTTTGTGATGATATTACTGTCCGTTTTGGGGACCACACGTGGAATCAGTCCCCGTTGACCGCGGAGAAGTTTATACATTTTTTAGATGCCACGCCCGAAGAGATACCTCTTATCAATATTTATCTTGACTACGAAATTTTGGGAGAATTGTATACCGCGGACACGGGTATTTTTGACTTTTTCGGGGCATTGTGGAGGCAATTGTCTCGATCTTCGCGCTATCGTTTAATTACCCCGTCAGAGGTGCCTGCATTGTCGCTTCCGGTATCGACAATGCATGTCCCATGGGCAATATCGGGGTCTTCGGGAGAAGAAAAGGATACCGGAGAATGGTTGGGAAACGAATTGCAACGGGAAGCCTTTCAGCAGTTGTTTAAACTCGAAAACGCTTACCGGCAATCGGAAAATGAAACTGCCAAATTAGATTGGTTATTACTACAAGCCGCCGACCATTTTGATTACATGGCAACCAAATGGTTCCCGAAAAAAGCAGTACGCAAAAATTTTGAGGTGTATTCATCGCCCTATCAAGCATTCATCAATTACATGAACGTGGTCAATGATTTGGAATTAGTTTTACAGTCTTGATACTATGTATTTTTATTCATTTTGGCTTTGCCCCAAAAACGTAAAAGCAATATTTCGGCAAGGAAACAGCCTAAGGCAGCCACGATAAAGTAACGCCAGAGGGCTTGCCCGTTGAGTGTGGCACTTACTTTTCCGGTTAGGTTTTTGGTGTTTCCTGAGATGATTTCCACGTGAGCATCGGCATTCGCGTCCGCGAAGCGACTTAATTCAGCATCTGTATAATAATTTAAAGAAGACTCTTTTCGTAGTGCATTGAATGCCAATGTAGTAATTTGTTCATCTCCTTTCATCATATTGTAAAACCCGGGCACGCATATTTGCTCGTGCATGTAGAAAATGGTTTGCCGACCGAAGCCCCGTTGTTCGGGAATAAACTCGCTATGGTCGTGTAGTGCCTTTATTTTAAATAAATCTTCGGAATGATTGCTCACGCGGTTGATGGCTATCGGGTCATTACTGCCGACAGGAAAATACAGCGGTTGTCTCAGGTTGCTCATGAGCCCGATATTGTGTAATGCCACGAAAAAAAGCGCGTGTTTGTGGGCATCGCCATGCAGGTCGTTCATGGCAGAGGCAGATAAGAACACTTGCCCTTGTCCTGTTTTGCAGCACACGAGAAAGGGAGTCCCATTTTCGAGTGTCAGAATGGTTGATATTTCTCCCGTTGATGGTATAATTTCGCGATATTGTGTTACCAAAGGCATATCCACACGGGTATTTTTTCCTTCTAAGGCACCATTAAAATAATGATTTTCATTATCAATATTGCCAAACTTTTGAGGAATAGTTTGCCATGAGCCATAGGTAGCACAATGTAAATTGTTCAGGAGCGTGTTCCATGACGTGTTGTCTTGATTTTCGCATGAAAAGATGAGCACCTGACCGCCTGCCAGCACGTATTTTTCTAACTCATTTGATAAGCCTGATGTTATGACAGGGAGTTGATCAAGAATGACTAATTCTGCTTGTGTCAATGTCGCGTAATTAACCCTGTCATCGCTCATTTCTTGTAACCGGAAAAGAGAATCTTTCCCGTAGAGGGCTTGTAAATAACGGTTGCGTGTATTTTGGTGAGAAATAACTACCACGGGAGAGGCGGCATGAACAGTGAACGTGAAATACAACTGGTCGTCAAAAGTAATGGGACTATCGTCAATTTGAACTATCCCGCGTTGTATACCTTCCGTGTCTAAAAAGTAAGAAAAACGCACTTCCGAAAAACTGTTGGCAGTCAGGTCGGCAGTAGCCAATGCCCTTTGTTGGTCATTGACAAACAAACGCACGGGGAGTTTCATAATTTCAGAGTTGCCATAGTTATGCACGCGAGCCGTAAGTGTAACCGATTGTCCTGTTTTAAAGACCGGAGTAGTAAACCAACAACTGTCCACGGCAATATTTGCTGCTTGTTTGGCGGCTAACGGTAATAAGAAAATGTGGGCGGCAGTGTCTAAGGAAAGTCTGTCGAAATTAAATTGACTCTTTTGAAAGTCAGAAATCACGTAAGAAAGGGTTTGAGGTGAATGAACACGGGTGATGGTGCGCGAAGCAAAATCAAACATTTCATCGAAAGTTTTGCTATTTACCGAAACGCGGATATTGTCTAAGGTCTCCAACATTTCATCACGGTTCATCACCGTGGCTTCATTGGCAGAAAAATCATTGGTAACGAGCATGAAGTCATCGGAAAAAGAAAAAGCGTTCACCACGTTTTTCGCCGCGTCACAAGCCTCTTGCAACAACGAGCCATCAGGAGAATTGGCTTCCATGGAATAAGAGTTATCTAAAAATATCGTAACCAATTTGTTAGATGAATCTATTTGTCGGTTTTGGGGAATATACGGACGAGCGAAAGCCAATACCAACAACGCGATACCCAATACACGAAACAAAAGAACAACCAAATGTTGCAGGCGAGATTCTCTTTTGGTTTGCTGTAAAATATACTGTAATAGTTTCACGTTGGAAAAATAGGTGGTTTTATAACGCCGAAAATTGAAAAGATGAATCACCACCGGCACTAAAATCGCCCATAAACCATAAAGAAATAAAGGATTTGTAAAATTCATTACTTTTTGTTTTTAACAAATGCAAAAATAAGGATTTTTTTCAAAAATTTAATGTACCTTTGCCAACGAAATTTTATCGTGTGAAAAAGATAGTAAAATATACGATTATCATGTTCGTATGCACCGTGTACACGATTTTTTCTACCGGTGTTTATGTTTCTTTATGTTTGTGTTGTGGGCACATGGCAGTAGGAGAGGACGTGCTGTGCCCGGTAGAGGCTTCGTGTGCTTGTGCCGAACACGAACCTGTTTCTTGTTGTTCCATAGAAAATATCCCTATCGATCACACTTGTGAAAATCTGCATTTCTTTTTTAAAATTCAAGACAGTTACGATAAAACAGGGGATAATATTTTTTCGCGCATACAACCTTCACACGCTTGTTTGCTCCCTTTTCGTGTACCGGTGTTGGAAAAAAACATAACTTTGCCTCATGCTTTTTGGGGTTGGCAGGTGGTATTTTTGCCCATCACGCGGGGGAGAACTTTCTTATGCTCGGTTCATCAACTTATTTTTTACGCGTAGCATTTGCCTGATTTGGGTACCGCGTTTTATTTTATGTTCACACGGGTTAGTTTCGTGTATTTATTCGCGGTGAATATAGCATTATTTTTTTTATTAAAAGAGTCATTAAGATGGATAAAAAGATATGGCTTGCTGTCGGCATTTGGCTTTGGGGGTTGGTCAGCCTCCAAGCACAGGATACCCTGAAAGGCAGCGTGACCGAACATGATGCGAGCAAGAAACAACCTTTGCCTTTGGCGGGTGCGATATTGCAGTGGCATCAAACCGATGTGGGGACATATTCCGGCGCGGACGGACATTTTGTATTGCCTAAGGTGAAGTCAACCCGTGTACTTATCGTGAAATACCCGCGCTATGCCACGGACACAATTATCATAGAAGATGGGCAACAAATTTTGAATGTCTTATTGTCTTCGGCAAACATGTTGCAATCGGTGGAAGTGGGCTCTTCGCGCGGCGATTTTATTTCCGTGAAACCCATTCTCACTATGGTTATCGGGACAGAAGGGCTTCGAAAAGCCGCTTGTTGTAACCTGTCGGAAAGTTTTGACAACAGCGCGGCGGTGGACGTGGAATATAGCGATGCCGTTACCGGGGCTAAACAAATTTCGATGCTGGGACTCGCGGGAGTGTACAGTCAAATCTTGCTCGAAAATATTCCTTATGTAAGACTGCTTTCCCAACAGTTTGGACTGGCTTTTGTTCCCGGTTCGTGGATGGAATCAATTAGCATATCCAAAGGGACATCTTCCGTGATAAATGGATATGAAGGTATTACGGGACAAATTAACGTAGACTACAAGAAACCGGAAACGAATAGGGAAAAAATGTTTCTCAATCTTTATGGCAATTCTCAAGGCAAGGGGGAACTGAATTTAAACAGCAGGGTAGGGGTGAACGAACATGCTTCTACCTTGTTCTTTCTTCATGCCGAAAGTCAAATGGCAAAATGGGACATGAATCACGACCATTTTCTTGATGTCCCGCTCAATTACAGTGTCAACGCCATGAATCGTTGGGATTATCACCGTGGGGCATGGGAAGGTCGTACTTTGCTTTCCTACTTGTGGGAAGACCGCGTTGGGGGCGAGAAAGGTTATCGACCTAACGAAACCCCAACAACTTTTGATGGCATTGTCCCAACCGATTCGAACAAGGTGAAATGGGGATTCTTTAATCGCACGCACCGGTTAAATGCAGTTACCAAAAACGGGTTCTTGCTGAAAGGAGATGACGAGAGCGTGGGCACGATTCTATCTTTCACTTTTCACGATACCCGTGCCATCTATGGACCGCGAAATTATGATGCTCGACAATATAGCGGTTATGTCAATATTCTTTATTCTAATAAATATGGTCGAAAAAAACGCTCCAAACTCACTATGGGGGGGAGTTTGCAATTCGACTATCTTAATGAACAATTGACTTTCTTATCGGGGGGCGAGTGGCTTACTACCCCGGGGATCATGCCACAACGAATAGAAACCGTACCGGGGGTATTTGTTGAATATGCCTACGTGCTTGATGAAAAATTAGTGGTCATGCCTGCTTTTCGCGTGGATTATAACACGCTTTATAAAGAGATATTTTGGACACCGCGGTTTCATCTCAAATGGATGCCTCTCCCTAACACGTCATTGCGGCTTTCGGCAGGAAAAGGTTATCGCACCCCCGCGATTCTTTCCGAAAACAGCGCGTTGCTCGTGAGCAATCGACAATTCGCGTTTCCCGCTACTTTGCAACCGGAAGAAGCCTATAACGGGGGCATAAGTTTAGTGCAGTCGTTCGTGATGAAAGGTGGAAAATCTTCTTTCTCTATTGATTATTATTATACTCGTTTTGTGCGGCAGTGGGTTATTGACCTTGACCAAGATCCCCGTTGGGTGTATATTTACAACCTGCAAGGGCAGTCGTATTCTCATTCTATTCAGGGCGAGTTCACGCTTTTCCCGCTACCCCGTTTTGAAATCACGTTAGCATATCGCTACAATCATGTGCAACAAACCACCAATAATCAATTGCAGGCAAAGGCGTTGACCGTGCCTCATAAAGTATTGCTTAATTTGCACTACGCGACCAAATTTGATAAATGGAAGTTCAATATTACCGCGCAATACAACAGCAGCACCCGTTTGCCCGACACGAAACAAAATCCACAAGAATATCAATTACCTTCGTATTCAAAAGATTATGTAGTATTGAACGCGCAAATTACTAAGAAATTTCGTAAAATAGAAGTCTATGTCGGGGGCGAGAATTTGCTCAATTATCGGCAACAAAACCCGCTTATATCTGCTCATCAGCCTTTTGGAGACTATTTTGATGCTTCTATCATTTATGCCCCTATTATGGGAATCATGGGCTACGCGGGAATGCGATGGACCATCAACTGATCATGCAGGGTAGGCACTTTTATTTTAGATAATGAATATATTACCGAGACATATCAAAATAGAGTGCCCACACTTGTTCCAATCGTTTGGCTATATGAAAAGCCAAAAACGGGGGGACGGCATTTCCTATGACTTTGTATGCCATGGACGGGCTCACGATAAAACGTTGCCGTTGTCCTTCGGGACGGATAAAAGAATAGTCAGGGGGGAAAGTTTGAATTAGGGCACATTCTCTGGGGGTTAGTCGCCTTTCAAGATAGCCTCGCGATAACTCTTCGTTCATTTGTCCGCCATGTTCTATCGACAAGCGGCGAAATTCGATATTACCATGATGCTCCGCCCGAATCGTGGGGGATACGTCTTGTAAGTTTACCTCCCGTTGTCCTTGACAATGTTTGCCCATGTAGCGGGCTTTGGAATAATATTTTTGGTCAGGGTCGCGACTATGTTCCGGTTCCGACAAAGGGGCAAAGATTTTTTGCAAAGATACAGGAGGCATCAAATGGGGGTGCGCGTTGCTGCTGTACGCGTGGGTAGGTTTCGGGTAAGGATCGTAGGTCTCGGGAATCGTGTCTTGTTGTAAATTTTGCAAAGCCTCTGTTCGTAAGGCGGATTTGCGAATACCGATAAAGATGACCCTTTCACGCGATTGAGGTACGCCATAGTCTGCCGCTTGTAAAACCCGCGGTGGCAATACCAAATACCCTTGCCCGCAACTATTGGAAAAATCTTGCTGAATAATATCTTTTACATTCGACAAATTGACTAAGCCCTTAACGTTTTCGGCAATAAAGATTTTGGGTTGCACGAGTTCTATCACCGACTTCATCCAGATGTATAATTTCCCGCGGGTTTCTTCGCTCGCGACCGGCAAAGTAATGATTTGTCCATGATGGTCTTTATGAGACTGAAAACCACGTCTTTTTCCCGCCAAACTGAAATCTTGACAAGGAAAGCCGCCGGTAACGACATCTATTTGTTGGGGAAAACTCCATTGTCTTGCCCGTGCCTGTTTTACCAAATCTACGATACTTTCCGTATGAAACATTTCAGGGAGATGACCTCTGGGCACGAAATACGATTGCCATGTTCGAGCGGCGGCAGGCAAAATGTCATTGGCAAAAACCGTGCGAAATGGAGTCCCCCTTAATTGTACATAATAATCGTCTATCTCGTTTTCAATAAAATATCTTGCAAACTGTGGGTGAATGCAGGGACGGGGTACCCTAAAATTTCCTTCCATGCCCAAATCCATGCCTCCACAACCGGAAAAAAGAGAAAGTACGCGAAGACTACCCTGACTAATTTTTGCTTCTTGTTGTTTTTTATTGCTCATATATTGCTGTTATTATCCATTTTTTACGGGGATTATACCCCTTTTTACGCGAAAATTCGGTACAGGCAACATTCAGTTGACAGTTGTTACAAGCCGGTGCTTTCGCGGTACATACCGTAGCGGCATAATCCAATATTGCCCAATTTAAGGTTTTACAATCTTTGGTTTGTACAATTTGATTTGCCATAGATTGTATTGCCTTGTCGTGCCGCACATCTACGTATTCTCCCGGCGAAAAATACCGCTTGAGCAGTCGAGACATGTTCACGTCTAATAAAGGTTTTCGTTTGTTTAAGATAAAGAGTTCGTAGGCATTTCGTAGATACAACCCGCTAAAACCGGCTTCCTGTAATTCGGCTGGCTTTATTTTAGGAGTATATTCACGAGTTGCCAAACGTTTTTTCATGCCTTGTGCCAACGTGTAAAGACGAGTAGCCCGCTGACGGTGTAAACCCAACGGTTTCATCATGTCTTCCAATTCTACTAATGTAGCCCCCATTAAGGCATCCCAATGTGGATATTTCTCGAAAAAAAAAGCATAATATTTTGCAACGGTTTCTGCTTTCGTGCGTTGCAATAATATTTCCGAAATAATAGTCTTGTAATAACCTATCCCTTCTTCTCGCCAAGGAAAAGAACGACGATTTTTTTCAAACCATTGTAAGAGCACTTCCCGAAAATAATCTTGTTTGCGCAACGACTTGTTTTTTTACTTATTACAATTTTTACAAACCATTTTTTTCACTTCGGCGTTATCAAAAATCGTAACGGGCAGTTTGTCAAACAAGGCACAAAGACGGGTTGGATTTTTGGCTATTGCCATGTTTACCGATTTCGTGAAGAGCGCACCCAAATAGGTTTCGGGGCGATGTGCTGCCAAACTCACGTATGAAAATAGAAAATCTTCGCTAATGCTTTCATCCGACAAAAATGGGGTCATTAAATCTAAGGCAAACATGTAATCATAGTTTTTGATATAATAAGATGCTAATTTATATGCAGTTTGCCACGAAGACAATTTGTCTCCGGTTAAGGTTTTGATTTTGGCATAGATATTTGTAAGCAGTTGCGGCTGTGTAGATGAAGGGTGTGTAGTTAAGTAATTGATAAATTTGAGTTGCCATTCCAAGTTTAACAAGTCTATTTTTTTCTTAGGTAAAGTATTTATACTGTATAGTTTATCTACGGCTGCCTGTAATTTGGCGATCTCGTTTTCTGCCATTATGGTGGTTTGATAAAGGCTAATGACATTCATGTTGTATTGTGCCGCGGGATTAGCGGGATTATAGTCGTATATTTTTTTCATGTCTGCCGCTATGGATTCTGTCATTTTGGGTTGCACGAGATATTTCAGGTAGCATTCGTTGAGCAGGAAAGTTTGTCTCGAAGCCAAATCGGGCACTTGCATCCCCGCGAGAATTTGGGTTTCGTATTTTTGTTTTTCCACGTGATCCATGAGATATTTTTGTATGGCAATGGCTAATGGAAACTGTTTTTTGCGCCGCACGGATTCATTAAATTTATACAATGCCACGTTCAGGGCATTTTCGGGGGTATTCACGTTGAGCGAGAAATGGATGACTGCTCGCATGTAATGATGTTTGGTCAAAAAAGTATCTAATTCTCTGGCTACTTGATTTTTATTTTTAGTCAGTTTTTCTATTACCTGTTCTTTGGGTTCCAAAATTAAGTAGTAATATTCGGCACTGTATAGCAAATCTTTTTTAAAGTCGCTCCACCCGTCGTCGGTACAGGATTCTATTTTCGCGGACGGGAAGCGCTTCGCGAAAGCCGCCGCCGCCGATTTGCCTTGCATTTCTAATGCCTTCATGTAAGTAGCATTCTTCGCGTTGTCGAGCGATGTGTGCGCGATAATTTCTACTTTTGTTACCGTGTAAGCAGGCAATTTCATCGCCTTCATTTGAGGCTCAAAATCGGCATAAGTATAGGTAGTCTTTTTGGGCTTCATGGGCAAATCTATCGAACGGATAACCTCCTCTTCCGATGGAATATAAGCACCTGCCGGCTTCTCGGTTTGAAAATCAGGCAAAAAATTGATTTTTGTCTCAAATTCGGCATGTTTGCACTCTATATTTTTCTTAATAATGGTCCTACAAGCATATTTTCCTTCTTTAAGCACGATAACATTGATGTCGTAGTCGGCATTGGGGTCAATGGTTTCCGGAATTTTACAAACCGTAGCAATCAGTTTGGAAGATTTTTTATCTGCAATTTCGTTAGATTCCAATATTTTGGCAAAAGTAAAAGATTTGGTTACTGTTCCGCGAAAAGGTTTACTGTTATCCACGATAGTCGCGTGTTCGCAGTCATATTGTTTGTGTTGCACGAAGTCGAGTACTATCTCATCGCCTTCTTTTCCTATCATTTTCCTAATGGCACGATAGTCATCACACGAGAATATCACGTCATCGCCTTTGACCGTGAAACAAGAGGACAAGATTTCCATAGAAATATCTTTGCTGCAACGGGCACATACCTGAGCGTTGTATGGCGATATGCCCGCTCGCCCTTTCGTGTAGGGCAAATTCTTATCGGAAGGGGTAGTTTGATACGTTTGGAAGATGCGGTCATTTCCCAATATCAAAGAACCGTACATGTTGCGAAGGTTGTTGTCGGGTTTTAGTCCAATGCCCACGCAAGTGTACGAAGAATTTAAAAGAATCTCCGCGGTTTTTAAATTCTTGAGCAAAGGCTGTATCAATGCTAAACAAACATCGTAATAAGAATAGTCGCTATCGCCCGCGTATGCTTTGGCTTTGAGTAGCAGTTCTGTCCCTTGTGTGGCAAGCCCGTATTTTTTCAACCGCATGTTCAATGTTTTGTATTGAGCAATGTTTTCCCCTGTTTTCTCGTCTTTTGACGCTTGATAATTTGCCTGAAACTGTGCCGTGGAATCTATTTTGCTGTCATGTTTTAAGGCAGGCAAAAACGAGTATTGTGCACGGGCAGCATCCAACATGTCGCTCATACATTGATACAAAACTTTTTCCGAATAAGTACCCGCGTTAAAATTCTTCTGATACTTATCGTTTTTTTTCACCACCTCCGGCGCGAAATTAAGATAAGGATTTTCATTTTGCGAAAATGATAATTCGCTCATTACCAATAAGCAAAAACATAAAAAAAAGATATTTATTCTTCTCATATTACATTTATTTTTAATTTGAAAAACACGCTACAATAATAACACTTTTTTTTGAAATATGCAATAGTCTTTTTTTAAAAAAAAACATCGCGTACAATTTTTCATTTCTGTGTTAGCGTGCGGAACATATCTTCTAAGGGGGTATGCTGTGGGTTAAAATTTTGGTGTTCCCGTTCCTCTTCCGCCATTTTAAGCAATTGATTAAGAGATGAATCTATGACAATTTTCCCATGATGGATGATGATAACTCTGTCGCAAACGGCTTGCACTTCTTGCATGATATGCGTGGAAAGCAACACCGTTTTTTGTTGTCCGCATGTCCTGATCAGTTCGCGAATTTCTACCAATTGATTGGGGTCTAAGCCCGTGGTAGGCTCGTCTAAAATAAGCACTTCGGGGTCATGAATCAGTGCTTGTGCCAATCCTACTCGTTGTTTGTAGCCCCGCGACAACGCCCCGATTTTTTTGTGCTGCTCTATTTTTAAACCGGTCATTTCCACTACCTTATCTATTGCTTTCTTTTTATCGGGAAGATGATGCAGCCCCGCGATAAAATGAAGAAATTCGCGCACGTACATGTCATGATACAAAGGATTGCTCTCTGAGAGGTAGCCTATTTTGGAACGCAACAACAAAGAATCATTCCAAATATCCAAGCCACACACCGACACGTTTCCTTCGGTAGGCGGCAAAAAACAGGTAATGATTTTCATCATGGTGGATTTGCCCGCGCCATTAGGTCCTAAAAAACCAACAACTTCTCCTTTTGAAATTTCAAAGGTTACCTTATTTAAGGCATACTGACTTCCATAAAGTTTGGTTACGTTTTGTACGATGATTGACATATTTAGACTTGTTATTTAAACCGCGAATATAGTAAAAAAAGGGTTACGGCAACTATTTTTTTTTAAAATTTACTTCAAAGAGTTGTCATTTTTCTTAATTTCGCGTACCTTTGCATTCTGAATTTATAAGGCGATGGATTTAAATGATAAGTATTCAAAAGGGATGCAATTTGCTATTAGCGAAGCACTTAATGTTGCAGTACAATACCAGTCTCCCTATATAGGGGTGGAACATATCATGCTTGGTATTTTGCGATATATAGATAAAGAGCCGGTTGGTCATTTTCATGATTGGTGGGTTCATGTAGTAAGCAATCTCGGCTCCCAACGAGTACGCGAAGAATTGGAAGATATATTAGACAACAATCGTTCGAGAGAAGATATACCGGTAGGAGATATTAAACAAAACATGCAAGCCGAGAACATACTGCGTCTTGCTTTCTTGATATCGGTTGAACGCAAAGCCTCAAAAATTGAAGATAAGCATTTTGTTTTGGCTATCTTAAAAGACGGACGCTCTAATGTCGTGAAAATGCTATTGGAAAAGAAAGGTATAACTTATGATTCGTTATACACGCATGTTGACCAAGAGGAGGAATGCGATATGTTGAGAAACGCAGCCGATGAGGGTTTTCGAGCAGCGCTGGACATGTATTCTAATATTGCTGAAAGTTCTTCTCCCCCTACGAAGAAGGGCAACAACAAGAGTAACAACAAGGGGAGTTCCACGCCTATTCTCGACAGTTTTGGTAAAGATTTAACGCATTTAGCGGCAACAGGTAAATTAGACCCTACCGTGGGCAGGGAAAAAGAATTGGAACGTATAACGCAAATATTGAGTCGCCGCAAAAAAAATAATCCTGTCCTGATTGGCGAACCGGGGGTGGGAAAATCGGCAATTGCCGAAGGATTAGCCCTTCGTATTGTAGAAGGAAAAGTGTCGCGAATGCTTATTGACAAAAGAATTATCACCTTAGATATGGCTTCTTTGCTCGCGGGCACGAAATATCGCGGGCAATTAGAAGAACGCGTAAAGGCGATATTGTCAGAGATAGAGTCAAACTCTAACCTGATTCTTTTTATTGACGAACTGCATACCATGATCGGGGCGGGAAGTACTTCGGGATCGGCGGTAGATATTGCCAATATGTTCAAACCCGCGTTGGCAAGGGGCGAAATGCAATGCATTGGGGCTACTACCTTAGACGAATACAGACAATATATTGAAACAGACGGGGCGTTGGAGAGACGTTTTCAAAAAATTATGGTAGAGCCTACGTCTTTGGAAGAAACAACGGTGATTCTTAACAATATTAAGTGTAAATACGAAGACCATCATTTAGTTACCTATTCCAATGAAGCCATTCAAGCCTGTGTTTCATTAAGCAATCGCTATATTACAGATCGTCATTTACCCGATAAAGCCATTGATGTTTTAGACGAAGTAGGGGCACGGGTTCATATTTTCAATCTCCGTGTGCCGCAAGGGCTGTTGGAAATAGAACAGGAAATAGAAACTTTGCAAAAACTGAAAAACGACGCGATTAAAGAACAGCAATATGGGGTAGCGGCTACCTATCGAGACCAAATACGACAAGAGGAAGACCGCCTTGCCGAAGTGAAAAAAGAATGGGAAACCGAAAATAGCCTTTCGCGCCCCGTGGTTACCGGAGAAAATGTTGCCGAAGTCATTGCCATGATGACCGGCGTGCCGGTGCAAAGTGTGGCTAAAAATGAAAAAGAAAAACTGTTAAATATGGCTACCGCGCTCGCGGGGAAAGTGATAGGGCAAGATGACGCGATTCGTAAAATCTCGAAAGCCATCCTTCGCAATCGGGCGGGACTGAAAGACCCGAATAAACCCATCGGTGTCTTTATTTTTCTTGGACAGACAGGGGTAGGTAAAACTTACCTTGCCAAAATCCTTGCCGAGTACATGTTCGATTCTATAGATACCTTGATACGATTCGACATGAGCGAATTTCAAGAAGCCCATTCCGTGTCAAGACTCATCGGTTCACCCCCCGGGTACGTGGGATACGAAGAAGGGGGACAACTGACCGAAAAAGTGAGACGTAAACCTTATTCTATCGTACTCCTTGACGAGATAGAAAAAGCCCATCGTGACGTTTATAACGTGCTACTACAAGTTTTTGACGAAGGAGTGCTTACCGATGGGGCAGGACGTAAAGTAGACTTTAAAAATACTATTGTCATCATGACTTCAAATATCGGTTCGCGAGAGTTAAAAGATTTTGGCACCGGGGTAGGATATGCTACAGGGGCCACCGAAGCCGCCAAAGAGAAAAATACACATGCTATACTGCAAAAAGCACTCAAACAAACCTTTGCCCCCGAATTTCTAAACCGTATAGACGACATCATATATTTTAATTCATTGGATAAAGAAAATATAATTAAAATTATTGATATTGAATTAAACAAACTCTTTAAACGAGTTCAACAAATGGGTAAGGAGGTGCAAATTACCGAAAGTGCCAAAGAATTTCTTGCCGATATAGGGTGGGATAAAAGTTACGGGGCACGCCCGCTCAAACGGGTAATACAAAAACACGTGGAAGACCTGCTCTCGGAAGCCTTACTAACCCAACCAACCGAAGATGCCGATAAAATCACGATTGACTACGATACCCAAAAAGAGGAAATAATACTATGTTCATAAAAAAATACGAGAATCGCGGAGATGAATTTAGAACAAGTTAAGTCCTTCCTGAATATTATTTTTTCTTTTGACAATACTTACCCGTTACTTTTTACTCAGTTTTATTTCTGGGCTTTCTTTGCTATCATTTTTGCAGGATTTAGTTTGTTGGGAAACCGTGTGCTGTCGCGTAATATTTTTCTCTTTGCCGCCAGTTTGTTTTTCTACTACAAAACTTCAGGCTTATTCGTGATATTGCTCGTGTTCACGGTTATTCTTGGTTTCTTCGCGGGCAAACAAATACATCTACGCGCGAGCAAGTCTGCCCGAAAAGGTCTCCTCTTTGTAGGGGTATTCATCAACTTAGGCGTGTTGTGCTATTTTAAATATGCCTATTTCTTCACGGATGCCTGTAATGCCTTATTTCATACTAAATATCATGTTATAAATTATTTAGCACGATGGGCAAATGAATGGGGACAAACGTCTCGTTTCGATGCCTCTAAAATATTGCTCCCCGTGGGAATTTCTTTCTTCACGTTCCAAAATATCAGTTATCTTGTTGATATTTACCGAAAAAAAGTAGAACCTGTGCGTAATATCTTTAATTTCGGTTTCTATCTTTCTTTTTTCCCGCAATTGGTTGCCGGTCCTATTGTACGTGCCAATCAATTTATCCCACAATTATATAAGAAGTTTTTTCTTTCGCGAAAACAATTTGGCATTGCCTTGTTTTGGATACTCAATGGTTTGATTAAGAAACTCATTCTTAGCGATTACCTTGCCGTGAATTTCGTGGACAGGGTATTCAATAACCCGGATCTTTTTACCGGGTTCGAAAATCTTTCGGCACTGTTTTTCTATTCTTTACAAGTGTATGCCGATTTTTCGGGCTATACCGACATCGCTATCGGCGTGGCTATGCTCATGGGTTTTTATTTGCCCACCAACTTCAATTCCCCGTATAAGGCAACCAACTGTGGAGATTTTTGGAAACGTTGGCATATATCGCTCTCCTCGTGGCTCAAAGATTACCTCTATATCCCCTTGGGCGGTAGTAGAAAAGGAAAAATACGCGCTAAAATAAATCTCATGCTCACCATGTTGCTGGGCGGCTTATGGCATGGTGCAAGTTGGAATTTCATGATTTGGGGCGGACTAAACGGGATTGGAATCCTTATTTACAAAACATGGAAAGACATGAAAAAAAACATACGGGCTCTGCTCGCTTTCGTGTTTTTTCTTAATTTTCTTCTATTGCAAATATTGTTCCCACATCCGGCGTGGCTTATCGGGACTATATGGAGCGGGGTTATTTGCTTGGGAACCTGTATCGATTACCTGTACTCGGCATGTATTCGGCAACGTCCTTTGTATGGGCTCAACCGGGGGTGGTCTATTTTACTCACCTTCGTTTTTATCACTTTCACGCGACTGTTTTTTCGGTCAGGCTCTAATTTAGACCCTGCCGAAGCCAATCAAGTGGCATGGGATACCGCTACCCGCGTGGTAACCCGTATTGGCGGCAAATGGCAATGGGAGGTAATCCCCCAAATTATCTATCAATATCGTTTTATTTTTTTGCTCTTCACGGCGGGCATGCTCATTCATTGGCTCCCTGACAAATGGAAACGATGGTATAGACTGCGCTTTGCTACTTTGCCGGTGTGGGCACTTGCCATCACTATGGTAGCCGCCGTTTTCGCGCTCTATCAATTCGTAGTCGCCGACCTGCAACCGTTTATCTATTTCCAGTTTTAATTTATTGATAAAAATCCAAGGTGATGTTGTCGCCTTGGCTATCCGTGTAAGTATATTTTAATTGATGATCCGAAAATTTTATAATTCGTGCTTCGTATTGATATTCTTTATTTTGTAATCGAAAGTCGATATTTAATTTTTTATAATTATCAAAAAACACGTAAGAGCCTTTGACAGATTGCGTGGGCGACAGATTTTCGTCGTAAACAGTAACAATAAGAATATTCGCGTACTCGAACCGGTAATAGGCATCGCGACACAACGCGGCACGTGTCTCGGAATCCGGCATGTCTTCTCCATTCTTCTTAATGTTTTGCAATTGCCATATCCCTATGATGCGATCCTCAGGGTGGTCTAAACTCCACGAGTATTCAGGATACCTGCAACCCGAACATAAAAATGACATCAAACAAATGACAAAAATCGCTTTCCCGGCTATATTATTCATAAACTCTTTTATTTTTCGCGAAAATACAAAAAAAATCAAAAAATTGTAGTATTTTTGTCGACACTAATATTCAAAAAACAATAAAGTTATGAAAAAGTATTTTTTATGGGTCTTTGTCATGACCATCGGGTTGCATGGAGTTCATGCACAAGTAGAACGTGTGGTAGGATATTGGAAAACCGTAGATGACAATAGCGGGGAAATAAAGTCGATGGTACGCGTCTACAAAATGTCTGATGGTACCTATCAGGGCAAGATAGAAAAGTTATATTTGCATCCCGGGGCAAAGTGCGATAAATGTGAAGGTGCCGATAAAGGAAAGCCCGTTACAGGGATGGTGATTATTCGTGACATGAAAGCCGATGGAGATAAACTGTCAGGTGGATACGTCCTTGACCCTGAAAGTGGAAAAAAATATTACGGGAGTATTAGCATAGACGAGAAAACCGGAAAACTGAAATTGCGAGGCTCGATAGACAAATTTGGAGTGCTCGGACGTACGCAATACTGGATCCGTGCCACAAATTAGAAATACAGTTGGACAGTTGGACAGTTGGACAGTAGGACAGTAGGACAGTAGGACAGTAGGACAGTAGGACAGTAGGACAGTTAGACAGTAGGACAGTAGGACAGTAGGACAGTTAGACAGTAGGACAGTAGGACAGTAGGACAGTAGGACAGTTGTAGGGTAGGGGATATGTATTTTTATCCCTTATTCTTTTATTGTCTGAATCGCTTCGTGGTTCTTGGTGTCTTCTTCGTGAGACTTCGTGGTTCAGACGAATGAGAATGTAGAATGTAGAATGTAGAATGGAAAATGGAAATTATGGAAAGGAATGGGATAAGGAACCGTCATGGGGCACCTGACCCGCGATTCCCTGATAAAGCAGGGGGTTTTCCGCCTTCGCGAGGGGCTGGCAGGAAACAATCAGGGAAGCCGTAAACTGGATCGCTTCAGGCTTCGCCTTCGCGATGACGGCACGACCTTCAGGCTTCGCCTTCGCGATGACGGCACGACCTTCAGGCTTCGCCTTCGCGGGAATGACGGGATAGGAAACCGTCATCGCGGGCTCGACCCCGCGATCTCCTGATAAAGCAGGGGATTCCCGCTTTCGCGAGAGGCAGGTGTCCGCGTGCTCCGCGTCTTCTTGGCGATCTCCGCGTGAAAAACAAACCCTTATTGTCTAAACCGCTTCGCGGTTCTTCGTGTCTTCTTCGTGAGACTTCGTGTACTAAAAATAATTACACGAAAAAATCCGTGAAAATCAGTATAATCCGTGTTATCCGTGTGCCATGTGCCATGTGCCAAAAAACAATCATGGTAATCAAGAAAATCTTATGAAAATCATGGTTCAGACAGAAAATTAAAAAAAAATCACGTATTTTTGCATCTTCATTAATAAGATATATTATGGCAGCAGACGACAAGAAGATTATTTTTTCGATGGTCAACGTGAGTAAAATTTATCCACCTCAAAAACAGGTGCTTAAAAACATTTACCTGTCTTTTTTTTATGGGGCAAAAATAGGTGTTTTAGGACTAAACGGGGCGGGCAAATCTTCGTTATTGAAGATCATCGCGGGGTTAGATAAATCCTATCAGGGAGAAGTGGTTTTTGCTCCGGGTTATAGCGTGGGCTATTTGCCACAAGAGCCACAATTAGATAATCACCTGACCGTGAAAGACATCGTGATGGAAGGAATGAAAGAAGTTGCAGACGTTTTGAAAGAGTATGAAGCCGTGAATCTGCAATTTATGGAGCCAATGAGCGATGAAGCGATGACCAAACTCATTGAACGACAAGGGGAATTGACCGAATGGATAGAGCAACACGATGGGTGGGAGTTGGACAACAAACTCGACAGGGCTATGGAGGCATTGCGCTGTCCCGAAGGCGACACCCCCGTGAAAAACTTGTCAGGGGGCGAACGCAGGCGAGTTGCCTTATGCCGGTTGCTCTTATCGGAACCCGATATTCTCCTATTGGACGAGCCCACCAACCACTTGGATGCCGAATCCGTGCAATGGCTTGAAATGCACTTGCAACAGTATAAGGGAACCGTGATTGCCGTTACACATGACCGCTATTTTTTAGATAACGTTGCAGGATGGATTCTCGAACTTGACCGTGGCGAGGGTATCCCTTGGCAAGGAAATTACAGTTCGTGGCTCGAACAAAAAAGCAAACGTCTCGCGCAAGAAGAAAAGCAAGAAAGCAAACGTCTGAAAACCCTTGAGAGGGAATTAGAATGGATACACATGTCCCCGAAAGCCCGTCAAGCAAAAGGAAAAGCCCGCCTCAACGCGTATGACAAACTACTCAACGAAGACGTGAAACAAAAAGAAGAAATTTTGCAAATATATATCCCCAATGGTCCCCGATTGGGCGACAAAGTCATTGAAGCATCCGCGGTTTCGAAAGCCTTTGGAGATAAATTACTCTTTGAAAATTTAAATTTTAGCCTTCCCCCTAATGGCATCGTGGGGGTCATAGGTCCTAACGGGGCAGGCAAAACTACACTTTTTCGACTTATCATGGGATTAGAAAAACCCGATACCGGCAGTTTTTTCGTGGGCGATACCGTGAAAATAGGATATATAGACCAACAACACACCGACATTGATCCCGATAAAACCGTGTGGGAGATCATCTCCGGTGGCGATGAACAAATGATGCTGGGCAACCGTCTCACGCATTCGCGGGCATACGTGTCCCGGTTCAATTTCGGGGGCACTGATCAGAATAAAAAAGCCGGGGTACTATCCGGCGGTGAGCGCAACCGCTTACACCTCGCCCTTGCCCTTAAATCAGAAGCCAATGTCTTACTACTCGACGAACCTACCAACGACATCGACGTGAACACGCTCAGGGCTTTAGAGGAAGGATTAGACCATTTCGCGGGCTGCGCCGTAGTTATATCGCACGACCGTTGGTTTCTCGACCGCATTTGTACACATATCCTTGCTTTTGAAGGCAACTCCAATGTCTATTTCTTCGAAGGAACTTATAGCGAGTACGAAGAAAACCGAAAAAAAAGATTGGGAAATGATATCCCCAAGAGAATCAGGTATAAGAAACTCGTGAAATGAAATATTTTATTATTGCCGGAGAAGCCTCCGGGGACATGCACGCGGCAAAATTAATACAAGCCATCAAGGTCCAACAACCCGAAGCCATTTTTGAAGGTTGGGGCGGCAACCGCATGGAAAACGCCGGCTGTAAAGTGCTTAAACATTACAAGCAATTGGCATTCTTGGGATTTTGGGAGGTTTTTACCCACCTGCGCACGATTATCGGTTTTTTAAAAGAGTGCAAAAAAAACATAAAAGCATATCACCCTGATATACTCATCACCGTAGACTACCCCGGTTTTAATTTGCGTATGGCTAAATTTGCAAAAAAACGAGGCATCAAAACTGTCCATTACGTGTCGCCACAAGTGTGGGCGTGGAAAAAAGGAAGAATAAAGCACATCAAAAAATACATAGATACCCTGCTCGCGATATTGCCCTTTGAAAAGGCTTTCTACGCCCGTTACAACTACCCCGTGCATTATGTAGGGCACCCCGTTTTAGACGAGTTAGCACGCTTTAATCCCGAAGACAAGCAAGTAAGCGACTTTCGTACCCGTTACGGGTTAAAACAGGATAGACCTGTGGTTGCCATAATCCCGGGTAGCAGGGAACAAGAAATAAAATACATGCTACCCGTGCTCGTGCGAACCGCGAAACAATTCCCTGATGTGCAATTTTTAGTCTCTGCCGTTCCTTGGCTTCCTGCTAAACTCTACCAAAAATGGACCGGCGATATACCCTTGGTAACCGAAGGTATGTACCCTTTGCTCTATCATGCCGATGCCGCGTTGGTAACCTCCGGCACCGCATCCTTGGAAACCGCCCTGATGAACGTCCCGCAAGTCGTGGGTTACAAAGGCAGTTGGCTCTCCTATCGCATCGCCCGTTGGTTAGTGAAAGACTTAAAATATATATCATTGGCAAATATAATCTTAGACAAACCCGTCTTTCGCGAATGGATACAAAACAACTGCTCGTCAACCCAACTAACAAATGAATTGAAAAAACTATTATATGACAAACAAATCATAGAAACTATGAAAAACGACTACCTGCAATTGCACGAAATACTGGGTAACGGCAGTGCCTCAGAACGGGCAGCACAAATCGTGATAAAACTAAATTTGAAAGCGGCTGTCTCAAAGTAGAAAAGCTGCATCATTCCCGCGAAAGCGGGAATCCCCTTCTAATCGTTAAAGATTAATATACAATCATTTAGTATTTGACGGTTTTCGGGAGATGGCGGAGAGATCCCGTGTCGCGGCACGGGACGCCATGACGGGCTTTTGAGACAGACTCTTAATAAAGTTCTGTCCCGTTAGGGACATTATGTTGGTAGAAATGTGTTTCTTTTACCCTTCTTGCCGTCCCTATCGGGACGGAATGTGTATTTGTTGTTCACATTTTGTCCCTATCGGGACAAGAGGCAGGGGGATATTCATTTTTCTACCAATATTTTGTCCCTAACGGGACATTTCACCCCCAAAGCACAAATCCATCGCCCGACTCTTTGACCAAAATTTTTGGGCTAAATCCGCGGGGGTGTCGTGTTGACGAAGTCATAAAATATGAAACATAAAATATGAAATGCAAAGATAGTGTTTTTTGGTTAAATTTTATTTCAAATTTAATTTTTTTCTTCGCGAGTCTTCGTGTGTCCTTCGTGTAATCGAAAATTCTTACACTAAGTTCACGAAGAAGACACGAAGTTACACGAAGATGAGGCAGGTTACAAAAGGTTATAATCTTTCCAACCAAAGCGAGAAAAATCGGTCATAGACAAAATATTTCCCGTCTTCGTCTTTCAAAACTAACGATTTGTTTATCAATGCTTTGAGTGCTAATTTTACACTGCTTGGCGCTGTGAGATTATAGCGTTGCATAAAGCGCGATTCATACGGCTCTGCAACCTTCCCTTCTGCCGCAATCGCCTTTAACAGACGCAGTTGCCCTTTGGTTATCAATTCGCAATAAGTTTTATAAATGGCATTTTCTTCTTTCAAAAGTTTTTCGATAGTCGTATCCGCATCAATCTGAGCATACTGCTGTTTATTGTCCGTAAACAACTTATTCAGAATGACTTGAATATACCAAGTATGACCGAACATTTTATTGTAAATATAATCAAATACCTGACTGTCAAAATTTTTGCCGTATTTTGAGAACAAATTCAAAGCAAAAATCCGATAGGTTTCAATCGGAATTTCTTGCAGGTTCATTATCTGCGAACTGCGATAGAATGGGCGATTCGCGGCAAAAAACATCGCGGTCATCAGATGCTGTTTGCTGCCGGAAAAAATAAAATGCACATTCGGCAAAAACTGGATATACGAGCGCAACAACGCTTCCGTGCCTTTTTCGGGATATTCGGTAATCTGCTGAAATTCATCGAAAGCGATAAAAATTTCTTTACCCGACTGTTTCAAATAATCGAAAATTTCTTTTAATGTATTTCGCGCCTTATCGGGCTGAATATCAAACGAAACGGTTGGCACACCGGATTGTTGGTCAAAACTGAACAGAGGTCGAATACTTTTGAAAAACGCGGTAATGTTACTTGCAACCTTCTCGGAAAAACTGTCTAACTGCCCCAAAACGCTTTCGCCGAAAAGTGTAACAAAATCCGACAGGTTTTGAGTGGAAAAAATGTCGATGTAGAAACAGCGGGCAGTTTTATCGTTCTCTTTCAAACGATAAAACACGTTGTGTATCAAGCCGGTTTTGCCGATACGTCTGGGGCTTATCAGCGCTACGTTGCGTCCGTTTTTCAATGCCGAAATCACGGTTCCCGTTTCAGTTTCGCGGTCGCAAAAGTAGTCGGGACTTTCGTAACCTGCTACCAAAAAAGGATTATCCAACAATTTTTCCATCTCTATTTTATTTAAAACATAAAATATGAAACATAAAATATGAAATGCAAAGATACGAAATATTTTTTATTTCGCAAACAATTCTGCATTTTACTTCCTTTCGGTAATTTCCTTCACCACTTTTGCCGGTCTGCCTGTCGCTATTGTCCACGCCGGAATATCTTTCGTAACCAACGAACCTGCGCCTACAATGGCGCCTTCGCCAACAGTTACACCCGGCATAACAATTGTACCCATTCCCAACATACAGCCTTTTTTCAATACAATCGGTTTTCTGTGATACGGTAAAGATGCTGAATCATCCCCAATATAATAATCCGTTAAGTCGCGTTTATGACATAACAACAAACAGCGATTCGTTATGTGAACGTGGTCTTCCAACTCAATTAAATCAGTGTTTGTCATATCCACCCAAACTTCGTATCCGATATAACAGTTTTTCCGATTTTCGCCCCCATCCATCGCCAGATAATCGGGCGGATTTTGCGATAATTAAGAGGCGACAGAATAACGGAATACATCGAATATTTCAGCAAAAAAGCGTTGCGGATGTGCTTGAATACGGATTTAATCATTTTTGCAACAGATACATTACCGTATTCTTTTTCCGAGAAATTTAATCCTAATAATTTCAAAAAGCGGTAAGACACTCTGAAGCCGTAAGCATTCCGTTTCATAACCTTTATCTTATTGTTTATGCCCTCCACTTTTCCTGTTGATATATGACAGTCGTACCATGCAAGTATCCCCGTTCTGTGAGCCATAATGGTATTTGCCATCTTTATTAACAGAGGGACTTTGCTCTCTGTAGCCTGAGCCACCCAGTCAAGAATAACATTCTCGGCCTCCTCCTTGCTGATTTGCATCCATATTTCCTTGAGATGTTCCTTGAGATAGTATGCTTGCGATAGAGGCCGATTCATTTCCAAGGCATTTTCAAGTCTTGTCTTATACTTCGTGTCATAGATGTCTGTTCCGTTCATAAGTAAAAGATATCGTGTTCCTTTCAATACCTTACGCTTATTGATGTCCTTTTCCATGTGGTATTGTGCCTTGCGTATAACATCCAGTTTATCGTTCATCAGTTTTACCACGTGGAAATGGTCAAAAACATGAACGGCATCCGGACAATTCTCATATACGGACGCGATAAAAGCAGCTGACAGATCCGTTGTGATGTATTTGATGTTGATACCTCTCTTCTTTATCCGCTTCCAGAACTTATTTAAGGCTTCGCAACCTTTTCCATAACCGACGTAGAGAATACGACCGCTCCTTAAATCAACCACAATTGTCTTATACACATGCCCTTTCCTAACCGAAAATTCATCTATACCAATGCTTTCAACACCATCTAATGAAGGTGGAGAATAACGATATTCCAGGTAATTTGTATGTATCTCTTTAATTGTGTCCCATGAGATTCCCAACAGGTTGGCTGTATCTTTTAGAGTCATGCCCCTGAGAAGTCCGACAACGTATTTCGCAAAGCGATGGGTATAGCTACGGCTACCTGTGGCAAAGGGGATTGTCTCTTGTTGGTCGTAAGCACACTCTTTGTTCTTGCACTTGTAACGCTGCACTTTCATACGAATTATCAACTTTTTGCCACCAATGGGAAGATCGATGAAGTCACGAATGCGATAGCCATTCTTCACCAAATGACGATGACCGCACTGTGGACATACTTTCTGGCGCTCTTTTGATTCCACATGCAAGATAATTGTGTTACCTTTGTATTCCTCACGAGTGCATCTGTGGTTATAGAGACCCCATGCATGATATAGAAAACTGCTGTTCATTATTGTACATTTGTTTGTGGTTATTCAAATATACAATTTGTTCAGCGGTTTTCTCCTTTTTACATCGTATCACTCGAAATGTCGGATGAACCGTTTTCCGAAATAATTTTAGTACCTTTGTCGTGTAGCATTTTACTTGATTTTTGTTTGACACCACAAAGTTACTGAAAATCAGCGACTTAACCAAATAAAATGCTACTTTTTTTGTTAAAAATCAGCAAGTTAACGAACTTGCGAAAGTTGAATTAATTTATTTTAGAATAGGGAAAAAGTATGACTGATAAGGTTATTTTTCAGTCAAATAAGGCTCTTTGCCTGTTTATCAGTTCAATATATTTTTCTTGCAACTCTTTCGTTAAGAACGAATTTTCGATAAAACCAAGCCATTTTGGAATGATTCTTTTGTATTTTGCAGAAATATTTTCTGCTACTTTTTTGTCCAAACCCGACTGTACAAAAGCTGTTTCAAAATCCGAGATGCGTAATTTCCGCTTTTTGCCGTTCAAAGTCAGCGCAAGTTCTTCGGTATCTTCGGGCATTGCCAAAGCGGTGGAAAGCAGGTCGTAAGCGGGCGTGAGCAGGTATT
This sequence comes from Bacteroidales bacterium, assembly GCA_031272025.1. Lineage (GTDB taxonomy): Bacteria > Bacteroidota > Bacteroidia > Bacteroidales > WCHB1-69 > JAGVVH01. The sequence continues at coordinate 36,701 of JAISUP010000015.1, forward strand.
GC
>JAISUP010000035.1 GCA_031272025.1 Bacteroidales bacterium
TAAATTTCATCAACCGAGTCTCAATTTTATCGGATTTTTGACCTTCGGTCGAAAAAAAACATCGTCTCCGTATGTAGGAAAAAACAATTTGGGGGATAGTATGAATAATGCAGGTTAAAGTTATAATTTGCCACGCGAAGGTACGTGAAAATTGTTTAACCGTGGAAGTCGCGCTTTTTATTTAGAGCGCAACTTCCATTTTTTTGCCCGTGTAAATGACTTGTTTTGATACGGTATTCTCGTATATACCACAGCCTCGCGAGGGGGATACGGTTACGATATTGAGAGTTCTTGTTGGGATCATTTGAGGGAAACTCCCTTGCCGCTCGGTTATGGTCAGGGTTTTGTTTTTGTCGTTCCACGTGAGCGTGAAAGTGGCTTTCTCGCCTTGTTCGTAACGATAATTCTCGCCGTTGTCTTCATAAATGGTGAAGGTAGCGTCTGCGCCGGGATAAATACGGATTTCCCACGGGGCATCGGGTTTTTCGGAGGTGTAGTTTTGAACAGGTCCTAATGGCAATATCGTGCCGGATTTGACAAAGAGCGGGATTTTTTCTATGGTTAGCGAAACGGGCACGGTTTGTCCCCCGCGATGATGCTCGCCTGTCCAAAAGTCTACCCACCCCGGTTCGTGTCTCGGCAAATACACGGCTACCGTTGTTACGGCAGGTTCGGTAACGGGTGCCACGAGCAACGAGGTGCCAAAGGTAAACTCGTGTCGTTGTTCTAACGCTTGCTTGTCGTTGGGAAAATCAAATACCAACGGGCGCATTAAGGTATATCCCTGAAAAGTGATTGCCGCCGCCAACGAATAGGTATAAGGTAACATGCGGTAACGACAATCAAGATAAAGTTTTGCTATTCGTTCTACATCTTTTCCAAAATTCCAAAATTCGGTTCGGGTGCCGTAGCCATGCACACGTTGCAGGGGAGAGAAGGTTGCCGTTTGAAACCAGCGTAGGAACCGTTCGTGATAGGAAGGGTCGGTATATTGACTGTCCCCGGGGCGAAAGAACCCGCCCGCATCAAAAGTCCACCACGGCATCCCCGAAGCCATGTAACCCAATCCCCCGCTAATCTGTCTTCGCAAAGTTTCCCAATCGTTTCCCACGTCTCCCGACCACACTGCCGCCGCGTAGCGTTGCATCCCCGAAAAACCGCTGCGGGTTAATATCATAACCCGTTTGTCTGGCTCGTCTTTTCTCGCGTTCTCGTACACGGTTCGATTCACGAACAAGGGATACACGTTACGATACACCTCCCCACACGTGCTACTATCGTTGATCATTCGCCCCGCGAGGTCATCATTCTCCGGCTCGGTAGCATCTTGCCACCACGCATCAATATGAAAAGGCTTAAGCAAACCGTTGGTAAAATATTTCCAATAACATTCGGCGGCTTTGGGGTTGAAAAAATCCACCCACTCGGTACCGGGGATATAGTAGCCGTTTTTTTCGCACTCTTCACGCATGGATACTGACCCCGATTTTGACCATACGGAAAGCATGAGACGGGCATTCATGTCGTGCAACTCGTCAACCATTTTTTTGGGATCAGGATAATCTGTGGTATCAAATTGCATGGCATTCCACCCAAGGTTTCCCCAGTATTGCCAATCTTGCACGATGATGTCCATTGGCAACTGCTTGTGCCTAAATTCGCAGGCGGTTTCGAGCAATTCTTGTTGCGAATGAAAGCGTTCGCGGCAATGAATATAGCCTAATGCCCAACGAGGCATGAGAGGGGCTTGCCCGCTCAGTTGCCGGTAACTGTTCACAACCTCATCGCCATTGCCCGCGAAAACCGTGTAATCAATACCGCGCGATACCGGGGAGCGAAAAACAGTTTCATCTATCACGTGCCGGTAATAGAGCATAGGGGTATCGGTGGGTTCCCCGTGTACTTCCACGAGATGTTTTCCCCCCGTAAGATCCGCGATCATGGACATAGTGGGGGGTAACCAATAATTTTCTACCCGTGTAAGCACCACGCTGTCAATGCTCAGGTCGTGTCGGCGAGCCATGCGCTGCCCGACATCAAGCAGCAACGCGTATTTGCCCGGAAATGTAATATCAAGAGTGGCTGTAAAGGTTCGAGAGGAAGCGGGATGATCCTTATTCGCGAAACGGTCTTCCTCGGGGACAAGCATGAGCAGGCTATCGGCGGGATTAAAATCCGTAAGCCCATAGTTATGCCACAATAGCCCGTATCCCTTATTTGACAAAATAAAAGGAATGGAAATTTGCGTGTTTACTTGCGTGAGACGACGAGATAGCCCCCGAATATTCAGGTAGCCATCTTGAAATTGCCCTGTCCCGAACAAAAATTCATCTTCGGGCGACAAAAATTGTTGTTCGGCACGCCATGTAGCCATGCCCCGAACACTGTCGGCACGCAAAATCCTGCCGTTTTCCTTTTCTTGCAAAATGATATTGCCCGTGCTGTCGAGAAAATGCAAGGTTTTGGTGTGTTTGTCAAAAACTGCCGAGATACGGGATAATGATACCACGATTTTGCCGTCTTTGTCGCTCACGCGATAGGGGGGCACGGGAACCTCGTTCACGAACACCAATTCTTCAAGCGGTTGTACTCCTGCCGGGGCAAATTGTACCCGTATCGCGTTCTCACGGGTAGGAGATAATGTTAAAACTCCATCTTCCAACGAGATAACCACCGACTTGCCCGTGTCTTTCCAATGGGAACACGAGCCAATAAGACACGAACATCCTGCTAATAGCACGAGATAAAAGAATCTCTTCATATAATTATGAATTTTTATGATTGAAATAAAAACGCGAAGGTACAATTTTTTGTTGTATTTTTGCAAAAAAGTAGCCACATGTTAAAATGTCGGTATGGTTTGATATAAAGTTATGAATACAAGTATATTACCTTTCATCTCGGTTATTTGTCCCGTTTATAACGAAGAAAAATATATTGCCAATTGTATAGAATCTGTTTTGCGGCAAGACTATCCTACCAAACACGTAGAGGTCTTTTTCGTGGACGGGGGCAGCACCGACCGTACCAGAGAAATTATCATGCTTTACCAAGAACAATTCCCTTATTTACAGTTGATGGATAACCCCAATAAAACATCTCCTTATGCTATGAATCTCGGGATACGACTTGCCCGAGGTGAATATATTGTCCGGTTAGACGGGCACAGTGTATATCCTGAAAATTATTTTTCCCAATTGATACATTATGCCATTGAATTGCAGGCAGATAATGTTGGAGGAGAGATTATTACCCTACCTGCATCTGATACCGTGAAATGCAAAGCCATTGCCATTGCTTTAAGTCATAGGTTTGGGGTTGGAAATTCCATGTTTAGAGTGGGAACAACTAAAATTATCCGTACTGATACGGTGCCTTTCGGTTGTTATAAAAAAGATATCTTTGCAAAAATAGGCTTATATGATGAAGAACTAACAAGAAATCAAGACGACGAACTCAATGCTCGGTTGATTAAGCACGGGGGGAAAATTTTTCTTGTCCCCAACCTTGGAATTCTTTATACCGTACGGGATACATTAAGAAAGATGTGCAAAATGTATTATCAATACGGTCTATTTAAACCATTGGTAAACAAAAAAATAAAGCGATTTGTATCGGTTCGGCAATTTGTTCCGGCTCTTTTCTTATGCGGGCTGTTAGCAGGCGCGATACTGAGTTGTTTTTTTTATCCTGTTTTTTTGTTATATGTTGCCATCATCGCTTTATATTTTTTGACAGGTATATGTATTGGCATTCAACAAATCAAATCTCGCGAGGAAATCGGGTTCGTGATGGTTTTGCCGGCAACTTTTTTCCTTATTCATGTCAGTTACGGGTGGGGATTCCTCGTGGGATTATATAAAATACTTACCCGTTCCAAATTTCGTGCAACAGAAAACAGGTAATTGGATATGAATGTTTTGTATTTAGCAGAAGATTATTTTACATCCGCGGTGCATCATCACTTGTGTGAAGAGTTAGAAAAACAAGATGTCAATATACAACTATTTACTGTAGATAGACCTTCAAACAGGAATCGTAGTCTTATTCTTCATGATACACCATGTCAATATACATTAAGTGTATCAGAATTATCAGGCAGAGAATGGCTATATAAGGCGGTTTTTCCTTACAAGATCAACACGAAATATCGCATGTTATCCGAGAAGGTCGACACGTCTACTATTATGTTGACACATGCCGCCACTCTTTTTTCCGAAGGTGCCTTATCTTACAAATTATACAAAGAACATAAAATACCATACATTATAACCATAAGAAATTCAGACTATTTCTTTTATGCTAAAAAGATGCCACATCTATGGCGGCAGGGACGTGAGATTTTACAAGCAGCCAAAGCCATTGTTTTTATTACCCCATTTTATCAAAAAATATTTTTTTCCCATCCTTTTTTTCGTGATTTGAAAGATAGCGTATTACAAAAAAGTATTGTAATTTCAAATGGAGTTAATCCTTTTTGGTTGGAGAACAGACATATAATGGAAAATCTTGCCGGCGAGCCATATAAATTATTGTATGTAGGGCGTTTTGAAGATTGTAAAAATATTCCTTCCGTAGTTAAAGCATTGCTTAAAGTTCGCGAACAATATCCAAATTTGAAATTGCATATCGTGGGCGGTACCGGCAATCGGCAAAAAGAGATAGAAAAACTCATCAATCGCCATGCCGATTGTATTGTATGGCATGGTATTATAACCGACAAGATACAATTAAGAAATATCTATCGGTCTTGTCATATTTTTGTAATGCCTTCTTTCGAAACTTTCGGGTTGGTATACGTGGAGGCACTTTCGCAGGGTTTGCCTATCCTTTACGGCAAAGATAGTGGTTTTGATGGGGTCTATCCCGATGGTATGGTGGGATTTCGTGCTACCAAAACCGACAGTAATGATATTGCAGCACGTATCGTACGTCTTATACAAGCCCGTCCACAAATTCTAACAAATATAGCAAAACTGTCGTTAGATGATTACCAATGGCAAAATATCGCCAAAAAATACAAGATATTGTACGAGACCATGCTAAAATCATAAAAAAGTTGTATTTTTGCATTGATTTTCAAACGGGATCTTGGTTTGGTTTGAAAATCAATGCAAAAAAATGTAATTTTAGAAGCACCCTAAAAGATATGCTTGTATGAAAAATTTGATGAATTCAATATTGCAAATTAACTCGAAAAAATTTTCGGAAATATTATTGTATATTGTTATTTCTCTTTTTATTATTGTGCCGAGGGTGGAGATACTGGGTTTGCCGTTTTCGGTACATATAACCGATTTATTGTTGCCGGTAATTTTAATTCCCATTATTCGTAACAAATGGTACAAGATAGAATATTCTTTATTTGTCTTTGGAATATTACTTTTGCTTGTTGTATTGTCTGTGATATTGAATAATACATATAATTATATTCCAAATTTTTATCCCGGATATGAATTTGCTAAATATGCATGTTATTTTATATTCTTCAAAAATACCGTGCCTGCTTGCCGAAAACTACAAAATGTATGGGATGCCGTTTTCTGTTTTTTGGTAATTTTCAATTTTTTCCATTATTTCAACTTGTTTGATTTTAACACTACCGTCATGTCATGGTATCATGGAACAAACAATAAGAATTTGATTTATTTTGATACAAACAGTTATGGAATATCTATATCCAAGCGTATTATTGGAGTATTACAAGACCCTAATTACAACGCGATATTGTTCCTGTTTTTTGTAGTTATGTATGTTCCATATAAAGAATTGAAGAAAAAAAATATGTTATTTTGCTTTTTTGCTTTTATTGGATTTATACTTTGTCAATCACGTACGGCATTCATTGCTTTTATTGTTTTTTGGATAGTATATTGTTGCTTGACTTCCGGGTTTTGGAAAAGAAAAATAATCATTAGTTTGTTTTTGGCAATGTCGTTTGCTTTTTTGTCCGTAGATGGCGATCTGTCGTATTTGGCCCCCGGCTGGATAAACACACACCATATTTTATCAAATAAGAATGATATGGAAGCAGAGCAGGAAGTTATAAATGAAATAAATGTTTTCGAATCAAATTCTTGGACATATCGTTTAGAAATGTGGAATTTTTTCGTGCGGGAAAATCAAAATGTATGGACTGTCATGTTGGGACATTCTCCAAACAAACATTTTATATATTCCCATCAAATGTATCCTCATAGTCAGTATGTATCTATTTTTTACAAGTATGGACTACTCGGTTTATTCGTGTTACTCTTTGGGTTGGGGTTGCCTTTTATTCAAGCATGTCGAAAAATAAAAACAGATGAAAAAAGTTTTCGAACAGGGTCATTTTTGGGCGTTATCGGGATATGTTGCATAACAAATTGTCCCCTTAATTTTCCTGTGATAACCTTATTGGTCATTTATACCCTTGCTCAATTTTATTCCACATCTCCATATTTATCATTTCAACGTCATGTCTCTTAAAGAAACGGGTATTTCAGGAGTAAAATGGAACACGGTTGCCTCGGTTAATAATGCCGTGATACAGACCGTGAAGTTGATGCTGCTGGCACGATTGCTCACGAAGTCTGAATTGGGCATTGCCAACTTGTCGCTTGTCGTGGTGGGATTTACCGAAATTTTTGCTAATTTGGGAATGAACGTGGGACTTATTCACAAACAAGACATTACACAAAAACAATACTCGTCCGTGTTTTGGCTTAATTTGCTGCTCAGTGTCATGCTTTTTGGGGTTTTATGTTTGCTTTCTCCTTTATGTGCCGTGATTTACCATGAACCGGAACTGAAAACCATTATTCCCGTTTTGGGACTGCTATTGCCGATCTCGGCTTTCGGCAAAATGTTTTACACATTCAAAACCAAAGAATTACAATTCAAATTTATATCTATTGTTTCGTTGATTAGCGTGGAGGCAGGTGCCGTAGTTACGATTGTATTGGCATGGTGGGGTTGGGGGGCTTACAGTTTGGTTATAGGTTTTCTGTTGCAATACTTTATCATGCAATCTATTTATGCCATTGCCGGCATGAAAAAATATAAAATACTATTTTACTGCAAATTAAAAGAAATAAAAGATATGCTCAAAATAGGTGGATTTCAAGTCGGGACACAAGTGATGGATTTTATATCTTCTAAAATAGACCAACTGGTTATTGGGTTCTTCGGCATGGAAATATTGGGAGTGTATGGTCTTGTAAAAGATTTGATTCACAGGATTTTAAACACGATAAACCCGATTATCGTGAATGTCGCGACGCCTGTTTTTGCTACTTTTCAAAAGCATTTAGACCTCATACAAAAACGTTACCTGCTGCTACTCAAGACCATTCTCTGCATTGATTTTCCTATTTTCATGCTGTTGCTGCTTTTTCCTCTACCCATTAGCGAGATACTATTTGGGCAAAATATGTCAGATGCAGCTCCCTTCACGCGACTATTCGCGCTTATGGGTTTGTGTATTTCTGTCAGTAGTCCGGCAGGAGTACTGTTTGTTTCATTGGGACGCACGGATTTAAGTTTTATATGGACCATTATCCGTTTAGGCATGACCACGATTGCCCTTTCTATTGCATCTCAAATTTCAACCTTTGCTATCGCTTGGGCACAAGTAATCATCGCTCTTGTTACAGTATTTCTTTACTGGAAAGTCATGATTTTCCCCATGTCGCGTATTCGTTTTAAAGACTATATGCAAATCATCGCGCGACAGTTGTTATACGTGGTTTTATCGGCAATTCCTTGCTTGTATTTTGCATTTATCCCGCTTTCCAAACCGTTGTCTCTCTTATTTATGACTCTCTATTTCATTTGTTATATACTTGTTCTTTTTATCATGGACAAAAAATATATGCACGAGATGTTGCAATTGGTTTTCCCGAAGATATTCAAAAATAAGTTTAAAATATCATGTATCTTTGCAAACAAGAAAATAAATGATGAATAAATCACCTGAAAATACACGTGTATTATTAGTCGGCTCGAATAGTTTTAATCTTTTTAACTATTATCAGTTAATTCAAGGAAAAGTTTCCCATATTCAAGTTGTATGTGCAAGAAAAACAGGTTATTGTACTCAAATAGATGGGGTAAAGTATGTCAATGCTTCTTATCGGAAAGCATGGCTACTCTTTAAAGATATAAAAATATTAAAACAAGTTATTCAGGAGACAAAGCCTGATGTTATCCACATCCATCAAATAGTATTATTGGCAGCATTGATGATATTTGCTAACCGGGAAACCAAAATTCCGGTGATTGTTACCGCGTGGGGTAGCGATATGCTTATTAACCCGCGAAGAAGTTGGATATTAAAAAAAGTAGTACAATATGTATTACATCGTGCCAATATCTTTACTGCTAATTCTGCTTTTTTAGAAAAAAATATGCGATTTTATGCTAAAAAAGAAATTACAATAGAACGTTGCCATTATGGTATTGATATGAAAGATGATAAAACTGAAAAAGAAAATATGATATTTTCAAATCGACAATTATACCCACTGTATCGTATTGATTCCATTATTAGAAATTTTTATCAATTCCATCAAAAGCATCCCGAATGGACATTAGTAATTGCCGCGGAAGGTAGTGAAAAACAAAATTTACAAATTCTTGTACATCACTTAAATTTACAATTAAATGTAAAATTTGTCGGGTGGCTCAGTAATGAGGAAAACATACGTTATTATTGTAAATCTAAAATATGGGTTTCTGTTCCGAAAAGCGATTCTACGGCAGTAAGTCTTTTAGAGGCAATGTACTACGGGGCAATTCCTGTAGTATATGATCTTCCTGCAAGCCAAGAATGGATTACTGACGGTGTGAATGGTATTGTTGTAAGTAATTTAGAAGAAGATTTCTTGGAACGGGCTCTTCGCGTGGATGCCGCCCGCTGCGCGACAATCAATAGAGAAAAGGTAATGACCGAAGCATCCAAAGAACTGAATAGGGAAAAGTTCTTACAATTGTATCAACAGTTGATACAAGAAAACGCCGTTACCTCCCAATGATGCGTTTCACGATCATTTGGGGACGACCGGGCTAAAAGAATCGGGGATGTGAATATTCGTGGGTCCGGGTTGATTGAATTTAGTAACTTTGAGCATGGCTTTGAGATTAATCTGTCGCGAGGGTACGCTAATATTCATCTCTTGGAAAAAGGGAAAATCACCGTAGGTCGTGTATTTAGCGTATTGTAAGTCTAAATTTTCGCTACCGGTGTTGATATGGTTTTCTCCAAGAAATCCTTGTGGAGTAAGTAGAACCGCTTGCGCGATGCAAAATTTACGCGAGTTCATGGTCGTGTCGCAGCGATGCGACGAGACAAATTGTTGTTGCCCACTATCAGCAAACAACGTGTCTAAATTCGCCTCGAAATAGGGAAAATCTACCCCGTTAAATATGGACTGAAATAAAAAGAAATTCAAAGGGATTCCAACGTAATGCTCCAAAATTCGAAAATCTCCTTCGTAGTATTCTCGCGACAGTTTGTTCACGAAAGTAATCTTGTCGGGACAAAGTACCACGCGCACGAGTTCAATCCCCGACAAGTGAATATTGAGATAGATTATACTATCGATACGATTGACATAATAGAATTGCAAATCGTAGGAATTATCCTTCATCTCTACCTTCATTTTTCCCCTGTAAGTAACCCACGAATAAGGAATATTCGCGGAGAAGCCATGTCCGGTAAGGGTTGTCGTACCACTGTCGCGTAGCATCTGCATGGATGCGGTTGCCCTTTGCATCGAATCGAGAGGCGACACGATTTGCCCGCGGCAAAGCATCCCGGACATGAAAAACAAAAATATCCCAAGACATGTTGGAAATAAAGAATGTTTCATTGAAAATCATTTTTGCAAATGTACACTTTTTTTGGTAGTAAGCACGAGTAAGTGATAAAAAAAAACGTATCTTTGCAAAATAATTTATGTTCAGGTATATTGTCAAACGTTTTTTGTATGGCTTGTTGGTCATGTTTGGGGTAATCACGTTGGTTTTCGTGTTATTTTCCGTGTTACCGTCCGATCCTGCCCGTTTGATCATGGGGCAGCGCGGGGATTTGCAAACCGAACAAGCAATACGACAAGAATTGGGGTTAGACCGTCCTTGGATAGAGCAGTATTTGGCTTATCTTAACGACCTTTCTCCTCTGTCGTGGTACCGTACCGACAATCCGTCTTCTTTTTGGTATCTTAATTCTCGCGATTATCAATATTTCACGATTATAGAAGGGCAAACATCTTCGTTGGTACTCAAAAAACCGTTTTTACGGCGGTCGTATCAGAGCAAACGGCAAGTTTCGGAAATCTTAACCGAGGCATTTCCTCAAACGGCATTACTTGCTATTGTCGCCATTTTCTTTGCCATGACTGTGGGCATTGCAATAGGTGTGTGCTGTGCCGTGTACAAAAATACGTGGTTCGACAAGGTCGCTCTTTTTTTTTCGGTTTTGGGAATGTCGGCACCTTCGTTTTTCGCGGCAATTCTCTTTTCGTGGGTATTCGCCTTTCTGTTGTCCGACTATACAGGCTTGAGCATGTTCGGATCGCTTTACAGCGTGGATAATTATAGCGGAGAGCGTTTTTTGGACTTGAAAAATCTTATTTTACCGGCTGTTACCTTAGGGATTCGTCCCCTCGCGTTAGTGGTGGAACTAACTAAAAATTCGGTATTAGAATCGCTCGCGTGCGACTATACTCGCACTGCCCGCGCGAAAGGATTACCCCCTCGTCTTATTCTTATTCGGCACACGCTCAAAAACGCGCTCAATCCCGTGTTTACCGCCATATCGGGGTGGTTAGCCTCTTTGCTCGCGGGGGCAGTTTTCGTGGAATATATTTTCGATTGGAAAGGCATGGGGGTAGTTATCGTGGAAGCCTTGAATTGCTACGACTTCCCCGTACTGATGGGCGCGTTGCTGTATGTTTCTATTATATTAGTTATTATCAATATATTAAACGATATTCTCTACGCGTGGTTAGATCCCCGTGTAAAATATCGCGCTTAAATTCAAAATTTATATGTACCTTTGCACGAAAAATAACGGTCATGATGTCATTTATTAAAGACAGGATAAAATTAGAAGGACTAACCTTTGATGATGTATTGTTAATTCCCTCGTATTCAGATATATTGCCGAGGGAAGTTTCTTTAAAAAGTCGTTTTTCGAGAAACATTACACTCAATGTTCCTTTCGTGTCGGCGGCGATGGATACGGTAACCGAATACGAGATGGCGATAGCCATTGCCCGTGAAGGAGGAATCGGGGTTATTCATAAAAATATGTCCATAGAGGCACAAGCAAAACAAGTTGCCTTAGTAAAACGTGCTGAAAATGGAATGATTACCGCTCCGGTTACCATTTCTCCACAGCAAACGGTGAACGAAGCCCTGCAATTGATGGCTGAATACAAAATTGGTGGTATCCCTGTCGTGGAAAACAACAATTTGCTTACAGGAATTGTTACAAACCGTGATCTGCGTTTTGAAAAAGATCTAACCCGTCCAGTGAGAGAGGTCATGACGCAAACCTCGAAACTGATTACTACCCCTCGCGACACCAACTTAGAAGAAGCATCGGAGATTTTGCAAAAACATAAAATAGAAAAATTGCCTGTGGTAGACGAGCAGGGGAAGTTGTTGGGACTTATCACGTATAAGGATATCACGAAAGTAAAAGACAACCCGGATGCGTGTAAAGACGACATGGGACGGTTGCGGGTTGCTGCCGGCGTTGGTATCACGAGCGATACGATGCAGCGGGTAGAAGCATTAGTAAACGCGGGGGTAGATGCCATCGTGCTCGATTCGGCACACGGGCATTCTCTCTCGGTGATCAACACGCTAAAAGCGGTGAAGGCGGCATTTCCGTCTTTGGACGTAGTGGTTGGCAATATTGCTACAGCAGAGGCTGCTCTTGCCCTCGCGGAGGCAGGTGCCGATGCGGTGAAGGTAGGAATAGGTCCCGGCTCGATATGCACTACACGTGTAGTTGCCGGCGTGGGAGTACCCCAATTAAGTGCAATATATGGCGTGTATCAAGCAGTTAGAAAATACGACATGCCCATTATCGGGGACGGGGGTATCCGGTATTCGGGAGACATTGTTAAAGCCTTGGCTGCCGGTGCAAATTCGGTTATGCTCGGAGGCGTACTCGCCGGAGTGGAAGAGTCCCCGGGAGAAACCATTCTCTTTAATGGTCGTAAATTTAAGGCATATAGAGGCATGGGATCGCTCGAAGCCATGCAAAAAGGATCGAAAGACCGCTATATGCAAGGCGACGTGAACGATGTGAAAAAATTAGTGCCCGAAGGCATTGCCGCGCGGGTACCCTTTAAGGGAGACCTTGATGAGGTGATATTCCAAATGGCAGGCGGCTTGCGCTCAGGCATGGGATATTGCGGTGCCCCGAATATTGAAACATTGCACGAAGCCTCTTTTTGCAGAATTACTAACGCGGGAATTATCGAGAATCACCCGCACGATGTTACCATCATCAGCGAGGCTCCTAATTATAGCCCCGGAAACTGACCATCTTCTTCAGGAAAAACTAAAATTTCTCGCGACAACTTCATGTTCGAGATACAATTTACCCTTTTCTCATCATAAGGGATATTCACTCTCAGATAGTTATCTGTAAATCCTTGCAATAGTCCGCGTGTATTCTCAGACTCGAATAGCACGGGACGAGTTTCATCTATGTGTTCGCGGTAGAATGTCGCGTGTAGCATTTTAGAGTATTGAAGCAAAAGTTGCGTTCGGTCATATTTCACGGGATATGGAACAGGGGGCATGTCGGCGGCAGGCGTGTTCTCCCGCCGTGAATACGAAAATACATGTAAATAACTAATAGGTAGTGATTTAATAAATAGAAAAGTCTCATTAAAATCCTCGTTACTCTCTTGAGGAAAACCGGCGATAACATCGGCAGCCACGCAGGCATGGGGCATGAGTGATTTTATTTTCAAGACTTTTTCTTTAAAAAGTTCGCGAGAATAACGTCTTCGCATCAAGGAGAGTACCCGATTGCAGCCCGACTGTAAAGGGATATGAAAATGAGGCATGAGTATTGAAGACTCTGCAAAAAGGTCAATAATAGGGTTCGTGAGTAGGTTTGGTTCGATAGAAGATAAGCGTATGCGTGGTATAATATTTTGTTTTTCAATAGATTGTAGTAGCATAAATAAGGTTTCTCCATGCTCTTTTCCGAAGTCGCCCACGTTGACACCGGTGAGGATGACCTCTTTCATATCCAAACGGGCGATATTTTCTATTTGTGTGAGCACGTGTGCGATGGTGTCGCTTCGGCTTTCGCCGCGGGCTTTCGCCACCGTACAATAACTGCAATGATAGTCGCACCCGTCTTGTATTTTAAGAAAAGAGCGGGTACGGTCTCCCGAAGAATACGCGGACACGAAACGGGCACCCTTCACGGGCGTTTTTCCTGTAATATAATCAACAGCCTGTGTCTTATTGGCAGAATCAAATACGGCAGATACCCCTTCCCATTGCTGCAAAATTTCGGGATGCAGGGCAGGCAAGCAACCTATCACGATGATTTCGGCATCGGGAAATTGCCGGTGCAAACGTGTAACGAGCGCACGACTTTTTTTCACGGCAGTAGCCGTAACCGCACAACTATTGACAATGAGAATATCAGGGGTTTCGTTGCTCGATCGAACAAAACCCGCGTCTGACAAAAGTCGAGCCATGTTTGACGATTCGCTAAAATTGAGTTTGCACCCTAACGTGTGTATGGCAAATGTTTTCATGAATGCAAAGATAGCATAAAAATAGAAATATCACACCTTTCACCAAACCCTAAATCTATTGGCACCGTTTTTGGCTTTTTCAAACGGTCCGGGTACCGGGTTTGTATCGCGTTTATTTCCTTGATAATCAGTGTCTAATATGAGCGTCTCGCCGGTTGGCTGTTCATATTTTGTTTTCGGCATTTTCGCGACACCAAGCGTTTGAGTGTCGATTATTTTTGTTTTGAAATTTTCAAATCCCTGCAAATTAAAAGAGATAAACACCTCGTTACCGTTGTCTTCTATCGCGAATGAAGGCTTGAAATCAGGTTGAACTATCGTATTTTGTTCGTTTTCCATTGGCAACGCTGCATCGTAATAAGCATTTCCTTCTGCAAACGAAGGATAGGCATCATTTTTATATTCGGGAATACCGTAACGCACATCTGACCGCGGATTCGCGGGTAAAAACAGGTTGTTGTAATACTTGTCGTCGCCGTTGAGAATAATGGAAAACCCTGCAACATCCGTGCTGTGAGGCAGATGATAGGGTGTGTATCGTGTTTTTTCCTGCCAGACGCGAAAATGTCCCGCGAACAGATTGTGAACGTATGCCCCGCCTTGCGACATCGCGGTGAAACTGATTGGTGAAGCAAGAATGTTGTTGTCAATAAGATATGGACCGTGGTCAACTTCAAAGAAAATATCTTCCGAATCGTTTTCATACATAATATTACGCGATACGCGTGTGCCTTGCGCCATCCAGTCGAGCCATATCCCGCGTCCGCAGCGCGCTACGCGATTGCCGCTAATTCGCGTGTCGATAGCGGCGTGAAATTTTATGCCTGCCATTTCCGCGCCCGAGAACTGCCGTTTCGCCCAAATGTCGTGAATATAATTGTTTTCTATAATGCTGAAAGCCGCGCCCATAGAGCCGCAGATACCAGTCTGTTCGCAGGCGAAAATCTCGTTGTCGCGCACGATATGATGTCCGATATTTTCTCGTGTCCATCCGTTGCGCAAAGTACGGAAAGTTACCTCAATGTAATGCAGCGAGCCGTCAATCGACTGGTCGTCGAGCCAGACATTATGCCCGGTGCCGCGCTCTTTGCCGAGCGTGATGCCCGAACATTTTGAGTTGCTGATGACATTATGTTCGATAATCCAGCCTTTGTTCCAATGAGTTGCAATCATTCCAATTTGTTCGGCGGTTGGTGCCGCCCATTGTGTTGCTGCCTGACTGATATGAAAACCGCTAATTGTCAAATAGTTGATACCGGGTTTTTCGGGATAAAAACAGGTGCGCCGAACACTGATTTCTACAAGTTCCTTGTTTGGATTATATTTGTGAAAATTAGCGTAAATTGTCGTGCTGTCAGCGGTCGATTCGCAGTACCATTTATAATCCTTACTACAAGTTTTACTGATGGCATTACTTTCAGGGTTACTATCGGTTGTTAATTTTCGCGATGAATCGGTTTCCCATAGCGATTTGCCGTTTAAAAAAACTTCGCCGGTGTGCTGCTCCCAGCCAAAATTCCAAAACCAGTCGCCATACAGCAAATCTTTATAAGGATTGTAATCGCCGAAGAATGAATTGGGTAGAGTGATTTTCCAGACCGTTCCTTTCGTTTTCTCCCATCCTGTAATTCTTTCAGAGCCTTTTATTTCTACTTTTTCGCCTGCTGCTGCGCGATAAACGATTCGGCGTTCATCGCTTTCGCCGCCTCGACGAGGATTGACCCATTCGCGATAAGTTCCCTGATGGACGGTAATCACGTCTCCGGGGAACGCGACATCGGACGCCCTCTGGATCGTGCGAAAAGGTGCGGATTCGGAACCCGAAGCGGCATCGCTGCCTTCGATCGAAACGTGATATTCGCGGGCACTAACAGTCGCGATTGACAGAATAAAAATAATCGCGTAATAAAAATATTTTGACATAGATAATAAAAATTTTCGGCAAAGATATAATTTTTTTTTGTACTTTCGCGAGGTCATTGAAGTTAGACCGTTTATTTAATTATTCATTAAAAACTAATTAAGATGCTTGTAAGAACTTATAGTTGCACGTTAATGGGAGTAGCAGCCATTCCTATCACGATTGAAGTGAGCGTGGAAACCGGTATCAAATTTTTTTTAGTAGGATTACCTGATAGTGCCGTAAAAGAGAGTCAGCAACGAATAGAGTTAGCGTTAAAGAGTTGTGGCTATCACATGCCTGGGAAAAAAATCGTGATAAACATGGCACCAGCCGACATTCGTAAAGAAGGTTCAGCCTTTGATCTCACGTTAGCAATAGGAATCATGATAGCCTCTGAACAGATTAAAGATACCCGTGGGGTAGGAAATTACTATCTCATGGGAGAGTTGTCTCTTGATGGTTCTCTACAGCCTGTGCGCGGGGCTTTGCCCGTGGCTATCGATGCCCGCAAAAGGGGACTGAAAGGCATTATTTTGCCTGCCCAAAATGCCCGTGAAGCCGCTATCGTGAGCGACATTGATGTCTTGGGCGTGGAAAATATAAGCGAAGTAATCCGTTTCTTTAACGAAGGCATCGACATCCCCAAAACCGTAGTCAATACCCGCGTGGAATTTCAACGTTCTCTTAACGAATATGAATTTGATTTTGCAGAAGTAAAAGGTCAGGAAAATATTAAGCGGGCTTTAGAAATCGCGGCGGGAGGGGGTCATAATGTTATCCTTATCGGAGCCCCCGGTTCGGGAAAGACCATGCTTGCCAAACGACTACCGTCAATATTGCCGCCGCTTACGCTCAACGAAGCATTGGAAACCACCAAAATACATTCGGTGGCGGGTAAGATGAGTCGCTACGCTTCTCTTATTTCCGTGAGACCTTTTCGTGCACCACATCATACGATTAGCGATGTGGCTTTGGTGGGCGGCGGTAGTAACCCGCAACCCGGGGAAATTTCTTTGGCACATAACGGGGTATTGTTTCTTGACGAGTTGCCCGAATTTAAACGTTCGGTACTCGAAGTCATGCGACAGCCGCTCGAAGACCGCTTCGTTACTATTTCTCGTTCCAAATACACGGTAGAATTTCCGGCTTCGTTCATGTTCGTGGCAGCCATGAACCCTTGTCCCTGCGGTAATTACAATCACCCTACCAAAGCCTGCACTTGTGGGGAAGGAGAAGTGCAACGCTACCTGAACAAAGTGTCGGGACCACTCATGGACAGGATAGATATTCATGTAGAAGTAGTTCCTGTAAATCACGCGGAACTTAATACCCCCGTAGAGGGCGAACACAGCGCGAATATCAGGAAAAGGGTACTGATTGCCCGCGAACAACAAAAAGAACGTTTCGCCCAAACCCCTAATGTCTTTTGTAACGCCCAAATGAGCAGTAAAATGGTACGACAATATTGTCAGATCTCACCCGAAGGACAAGACCTTCTCAAACAGGCAATGGAAAAATTGGGATTGTCGGCACGGGCTTACGACCGTATCTTAAAAGTAGCACGAACCATTGCCGACTTCGAACAAAGTCAAAACATAGAAATAGAGCACCTCTCGGAAGCCATTCATTTTAGAAGCCTCGACAGAGATAATTGGGGAAGATAGTTTTTTTTTCACCCCCCTACTACTACATACTTAAAAAATCCGTATATTTGCATTGTCTTTTATTCATAATCTTTTATGAATATTCTTTTTAAAATTATTGTTTCAAGAAAAAAATAAAAAAAAATGGTGTAAATAAAAAAAAATGAGAGAAAGCGTGTCTTATATGAAAATATTTTTATACTTTTGTCTTATCATTATTGCAAGTTTATGATAGGGATGAAAAACTATACAACCAAAGATCTTCATGATAAGTTGAAACAGTTTTTTGGGTTCTCTTCCTTTAAGGGCGATCAGTTGCGAATAATAAAGACTTTGTTAAAGGGGAAAGATTGTTTCGTGATTATGCCTACGGGAGGGGGGAAATCCATGTGTTATCAATTGCCCGCGCTATTGTTAGACGGGTGTGCGATTATCATTTCTCCCTTAATTGCATTGATGAAAAATCAGGTAGATGCGATACGGAATTTTGGTACAGATAGTGGCATTGCTCATTTTTTAAATTCTTCGCTAAGCAAAATAGAAGTACAACAAGTACGGGATGACCTTATGTCGGGCAGGACAAAATTATTGTATGTAGCCCCCGAATCTTTAACTAAAGCCGAGAACGTGGATTTTTTTCAAGATGTGAATATTTCGTTTTATGCTATTGATGAAGCCCATTGTATTTCGGAATGGGGTCATGATTTTCGTCCGGAATACCGGCGGATACGTGCTATTGTTCAGGCGATAGGGAAAAATGTGCCCGTGATGGCACTCACGGCAACGGCTACTCCAAAAGTACAAAGCGACATCATGAAAAATCTGTTGATGGATAAAGCAGAGGTTTTCATATCCTCTTTCAATCGCCCGAACCTGTATTATGAAGTCAGGATAAAAACCACAGATGTAGATAAGGATGTCGTGAAATTTATTCGACAGCACCCCGGGAAATCGGGCATTGTTTATTGCCTGAGCCGGAAAAAAGTCGAAGATTTGTCGGCATTTTTGCAGGTAAACAAGATACGGGCGTTGCCTTATCATGCCGGTTTAGATGCACAAACCCGCATGGAAAATCAAGATGCTTTTTTGATGGAAAAGGTCGATATTATCGTGGCAACGATTGCCTTTGGGATGGGCATAGATAAGCCGGACGTGCGTTTCGTGATGCATTACGACATGCCCAAAAGTTTGGAAGGCTATTACCAAGAAACCGGACGTTCGGGGCGAGACAACGGGGAGGGACTTTGTATCGCCTTTTATGATTATAAAGATTTATTGAAATTAGAGAAATTCTCAAATAAAAAAACCGTGGCAGAGCAGGAAATAGTGAAACAACTGTTAGACGAGACCGCATCATACGCGGAATCTACCGGTTGTAGGAGAAAACACTTGCTCCATTATTTTGGAGAAACCTACGAAGCCGAAAATTGTGAAAATTGTGATAATTGTTTACATCCTAAACCAAAAATGAACGTTACAGAACATATTCAATTAGCCATGGAAGTTATCCAACTGTTAAAACAGCAGTTTGATGAAGGCCACATTGTTAACATTATCCGCGGAGAAAAGACTACCTCTGTGGTGAAGTTTAAACATAATAAAATGAAGCAGTTTGGGGAGGGACAAGAGTATGATGAGCACTTTTGGTCTTCTGTCATACGGGCTGCCCTGTTCGAGCAATTGCTCATGAAAAATGTCGAGAATCATTCTCTGCTTACCATTACAGAGAAAGGCGAGAGATATCTGCTTAATCCTTATGCTATCACGATGACACGTCCGGTGTCCAAAGATGGGGAAGAAGATGAGGAGGCAGAAGCACAGGCTCCTGCTCAGGGTGGCGACGGGTTCGATAAAAACCTCTTGAAATTGCTTACCGACTTACGGCGCAAAATATCGCAAAATGAAAATTTGCCGCCCTATATCATTTTCCAAGACCCTTCATTAGAGGATATGTGTATTCAGTATCCTACCACGATTGATGAAATGACACACATATCAGGGGTAGGTACGGGAAAAGCACAAAAATACGGACAGCCTTTCGCCGATTTAATCAAAAAATACGTGAAAGATAATGAAATAGAACGTCCGCAAGACATCGTTGTAAAGTCCGTAGTCAAAAAATCGGCAATTAAGGTATACATTATCCAAAGCATTGACCGGAAAGTGAGCCTCGAAGATATTGCTATTGCCAAAGGATTAGACATTGACGAACTCCTAACCGAAATAGAAAATATTGTCATTTCCGGCACGAAAATCAATTTAGACTATTACATTGAAGATTATATTGATGCCGGTCATCAGGAAGATATTCTTAACTATTTTGCCGAAGCAGACAGCGATTCCGTGGAAAAGGCATTGGAAGAGTTGGGCGAAGACGAGTATTCCTACGAAGAAGTCCGGTTGATGCGAATTAAGTATCTGTCTGACGTTGGAAATTAGTGCATTGATGAAAACCGTAACCCTGATTAGCGACTGGACATTACAAGACCCTTATATAGCCATGTTTAAAGGTCATTTATTATCATATATTCCTGATATACAAATTATTGACATTACTCATACGCTAAAAGCGTCCGACATCACACAAGCCGCCTTCATTATGCGTTACAGTTATCATGCTTTTCCAAAAAACACGTTGCATGTTTCACTTTCTGATTGGCTACGGTCATCTACGTATCCCATAGTGTGTGCCGAACACGACACGCACTATTTTCTTGCCAAAGATAACGGCATCTTTTCGCTTATGTTTAATCGGGATGAAATGCCGTTGGCATGGTCGCGCCCTGTTCATGTAGACAAAGAGACACTACAAACACGAGAACCGGCACTTTTTGATCAAAAGATACGCGAATTGATAGAGATGATAGAATTATTTTTTTCCGGGAAAATGAACACCCTTTGTCCTGCATATTCTTCATTTAAAATTGCCTTTCCTTGCCATCCGCTTGCATCCATGTCAGGCAATACACTAACAGGTAGCATCATCTATATTGATTCTGCCTTCAACGCCGTCACGAATATTCCCGTTTCTTTATTTATAGAAAAAATGGAAAATCGCCCTTTTGAAGCCCGCGTAAGGAATAAAAATTTGAAAACAACTTTGTACTATCCCACTTATCATGAAACGGATGAAATATATTTGCGCGGGAACCCGTTAGGGTATTTGGAAATCGCCTTCAATGAAAGTCCAATCGCGACATTAGCAGATTTGCACGTGGGCGAAGATACTTTAGAAATCATGTTAATTTAACAAATAATGCAACAGATAATAGAATGTGTTCCCAATTTTAGTGAGGGAAAAAATAGTGAAATCATAAAGCAGATTACCCAGACGATAGAGCAATCGGGTGGGGTGCAATTGTTAGATGTAGATATGGGTTATACCACTCATCGCACGGTAGTTACTTTCGTGGGCACACCTGAAGCCGTGATAGAAGCGGCTTTCCGGGGCATACAAAAGGCGAAGGAGTTGATAGATATGCGTCTGCATCATGGCGAGCACCCGCGCTTTGGGGCTACCGATGTATGCCCGCTAATTCCGGTATCTAACATTAGCATGGAGGAGACGGCTCAATACGCTCGAAAATTGGCAGAGCGGGTAGGTGCGGAGTTGGGAATACCGGTATATTGCTACGAGAACGCTGCTTTTGAAGACAAACGTCGCAATCTCGCGAATTGCAGGGCAGGTGAGTATGAAGGCTTAAAAGAAAAGATGAGCCATGCCGATTGGGCTCCCGATTTTGGTCCGGCAGTCTTTGACGAACATGTATCAAGGAGTGGGGCATCGGCAATAGGGGCACGCGACTTCTTAATAGCCGTAAACTATAATCTTAACACGACTTCGGTACGTCGCGCCAATGCCATTGCTTTCGATGTACGCGAAAAAGGAAGACCTAAACGAGAAGGTAATTCTGTCGTGGGAAAAATAGTAAAAGACGAACGCGGGGAAACCATCTATATTCCGGGAACACTCAAATGTACGAAAGCCATTGGATGGTATATAGAAGAATATGGCATAGCACAAGTATCCATGAACATTACCAATACGCGGGAAACCCCTTTGCACGTTGCTTTTGAAGAGGTAACGGCGAAGGCTGCCGCCCGCGGGATTAGGGTTACCGGTACCGAAATCGTGGGACTTATTCCTAAAAACACGTTGATTGCTGCTGCCGACTATTATTTGTCCAAGCAGAAGCGGTCGCGAGGGGTTTGTGAAGCAGAAAAAATTAAGATAGCCGTGAAGTCGATGGGGTTAGATGATCTCAAACCTTTCGTGCCGGAAGAGAAAGTGATAGAGTACATGATAGAAAAATCTGCGGCATCACGCAAGTTGGTGGATATGAGTTGTGCGGCATTCGCGCACGAGACGGCTTCGGAGAGTCCTGCCCCGGGGGGCGGCTCTATCGCGGCATACACGGGGGCACTTGCCGCCGCTTTAGGTACTATGGTTGCCAACCTCTCCGCGCACAAACCCGGTTGGGACAATCAATGGGAGTTTTTTTCCCGCTGGGCAGAAAAAGGTCAAAAACTAAAAGATGAGTTATTGCAACTCGTGGATGAAGATACGAAAGCATTTAATAAAATTATGGATGCATTTGGCTTACCCAAGGGCAATGAGAATGAAAAAATGGAGCGTTCGCGAGCCATTCAAGAAGCAACCCGATATGCTACCGAAGTTCCTTTTAGAACATTACAACGGGTTTTTGAAGTTTTTGAAATTTGCGAAGCCATGATTAAGAAAGGGAATCCAAATTCGGTTACCGATGCCGGAACCGGGGCGGCTTGTGCCCGTGCCGCGGCGACCGGTGCTTTTCTTAACGTGAAAATCAACGCATCTTCTTTGAAAGATAAAGACTTCGCGGAACAAATAGTTGCCGAAGCCCAAAGCCTCACGCGTAAAGCCATGCAATGGGAACAACGACTGATAAAAAAAGTAGAAAGGGTTATAGACCAAGCATAAATCAATAGGACTTTTATTACCTTACCAATGTAACCGTGCCGGAACGTTCGTATACGGTACCGTCAGGTTGTTGGTATTGGAGATGATATACATATACCCCCATAGGTGCTTTTTGTTCGCGAAAAGTCCCGTTCCACCCTTTATTTGGGTCTGTAGTATAAAATACCAATTCTCCGGTACGTGCATAAATATGTAGGGTATAATGATTTAAGTCAACGAAAGAACTTACGGGCAAGAAAACGGGATTGTATTCGTTTTCGGGGCTAAATGCCGTGGGGATATACGAGGACGGGGATTGTTTGATTAGGATGTCGTTAGAGCGGGATTCCTCCCCGTCAGAGAATCGTCCGGGGGCAGTTTTTGCCACCACGCGATACGAAAATTCAGAACCATGCATCGACAAATCTGAAACATCATCTTCGTAATATAAAATCAGGGGTTCGGGGTTTACCTGATCGAGAGCCTCGAAATCTATGTTACTTTGCATTTTTCTAAACACGAAATATTGGTCGGTTCCATTTTCCCACGCGCCCGAAGCATTCCATTGCAGTTCGTCTTTGTGGTCGCCTTGCCCTATGCCTCGCAATATGATGTTATGCGCGATATTCGATTCGGCAACAAGCATATCGCACGTGTTTTTTAAAAACGCCTTGTAATAATATAATTTTTCCTGCACCGACACATCAGGGTCGGTATAACTGTATTTTTGTTGTCCTGCAACATGAGAGAAGGTATTCAGGAGATAAAAATGCTCCGACAGTGTATCTTCGCTACGGTATAACAAAAGATAACTGAAAGGCAAAGTGTCGCCGCTGGTAGTTATGTTAATATCTATTCGCGAGAGGTCGTTTACAGAAACACTATTAATATATACAAAATTTTCAGAATCAGATACATTAAAGTCAAACCATACCGGGGCTGCCGCTGCCGTGATATTGCCGTTGCTGTTTACTGCTCGCACCACGACAAGGTATTGCTGATTGTATTGCAAATTCGTGATAGTAAAAGCAGTGTACGTACTTGGAGTAGAGCCGGCAAGCATCCACGACATTCCCCCGTCCGTGGAGTACCAAATGTCGTAGCGTTCTAACCCGTTTTTCATGCGTTTGTAGGGGTTCCACGAAAGTGCACATTGGCGAGCACAGAAATCTAAAGTATATTCCGGCATCATGGTGGCTTGATATTCGGTACGGGTGCTGGCATTCATACACGAATCAAGAGCCGCGATGGTATAATTATACACTTCAATAGAAGGGTCGCGTAAGAGGGCTCCGCTTGCTGTCGTGCTACTATCTACCCACGAGGTATTGAACCGCCCGTAAATAGTATCTAAGGGAATAGCCCCCCCCAATTGCACGGGATCTTCTACATGAATAATGTAAGCATAGACATCGGGGGAAGATGAGGCTTCCCACCCCAGCATCGTGTATCTCTTTTGAGGTTGGAGAACCGGGTTCACGGACACGCTATCTAATACCGGCTGTTTTGGGGGCGTTTTATCCGAAAAAACCCCGGATTGAACTCTTGAAACATTCTGGCAACTCACCCCTGACACGTTGCTTAATCGTATTTGATATTGTATCAGGTTATTGCATACCGAAACCGTATCGGCATAATAAGAAATTGCACCTACCAATGGGGTAAAGTCGCTACTCCAAGGGTATTTCACGTAAACATCGTAACGACTGCTATAAGAAGGCAATGGGGGAATCACGGGTGGGTTCCACTGCAACCCCGCGACGGCGGTATTCGTGATAGAAAGCGTGAACTCTATGGTTGCCAAGGTGTCGGAACGATACACTTGCCCCCCCCGTGAACGTGCTTCTACGTAAAACCATATTTTGGAAACCGTATGTGAATCAAGAAGATTGAAATAACAATTGCCAACATCCCACACGATTCCTGATTGAAATTCATTAAACAAAACTCCATCCGTGGAATAATAGCAAGCATACTCTTTAAAGCCAACCGTGTCAATGAGATTACTCGCGTTTCGAGGAACATCCCATCGCAATTTCACGTTACCATTGTTTTCCACGTTGGTCTCTACGCTCACGCAATAGAATTTAGGAACCCCTAACCCGTGTACCCATGAGACAAAAATTGCCCAAAATACCACTAAAAAAAAGTATCTCTTTTTCACGATTTTTACATTCATATTTACGGTTGCAAAGGTAACATAAAATTTTCAATTACGGTTGATAATTTTTTTTTTGTGAGGAGCTTCTATCAGGTGAAGTTCGGTGCCTTCGCGCTTACATGCCAGCGTCCAAGCGGGATGTGATGCTTTTTTTCCCCCCCCAGATTATAGATATAAGACAGATTATTGTGCCAACATCAATCTTACACTAAAACCACATTCAAGATTGGTGTTGTTGTATTGGTTCGCGCTTTTGAGATGGGGTTGATTGATAATTTGGTCGTAATAAAAACGCAAACCTACCGTACTGCTTATTTGGTAGTCGGCAGAGACATTGATCGTGTATGAACGCGTTCCTGCAGATATATCTTTTTGATTTTCAACTACTTTTCTTAATGTAGTGATATTATCTTTCAATCCGAAACCTGCCGTGAGGTTAAGATCGCTTACAACTTCCCGTTTCATGCCTGAAAAGATAAAGCCTATTTTAAGGTCTTTAAAACGATACCCTGCCGTGAGTACCAATTCGTCTGATCCTGTTTCCGTGATTTGAGTATTGGCAAAACTGAGTGATACGTCTCGTCGTTTTTTATATTCCACTTTCAATAGCAGGCTGTTTGCCAAGGTAAGGTCGAAACCGACAAGAGGTGCAAATTGTTGAGAAATACTCAATTGTGCGATGTCTTGTGCAGGTAAAAAATTACCCAAGGCATCTTTATTGATAGAATTTCCCGCCCCGTCAGTTTTATAATTGATATTGGTGGTATAACTACCCACGTTGTAATTAGAGGTATAGGCGTGCAAGAGTGAAAGATTTTGGAAATATTTATTCATTCCTTTCAGTCGGGTAAACCCGTTATAGTTTAGTCGCCAATTGGGTAACGGGATGAGTGGAAATGGTGATTTCACGTTGACTTTATCCGGGTTTTTGCCGCCATATGATGCGAGGAAGGCTGCGACGAGTACTTCTTGTTGTACGGCACTATAACCATCGGGGTACCCTGTTTCCGGGTCAAGGGCGTTGGGGTCTCGCCCATTTCCCGTGTTGGCATTAGAAACCCGTTTAGCCATTTGTTCGCGCAAGGCTCTAAATTCGGCAAATTGTTTGTCGGCATTACCAAAAAATGTACCCAACGCGAAATAAGTCATGCTAAACGTACCCCCTGTTTTTGCCGTGTAACCCGAAGCAATTTTGCGTCCATCGTCATCTAAAGCTATCTGGTACACATCTGAATATCTCGTGTTTTTCATACGCGTTGCCGTTACCTCTATCCTGAAATCTTTAAAGGGTTCCACGGTGGCTCTAAAACTAATATTTTGATTATGATCTATTTGTGAATAAGAAGTGGACATTGAATCCGTAAGCCAGCCTTGCTCGGCGGCATTTTGCCGGAAAGCAATAAAATTATCCACGAAACGAGAAGGGTTGCCTAAGGGCTGCCCTCCAAAAACATACAGAAACCCCGGTGCACCTTTATGCGTGAACGAAAGCCCTAACAAATTTGACGGGTTCATGTAGCCGGGTAAAATATTCCCGTTGCTTTCACTATAATTGATCGAGGCATTGCGCACGGACATGAGCAACCGCAATGTCCCATCCAAAATATATTCCCCTATATTGACTTTAAATTCCTCTTCTTTTTTATTTCCATCTTCATCAACATTTTCTTTTCCGGTTTTTTTCTTCTTTTTATCCTTATCCGTATCTTTATCTTTATCCTTATCCAAATTATCGGGATTAGCGTTTTTGTTGGCGGCTTCTTTTTTTGCCTTTTCTTTTTCTTTCTTTTTACGGGCTTCCCATTCTGCTTTTTGTTTGGCAATTAGTCCATTGTTAACTTTTTTCAGATAGGGAACATTATTATAGAGGGTTTGCAGGTTAATATTCCCGTTTCCTTGTATGGTATTTCCGTTTTGTATGGTACTGCCAAGATAGGATAACGAAAGTGGGGAGGCGGTATAAGTGTAAGTTCCTGTATAGCGCACGTTGGCAGTAATCCAATTGAAAATAGGTATTTTATTGATAGGGATTTGATAAGAAGCGTTAATTTGTTGATTAAAGAGGTTGGTACGTCCTCCTTGTCCGAAACTGCGCCATATTGAATCTTTTTTAGCACGAGTATCTATAAGTCCTTGTGGTTCATCAATGCGTGCTTGTGCTTGTGCGCGATACTCGAAGCGCAAAGCCTGAGTGAGATCCCACATTAAGGTATAGTCCCTGCTCCAGTCAAAACTCTTTACATAACTGGTATCTATAATAATATTTCCCTGACTTTTTGGACGCAGTTTAAATTCGTTGAGTTCTCGAATTACTCCTGTGCGTATGGTTAATGATTTGGGTAATAAATAAAAGTTAAAGTCCCTAAATAATTGTAACCATTTTGATTTCAATCCCTTAACTCTCCCTAATGGTCGGTAATTTTTAGGATTATTATTAAAGGTATAGCCTAATTGTCCTTCGTGTCGATATTTATTATCAAATTCTACCTCTATATCTCGACTTTTGGTTTCGGCATAAGAATATGAGAAATCAAGATTTTCCACGTCCCATGGTCTAATTTTAATAGGACCGTCGAAACTGCGTTCTTTGCGCACGTTCATCAAGTTAATATTTTGCCGTTGGGTCATGACCGTGGTAATGTGTCTGATAGAATCTCTTTCGTGTCCCGAATATTCGCGCAAATCGGCGAGAAGTTTCACGTCAGGATTGAGCGGGTTATATTCGGGCATACTCATGTTAATAGAATAGTCGTAGTGTATCGGGATTTTGATGTTCCATTTTTCGGGAAACAGGATTTTACCCCCGTCTATATTGGTCGCGACATCAATGGTATAGAGCGTTTCTTGTTGTCTGTCATTAACCGATTGTTCGAGGCTACCGAAGCCGGGCGAGGAGTACGAGCCCGACAGGGTCAGGTCGCCGAGGTCGGCGAGATTAAGTCGTGCCCGTGCCAATGCCGCGAACCCTGTTTTATCGTTAAATCCGGTAAGTCTCAATTCATTAACCCATATTTCTGCCGATTTGGGGAGCATGTCGTCGCCATCGTTGAGGTGTTGTTTTTTGGGGTTGCGTACCCCTATCATTATCGTGGTTACATCGGCAAGGTTAGGCATACCCATGATGGTTACCCGATTTCCTTTTTCGTCGTAAGTATAATAAGGTTCCATGTTGCCGGGATGATCACCTGATCGCACCGCGCGATTTCGTTCTTGTTTTGCACTCACGAGCGAATCGAGCACTATTTCCATCCGGTTGGTTTGTGGCCATATCATCGCCGAATCTTTTCCCACGCCCCACGGGGTAATTTCTACGGGAATCTCGTATTCGTAATAATTATTGGTAAAATCACTACCCAACCGTAAAAAGACGGTTAAATCGCCTTGTCTCAAATCGCCGGACTTCTCAACATCTTCGGCATGAATAAACATCTTTATTCTTTTGTATTGTCGGAAATCGAAAGAGGTACTTTTGTAAATAGCCTTTGCATCTCCATCACCAAGGTTATTGACTTTCATCGACAATGCTTGTTCGTTGATTTGGTATATCGTGGTACCGTAGCCTTGTTCGCGTTCTATGCCCGGCGGTATCACGTAAGGAATTGGGGTACGATTTCCATTCTCTTCATAACTTACCGATGCTACCGTAAAAGAGGATTCGCCGTCGTCTTGTCCGGGTAAATAGTCCCCATGTTCGCGCAAACTGAGCGAATAGGTTCGCCAATCACTCTTTACTAACTCAAAAGTCGCCAACCGGCAAATAATGGGGGCATCAAAATCACGCATGAACAGACGCATGAACCGAATAGAATTAAAACCCGAGATATTTCCCACTACTTTATCCGGACTTTTAATGGGTACCCGAAACTGATACCATTTTGTTCGGGGACGACTTCCGTTGGCTAACGGCTCTGACACTGCCTCATATTCGTCTACAATATAATTTTGCCCCACGACCATCTTGTCGGGAGACAATGTTATCTCGTATTGATAGTATTTCTCTTCCTCTTCCAAGGTATTGTTCGAGTTCAGGTCTTCTACATTAGGATTAGAGTTGGCAATAGTAGGATAGCTCTCGCTATAGGGGTAATTGAGCGTAGAATTGCCTTGCGAATTGTTATATTTTTTATAACGGTCGTTAATTTTAATGTCTGCGTTATCGTAATCTGTTCCTCTGAAATAATGATAGTTATCATTTGATGGGTCGTTGTAGGCATCACGGTATGCTTGAGAATTAGGTCCAAATTCTGTTTCAATAAGTTTGAGATAACTATCGTCAAAATGTTCCCGTTCTTTCTCGTCCCATAACCCGTCAAATCCAACGTCTTGATATTGATAATTTTGCGAAGAAAAGGCATTGGTTACCATTTGTGTTTTTGGTACCCGTCCCCACACGGTATACTCTACCTTTTCAGGGTCGTCGCTACCGTCTTCGGGCAAGCCACTCTCGAAGAATTTTACCCCATCGCGCAACACATCTTCCGAGATGTCTCCCAAATTCAAGTACAATTTGCCTCCATGATGGGAAGAATTATTGATAAAAGGATCCATCATCCAAAATTCAATATACTCGTAATTTGCAGATTCAAAGTCAGTATATTCCATTTTTCGCATGATACCGCCCCAACGCGACACGGGGTTTTTAAGTAAGCCCGAAGCATCGATCCCTGAAGAATAGGTACTTGGGGAAACATCATAATTAAAAGGTCCTTTTTCGGTGGGATAGAAGGCAAGATTGAGTACGCGCATCGGGATAGAAAGCCCTTGTTCTTGTTCGCGGTAAGGGAATAATTCTGATTCGTAGACGGGACGGGTATAAGGATCCGACATGTCGTCTTTGGTGATATTGTTAGGGGTTGCCGTACTCCCATCGTAAAAAATCTGGTCAATGATATACCACGCGAAGAGGGCACGATTGAAGCCGTAAGCCAATTGTTTGCGCACAGGATCGGTCTTCAATACCGAAACCCCTTCAGGGAAAAGGTCTCGTTGTCCCTGAGGCGTAGATGCCAACGACCAATAAGTAAATGAGGTTAGGTCGAGCGTGGACTTTGAAGCCTCAAAGTCATCGATATAACTGTTTCCTTCTTTTCCAATAGACCGCGAGTGCCCGGGTATAAAATGGGCAAACTCACCATCTATCTGAAAATTAGACTCCGTGGTCGTGCTGTGAAAAGGAAGCCAGTCTACCAATTTGGTAACAAATGGGACTTTGGTTTTATAGGCAAAGTTCATGCCCCATATCGTATTGTTAATGGGTTCTTCGCCAAAGTTTACCTTAGGAGTAATGGGACGCTCGCTCAGGTTAAGAACCGTTGCCCCAATCGTGAAATTAGGATTAAAAACATAGTCAAAATTTACACCAAACATACGTCTTTTGGTAATGCCATAGGTAGACCGGTTTTCCACGGAAATGGTAATAGGGGTACCCGAATTAAGGATACCTTCATTGACAATAGAAACCGTACCCATGCTATAATTAACGGTAAAATCTACGTTTTCGGTAAGCGGTATCCCGCCGGCAGAAACCTTTACAGACCCTTCCGTCACGTTCATCGCGTTAAGATAGTATTCCGAACCGTAAGATGACTTGTAGGTACCCTCGATATAGAATTTGTTTTTGGCGGTATATTGTTGGGCTACGGTTTTGGGACATGAATAAAGCGAATCGTAGGCATACCGGTCGGCAGAGGCTTGGTCGAGCACCGCGCGTAAATCTTTCCCAAAAGGTTCTACAAAGGGCATGTAGACCCGCCCGTTGGTAGCGTTGATGGTACCACCGGTTGTCGCTGCATTATCAATAAAATCGAAAACCCCATCAGGGTAAGGGTCTTGTTGTTGGTTAAGTTTGTCCATGCCCAATAGTTTGATAAGCGCGACCCCTTTTTTAGTCCCGGTATTGAAAAAGCCGTTGGAAATGCCCTCATCGTCTCCCGTGTAAAGTATGTTGAGGCGAAAGTTTTCCGAAGATACCTGATAGGCTTGCAAAGAATACACGTTTTTCATCATCAACTTCCACAAAGTACTACGGGTATTGAGTGAAGAACTCTTAAGTAATTTTACCCGAATACAGTTAGGTGCAGTTACTTCATTTGAAAATTCACCCACTTGATATACCCTGTCGTCTCCGACAACTTGAAATTGAAATGCTACGGCAAGTACTTGATCGGCGGTTAGCGCGCTATTGAGTGATATGAAACCCAATTTGGAGTTAAAGGTATATTCATTGGTAGAAAGCAACCGGGCATTTTCTACTTTCTCGTAATCCGTTCCTGAGGTTAGCCCTATCGCCCGCAAATTATTACTTACTGTGTTAAGATTACGGATTTTAGATGAATCTACGACCAACACGAGCGAATTGGCACTATTGTCGGGATAATTCGCGGCAGCAGGCGCGGGCTGAAACCCCTTAAATTGAGGTTTGGCTTCCCCCAAATCAGTAAAGGCAATGATATTACGGTTCTCTTGCGTGGCAGACCCGATAGTCGTGCGCCATACCTCTATCTTACTGATAATAATGGGAGAATTTACCAATGGTAACGTACTTAAATAGTCATTATAATGCTCGTAGAAAAATTGACTTAAGAAAAAATGCCGGTTTTCTTCGTACTCGTCTGCCCGAAAATTAAAGTCTGTGCTTTGCGCGCCGCCCGATACGGTAATGGTTTTGGTCTCCGAATTTTGTTCCGACCCTACCGCCGTAACCATCAATTTTCCAAATTGTAATTGCGCTTTTACCCCAAAAAGTGTTTGGCTCCCCGTGATAAGCGTGCTATTGAGAGGCATCGTAACATCCCCAAACTCAAGTAATTTTATAATTTCATCTTCCTTACCCGTGTAAGCAAGTTTCATCTTGTTGTCAAATTCAAAATCAGATTCGGTATTATAGTTAAGATTATATTCTATTTTATCTCCAATTTTAGCGAGTAAGTTAACTTGAATATTTTCGTCAAAGTCGAAACGGGTTTGTCGGCGTTGTTTCACGGGCAAATTATAGTTTTGCGTGCTGGTATGGGCTACTCCGAATTTAATTTCGGCATTTCCTGAGGGACGGATGTCAATGGTATTGCCCCCGAAGATAGTTTCAAAAACATCGCTGGGGATACGAAGTTGGGGAATAATGCCGCCGCCCGTGCGATTGGGACCCCCCGCGTAAGAGGCTCCTTTATTTCTCCAATAGTTGTTAATGGATTGACGTAAGTCATAATCAATATATTCATTGATGTCCATGTATGCTCCCGGTCCGTATGGCACCTCGCCCGTGGTATTTTGAAATTTATAGGTATTGGTTTCAGGGTCATAGACAATTTTCGTGCCTGTACCGGGTGGATTTTTGAGGGTGAAAGGACTTTGGTTTCGGGATTCGTCTAACGGGTTTGTCGTTGGGGGAGGCACCGCGACGCGAGGAGGTGCTGAATCCGGTGGATTATTTCCTTCATATTGCTCGCGAATAGTAGCAGCCGCCCGTGTCGTTTCCCCGACCGCCATATCCTCTTTAACCGCTTGCCTCTCCATACCTTTACGCGCAAAAATAGAATCCCCGTTCACAGGAATTGCCCATAACGCCGTGTAGCATAAGACAGTAACAATAATTGATACGATATATTTCAATTTTTTATGCTGGCAAAAAATCACGTTTTTAATATAAAATAAATAAGAAACAAGAAAAATAACGTAAGAATATAAATTTTATTGTAAATATTTTTCTTTTATAAAATAAAAAACAACACGGGCTACAACAAGTATATTCATAATTTTACGAGAATCATCGCGCTACACGTATCCCATGTAAATGAGTTGTCTTAATCGAATCGAATGGCTTGTACCGGACTAATTCTCTTTGAAATATAATAAGCAGGGATAAGAAGTATAGAGAGACAGGCAACAAAAACGCCCGCGTTGATAAAGATAATATCTAATGGCTGAACTAACGTGGGAATGTAACTCACGTGATAGGTATCGGGGTTGAGTTTGAAAAAATGAAATTTCTGTTGCAAAAAACAGAGCGCGAGCGCGGCTACATTACCTAAAAAAGCTCCTCGAAACAAAATCCGGGTCGCCATGATCATGAAAATGGATAAAATATCCCGATTTTTCATGCCTATAGTTTTTAAAATACCAATGTTCGCGGTTTGCTCTAACGCGATGATAAAGAAAATAGAAATCATGGTAATGATGCAAACAATCATCGTTATAGCGATCAGCACGACCACGTTAGTATCGAAAAGGTCTATCCATTCAAAAATACCGGGGTAAGTTTCTTTGATAGATTCAGCCTTCAGTTGATAATCCAAACATTGATTGATGGTTGCACTAACCCGTTCCATATCATTGTAATCATCTATCAATATTTCTATACTTCCTATTTGAGTGCTGTCCCATTGATTTAATTTGCGCAAATGTCGCAAATCGGCAATAGCAAAACGCTCGTCAAAATCGGGCAAATGGGTTTCAAAAATGCCACAAACCGTAAAACTTCGTTGCATGGGAGGGTCTTGCACGAAAAATACGCGCACTTTATCGCCAAGGGTAAGGTTCAATTTTTTTGACAGTTTTGAAGATAGCAACAGGTCGGGAGAGGGAATGGTGTCGGCAAAAGATAGAGGTACACCTGCTACTATGCTTGGCGAGAAGTGTGTCCACGAAAACGAAGTATCCACCCCTTTGAGCACGACCCCTTCTACTTGCCGGTCGGCTTTAATAATCCCGGCTTTGGTTGCCGTGTATTGTATTTTTTCGATACCGGGGGTAGTAGCCCATTGGGCAATATTTGCATCCTGAAAAGAAAACGGCACCGGTTCGTAAGAATAATTGTTGTCGTAGTGAACCACACGCACAT
The DNA here is from genome assembly GCA_031272025.1 of Bacteroidales bacterium. GTDB lineage: Bacteria > Bacteroidota > Bacteroidia > Bacteroidales > WCHB1-69 > JAGVVH01. The sequence continues at coordinate 33,264 of JAISUP010000035.1, forward strand.
GACCACCCATCGAGATAACCTTTTCTCTAATGGCTTGTTTGTAACCCGCGGTAACCGCACAAGCAACAATCATCGTGAACAAACCGATAGTTACCCCCGTTACTGCCACACGGGTTACCGGACGTGAAAAATGACCATTCTTCTCTCGCGAAAAACCCCGCGCCATGAAGAAAAATAAAGATGACATCATAAAAATTTAAACTGTATTTTGCTTGCAAAGGTAACGCTTTTTTATCACAATAACCCAATTTTTTTGGGTGGTAGGGCTGTCGAATAAAAATTTTCCGAGGAAATGCTATGTCTTATGTTAGAAATAACATAAGTATCGCGATGTCGGCGGGATTGACCCCACTAACACGAGAGGCTTGTCCCAAATTGAGAGGTTTTACACGACTTAATTTTTCGCGGGCTTCCATCGACAGAGAGGTAAACCTGAAATAATCTATATCTTTCGGGATTTTGATATGGTCTAACTGTTTCATTTTTTTAGCCATTTCTTCTTCTTTTTCAATATAGTGGGCATATTTTATCGCGATTTCGGCATTCTCTACTTCTTCATGAGTAGCATCTATAGATTGCAAGAACGGTGCGATATCGGAGGTGTGCTCCCGCAGTTTTTGTAAAGATACGCCCGGACGCGAAAGCAAATGCTCGTATTTGATTTTTTGAGATAATTCTGGCGTTCCACATTCTCGCAAATATAAGTTGACCTCTCCCGGTAATGCCGAATGTGTTTTCAGGTAATTGGTAATGGCATTTTGTCGGGCATATTTATCTTCCAAGCGTTGCATTTGTTGGTCAGGTACTAAGCCTACGCGGTGCCCTATGGGTGTAAGTCTTTGGTCTGCATTGTCTTGTCGCAAAAGAATACGGTATTCTGCGCGCGAGGTAAACATCCGGTAAGGGTCTTGCACGCCTTTGTTAACAAGGTCATCGATGAGCACGCCGATGTAAGCCTTGTCGCGTTCTAATACTACAGGAGCGAGATCGTGTTGGGCACGGTGAGCGTTAATGCCTGCAATAAGTCCTTGACATGCAGCCTCTTCGTAGCCTGTGGTGCCATTGACTTGCCCCGCGAGATAAAGATTTTTCACGGCTTTTGATTCCAGACTAAAATGTAGTTGTCGAGGATCGAAGAAGTCGTATTCTATGGCATAACCCGGTCGCCATATTCGGGCATTTTCTAAGCCCGGGATGTGATGCAAGGCTTCTACTTGTATATTTTCCGGCAAAGAAGACGAGAAGCCGTTAAGATAATATTCGCGGGTATGTTTTCCTTCCGGTTCTAAAAACAATTGATGCCTGTCGCGGTCAGCAAAACGCTCTATTTTGTCTTCTATAGATGGGCAATAACGGGGTCCCACTCCTTGTATACGTCCCTGAAACATGGGGGAATATGGAAAACCTGCACGGAGGATGTCGTGCACCCGCGGGTTGGTGTAGGTAATCCAACAACTCTGTTGCTCGCGGAGTGGGGACATAGCCGAAAATGAAAATTTTCCCGGAGTTTTATCGCCTTCCTGTTCTTCCATTTTAGAAAAGTCCACGCTACGACCGTCTATCCTGACCGGGGTTCCGGTTTTGAGTTTTTGTACGGTAATTCCCTCAGCCGCGAGTTGCTCAGACAAGCCGTGTGCAGCCTTCTCTCCCGCGCGTCCGCCATCAAAGTTCACCTCGCCAATATGTATTCTCCCGTTTAGGAACGTGCCCGTGGTGAGAATGACCGCCCGTGCTTCGATAGTTTGTCCTTGTTGGGTGCGCACCCCTGTTACTTGTCCTCGCGTAATACAAAGTTGACTTACCGTATCTTGTCGCAAATCAAGAAGAGGCTGTTCTTCTAATAAGTGTTTCCAAAAAAAGGAGAAAGCCGTTTTGTCGCATTGAGCACGTGGACTCCACATGGCAGCCCCTTTCGACCGATTGAGCATCCGAAACTGTATCATAGTATGGTCGGTAACAATGCCACTCATGCCGCCCATGGCATCGATTTCTCTCACGATTTGTCCTTTGGCAATCCCTCCTATCGCGGGGTTACACGACATGCGTGCAATCATATCTAAATTCATGGTAATCAGTAAAGTGCGAGACCCTAAACGGGCAGCGGCTACTGCTGCCTCACAACCCGCGTGCCCGGCTCCTATTACAACAATGTCGTATTTCATTCCTGTATAATGATGTATTTATAAATCGTTATCTTATAAAAGTTTTCTTACCGGATAGAGCAACCAACCGATACATTTTTGATACAAGGGTCGGTTTTGCCATTTTTTTAAATCAAAAGGTACGCATAAGGATAGTGTATCTTTAAGATAATCAACGATGAGTGAGCAAATATCGGGGTCTTCTCCCGCGAGGTTGATCTCGTGCATGTAACGAAAACTGCGATAATCGAAATTAGTAGAGCCGATAGAGAAGATTTTTTCATCAACACATAAGAGTTTCGCATGAATATTTCCTTTGGTAAACATCTGAAAATATATTCCCTTCTTGTAAAAGTTCTTTAAAAAAATGTCTCTGACATAGTCAGCCGCGCGCACATCTGATTTTTCGGGAATCACGATGGTTACTTTCACGCCTCTTTTCACTGCCCGCGATAAACTAGTGAGCAATCGAGAACCTGTTACAAAATAAGGGGAAATGAGCATGATGGTTTCTTTTGCCTCACGTATGAGTTGAAGAAAATAGTTTTTTGCTTTCTGATGAATGATAGACGGGGTTTCTCTTATAATACAAAAACGGTCAACGTGGATGATTTTATAGTAATTGAGTGGGTTGAATTTTTTGCGATAATGAGAAAAATGGGTAAGGAATATTTTTTTGAAAGCCTGCGCGAGGGCTTCATTCTCTATTCGCAATATGCTTTCCCGCCATTGTTGCCCGTATTCGGTATAATTTGCCGATCCAATATGCAGTAATTGATGGTCAATAAGGGCTATTTTGCGGTGCGTGCGCTCGTGATTCTGCCAAAACCACGGGAACAAAAAGACAAGTCTTTTAAAAAAACGAATGTCTACCCCCTTTTGGGCTGTTTGAGAAAGCATGGGAAAACGGGGGGTACCGAAGGCATCTACCAACAACTTAACTTCTATCCCTTGTTGAGCTTTGCGTGCCAACGCTGTCAACAACGACCTGCCCACGGCATCATCGCGCAACCGGAAGGTCTCTATATAAATATAACTCTTCGCGTTTTCAATATCTTGTAACAATCGCGATAGCCAACTTGTAGAAGACGCGTACAGAATATAATCAGTTTTTTCATCATTTTTAAATATGGTTTTCATCGCTTTTATATTTTTGAAAAACAATGGAGAAATTTTATTTTATGTTCCGGCAAAATACTTGATGACCTTATTGGTATAACTTTTAGAGACTTGAATAGAAGGGATCCCTTCGATATCCATTTCTAAAGACATGGATTCTTTATCGTTTTTTAGCATTTTAACTTTTTGAAAATTAACTATATATGAACGGTGGCATCTAAAAAACATCGGAGACGTGTATTGTTCTTCCATGTTTTTTAAACTATTGCGTAATAAAAAGCGATGGGGACTATTCTTATACAAGTAGTGTATTTCCACGTAATTATCTGATGTTTTAATAAAAAGGAGATTAGACATGGCAACAGATAGACGCAGTTCGCCTTTTTCGTCTCTAAAATGCAACATCTCGTCTTTTTCTACCGGTATCATATTGGCAAAGTTATCTTCTCGCGACATGAGACGTTCCAATTCCTGTTCGGTTTCGTGTAGGGCAAAATAGAGCCACGATACGCAATAGGGTAATAAGAGCACCAAAGCCGTATAAAAAAAGGTCGCGGCAAATAGTACTATAAAATCTTTATCTACATGCAAAGCAAAACGCACGATAAACGTGTACGCGGCTGAGATAAACATGATTTCAGCCACTAACCACGAGTAATATTGTAAATAATTTAATGACAACCTTTGGTACACGAAATACATGAGTGCGCGGCTTATCGACAATACCGTGATGCCGGAAAAGACAATCACGCATGATAAGAGAAAAAATTCCGTGCGGCTGTATGCCATCCATGTAGGCGAACTAAACGGACGATAAATATTGATAAATACCAACGAAAATAACGCGGTAAATACCAACATTTGTATAATATTGAGTTTTTTAAGAATAAAAGGGGGTATCTTTTTGTTTATCATGTCTATTTTTTCATCACTTTTGTGGTTCCCAATACACGATTCCCGTTTGTGATACGTACCATGTAAGTTCCTGATGGGTAGCCCGACAAGTCTATCATGTTCGTTTCATTTTCGGTATTTACTTCTTTTATCACTCGTCCTGTTAAATCATAAAGGGTAATGGTTGCTTTTATTTTTTCCATGTTGGATAAGGTGATAAAAAGTTGGCTACTCGCGGGATTAGGATATACGCGAATATTTTTATCCATCTCTATATTTGTTACCGAGAGAGGGGCTTCTATAAATAGCGTTAGGGGGGCAGAGTAGCCACAATTGTTGATGCCGATAACGGTAAGCGTACCCACGCCCGCGCTTGTAACCGTAAGGATATTAGATTTCGTGAAGTTGGTATCAACAATGGACCATGAAGGGTTGGAAATTTGCCATTGATAGAGATTAGTATGTTGTGCCCCGTTGACCGTGTAGGTATATTGCCCCGGTTGAGAAATATGGGCAATACCGATAATCGCGTTAGGTAAAATAGGCAATGGCTTAACATTAAGATTCAACGTGATAATACTGTCACAATCGAAGTTGGTTTTTAAAGAACGGACAAAAGTATAGGTGCCTGTGGAATCTTGTACCGGTATCGAAAAACCGTTTTTATTATAAGATTTTCCAAAGCATACTTCGTCCGACAGCACTGTTTCACGAATAGGGTGCACGTACACCCATAGCGAGGCTTCGTCTGAACAACCCGAACTATTGCTTGCCGTAACGGTATACAGGGTATTTTGTCCCGGAGTAATTTCGTTATCAGGTAATTGTATCCCGTTATTCCACAAGAATGTTTCGCCTCCTTGTGCTACGGCTTGCAACACGGTGGTTTCGCCATCGCAAAGGTGGGTTTTACCCGTGATATTGACTTGTGGGGTAGATAATGACGTGATAGCGGCGCTACTTGTGGCTGTGCACCCGTAAGTATTCGTTGCCGTTACCGTGTAGTTGCCTGCTTGTGCTATCACTACACTATCCCCTATATTTCCATTACTCCATTCGTAAAAATCACCCCCGCTACAACGCAAAACAGTATTTTTTCCTTCGCAAAAAGAAAAATTTCCACTGATTTGTGCCAATGGGGTAGGCGTGCTCGCGATTTCTTTGGTGGTAGAGGCGATACAATTGTGCTCGTTGATGACATAAACAAGGTAAGTTCCCCCTTGATTGATGACGATGCTTTGATTAGTATCCCCGTTCATCCACGTGTATTTTGTTCCCCCAAATGCACTAATTGTCATTGTATTACCTGTACACAAGGTAGAGTTTCCCACGATACTTGCCACGGGTAACGGGTGCACGGTAACTAATTTGCTTGCCACCGAAGAACATTGCTGCGCGTTGGTAACGGTAACACTGTAAGTAGTTGTGGTATTTGGAGAAGTGGAAATGGTAGCGGTGGTATTGCCGTTGCTCCACAAATAAGTATTTCCCCCCGAAGCAGAGAGTATAATATCATCTCCTGCACACAACATGCTACTGCCGGTAATGGTTACGGAAGGACGATCGTTCACGGTGAGGACGATTTCTGCGGTAGAAGAGCATCCTAACCCGTTGGTCGCGGTAACGTTGTAAATACCGGCATTTTTCGCGGTAATAGAAGTTGAAGTATGCCCTGTAGACCATTGCAATTGTGTTGCCCCGCTCGCGGTAAACAAAGTACTGTCGCCCGTGCAAATGGTTGTTTGTCCCACGATATTTACCGTAGGAGCCGCCTTTGATGTAATTGTGGCAGAGGAAGTTGCCGTACAACCATAGGAGTTCGTCGCGGTAACACTGTAAGGAACCGAAGACACGGGCAAAGATACTTGTGCCGTAGTTGCCCCCGTGCTCCACTGGTAAGCACTTGCCCCTTGTGCTTCTAAAATAGCATTTTGTCCAGGACAAACTGCACGGTCGCCCACGATGGTGAGTGCCGGTACGGGGTATGCCATAACCTCTACCGAAACTACTTTGCTACAATTGTTATTATTGGTTACGGTTACGTGATATGTACCTCCACTATTGACCGAGATGGTTGGTATTTGTTCATTGGTATTCCACAAGTAGTCCAACCCGGATTCTCCAACCGCCGTGATATTGGTACTTTTTCCTTCACAGAAAAAGAAGTCCCCTTGTATGCTTACTTGTGGCAACGGGATGGTTGTTACTTGTAGTGATGCAGATGCGGTACAGCCGTATTCGCTGCTACCGGTTACGGTATAATTACCTCCGGCACTAATATTGAGGGTGGGGGTGTTATCTCCGGTGTTCCACGTGTAGCCTGCACTTCCCCCTGTCGCGGTGAGCGTGGTGTTGCTGCCCAAACAAAGATTTTGTTGACCGCTAATATTTATCGCGGGGGCGGGACGGGCGGTAACGGTATGTGTTGCCGTACTGCTACAACCGGCACCGGTGCTCACGGTCACTTCATAGTCGCGGGCTGTTGTTACCGTCAAAGAGGCTGTGCTATCGCCTGTATCCCAAAGGTAGTGTGTACTCCCTTGTGCCGTGAGAACGAGGCTACCGCCGGGGCATAAATTATCATTGCCCGAAATAGAGGCTACCGGTACAGGATTTACCGTTATCGTGATGGTTTTTACATTAGAACAATTATTTACGTTGGTTACAGTCAAATAATAGTCTGTTGTAGATGTAGGGCTCAGGGTGATATAGGATTGCGTGTTCCCACCGGGTGCCCACAAATAGGTATTGCCGCCCGTGGCGGTAAGTGTCGTTGTTTCTCCTTTGCAAATAGAGGTTTTCCCGTTTATCGTGATAGCAGGTAATGGATAAACGGTAACTGAGGCAGAGGCTTCCCCTTGACAACCATTGGGTGCCGTAACTGTTACCCGATAAATGCCGGCATCTTCTACCATAATAAATGAGTTTACGTTACCATTATTCCACTCGTATTCCCAATCGTCTCCATTTACACTAAGCATGGTTTGAGCACCCGCGCATATATTTCGAGTGCCGGATATAGTGGGAGCCGGTACGGGCAATACCGTAACCGTTGCCGTTGATGTATTGACACATCCAAATGTATTGCTCGCGCTCACCGTGTATGCCCCCGCGGAATTCACCGTAACTGTGCTTTGCGTACTACCATTATGTTCCCACAAATAAGTACAATTCTCGGCAATGGCTTGTAATGTAGTATGATTGTTTTGACAAAATTGTCGTTCTCCTTCTATGTGCAATTGGGGAATAGGATGTGTTGTTACTGTAGTAGACACGGTTTTGCTACAGCCTTGACTATTGGTTACGGTTACCTGATAGATGCCGCCGCTATTGACCATGATAGAGGAGGTGGTAGCACCGGTACTCCACAAGTACGCGTTTCCATTGTTCGCGCTCAATTGTCGGGATTCTCCCTGACAAAAAGAAGTTTGTCCCGAAATGGTTGGGGTAGGGGATGGTTTCACCGTGAGCGTGTGCGTGGCTGTCGCCGAACAATTCCCGCTACCGGTTACAGTAACTGTATAACTTCCTGTGGACGCGACTTTTATCATATTTGTGGTATCCCCCGTGTTCCACGAGTATTTGTTGCCCCCGGTGGCAATTAGTATTGCAGTATCTCCTTGACAAATACTGTTTTCTCCAATAATTTGTGCCGAGGGAATAGGGTGAACGGTTAAGGTTACGATGGTAGAAGAGGAGCATCCCGCGCTACTCGTTACCGTGAGTGGGTAATGGGTTGTCGTTACCGGACTTTCTACACGGGTAGGAGTAGTCAGGTTATCTCCCCATAAATACGAAGTTCCCCCGCCCGCCGTGATATAGGTAGAGGCTCCCAAACACACGTCCGTGTTTCCCGTGATCGTGATTACAGGTAGTGGATTGACTTTTATTGTAATAGAAGATGTGTCAAAACAAGCAACTTCTCCTTTTGGGTGTGCCCATCTGTTTATCGCGACAAATTCGTAAATACCGGAAGTCTTCGCGACAATATTTCGGGTATTTTCACTGGTATTCCAGAGGCATTCGTTCCCGTCTACCCCATGAAGTTCCACGCTGTCTTTATCACAAAAGACCAAAGGTCCCATTGCCGTGATTGATGCCGCGGGTACAGGATAATGGGTTACCGTGTGTAGAAAAGAAACCGCACAATTTAAAGGGGACGTGTAAGTGGTTACAATATAATTACCTGCAGTGTCGGTGATGATAGAGGCAGTGGTGTCGCCGGTATTCCAAAGATAACGGTCTGCCCCGGATGCGGCGAGCACGATAGAATACCCATCACAAACAAAATGACTCCCTTCAAACGAAGCATGAGGCACTACACGAGTTATCCTGCTACTGTCGGAAGATTGACAGCCCGCGGGATGGGTAGCTGTTACACGATAAGTGATATCGGTAGCGGGTGCTACTTTCAAACTGTCGCCACTATATCCGGTTGACCACTTAAAAACGGTCTGGTTACTTAATATATCTTTCGCCACGAGCAAAGTGGTATCTCCCGCGCAAATGGTTTTGTTTGGGGTGATTTGTAAAGAAGGTAACGGTAGATGGGCTACGGTAAGCGTGTCGTAACTTTTGCATAAGGGAACAAAATAGCCCTCCACGGAATAATAGCCCGCCGTTTGCACAGTAATGGTGCTTGTGGTATCTCCCGTGTTCCATAAATAAGAGGTAGCCCCCGATACCGACAGCGTGATTTGGTTATACGGGCAAATATTCGTGTCGGGGGTAAGCGTGAGTGTGGGAAAAGCATGTACCACAAGGTCGATGGTCTCCGAACGGGCACATGAATAGTTGCCGGTAACCATTACTTGATAGTTGCCGGCAGTTTTAGCGACAATGGTAGCATTGGTATCCCCCGTGTTCCACAAGTAGTGGTTGCCCCCTGATGCGGTAAGTTTCACGCTGTCGCCCATGCAAAACTCTGTTGCCCCTGATGCGGTAATCATGGCAGGCACCGTGTACCCGTGTGCGGTTAGGGAAAGTGTTTTTTGACAGTTTAAATCCGAACTGTACGCGGTAACCGTGTAAGTACCGGGCTGTTTAACCGTGATACTATTGCTATTGCTGCCTGTGTTCCACAGGTAAGACCCCGCTCCTGAGGCGGTAAGCACAATACTGTCGCCTTCGCAAATGATCGTGTCGCCCGACAAGGTGCCTGAAGGAACGTGCATGGTAACAGAAGTATATACCGTAGTCGTGCAGCCATAACTGTCTGTAATTGTAACCATATAATTACCGGGGGTACTCACCGTGATGTCGGACGTGGTGTCTCCTGTATCCCATTGATAGGTAGTGCCTCCGGAGGCAGTAAGCAAACGGCTATCTCCCGCGCAAAAAACCGTATCGCCGGAAATATACCCCGACACTACCCGCGAATTCACCCAAAGAACATAAGTGGTGTCATTGTCAATGATAGTATAACTTCCTCCTGTACTAATACTTTGCCCATGATAAATATACGATTGTCCTTCACAAAGGTCAAGAGTATCGGCAATCGTGATAGTATCATTAACCGCGACGGTTTCTTCCATTGAAAAAATAAACATGTTGCTCTTGTTCGCGGCATGTACAGGTTGCATGATTAAACTTAAAATCAGACAAACCAAAAATACTACCCAAAAAATATAATGTCTTTTCATATTAAAAATAATAAATTGCATTTCTTTACCATAAAAAATTCTCCAGAATTGTTATAAACAAAAAAAGGGGTGCAAAGGTAAATAAAATTTATGAAAAAGAGCATTTTTCCAAGTCGCGTAGAACTTGACGATGGTTATTTTACAATAGTTATGTACGCGGGAAATCATGATTAGATTTTTTATCGTTGCGCGGGTGAAAAAATGTCTTTTGACATTTGCCGGTATCTTTTTGCCTCTTCTTTTTTACCTCTTTTCTCGTATCTTTTTGCCATGACACGATAAAGTTTAGCATAAGCCGCTGCCTCGTTCAATCCGTCTTTAACTTTATATATTTCAACTAATTGTCTTACACATTGGTCATCTATACGGTCTATATCAATCAATTTTATCAACATTTTTTCGGCATTGTCAATATCATTTTTTCTCAGGTAAATATTGCAGGCAAGGTGATATGCCGCGCTGAATTTGAAGTTGTCTTTGATGATATCTTGGCACGCTTTAAGGGCGTTGTCCGCGTTTTGTTTTCCTAATTCATAGTGAGCGAGGAAAAAATTGGAAGTTTCATGGTGAGGCCAATGCCGTAGGGCGCGGTCTATATAGGGTTTGGCACTGTCGGGTTGCCCGTGTTGCATGTACGTTTCTATCACGTTCATTAAGGCTGATTCGTTAAGAGAATCTTGACACAGTGCTTTTTTGAAACAAATGATGGCACTGTCGGGCATGTTTTTGCTCTTGTAGTTATTACCGATAAAGTCGTAGCGTGATGCGCGTTTGAGGATAAGGCAAATGGGGAACCCGTCCACATTGATAGTATGGATACAATCGCTTGGGGGAAAATTGGGGGTATCTTTAATTTGTTCGGGCATGATGCCTGTAATCGGGAATATGGCATAGTCCCAATCGCTATTACCCCGCTCGTACCACCTGACAAAACCGATTTGAAAGCGTGCGGTATCGTGCCTGAAAAAGTATTGAACAGAGGCATTATGCCAGGCTACAACCTTAATTTTTTTCCCGGGAGTAACACTATCGGTTGTCGCGTGCGCGATAATCCATTCCGAGGCTTCGCGGGTAGAATGAAAATAATAGTCCATTTCATAATTGCCATAGGCTTTTTTCATGCCGCCAGCCAATTCATTGAAATACACGTACTCGTAAGGGTGAGCGCGAAGAATATGCAAAGCGGGTGGAATAAGTAGCAGGAAAGGTAAGACTATAGCAAGGTAATAAGGGACTTTTATAAATTGAAAATTGGAAGTTGAAAATTGAAAATCAGAATTTTTTTGTAACTCGCGTTTCGTGATTCGCGATTGAATAAAGTCTATCAAAGCATGAAAACCCAGCCCCGCGGCGATGACCATGGGCGGGTAAGCAAATATGGCATGACGCCAGCCTCCATATACATTGGCATTGCTATACACGATCCAAAATATGGGGAATATGAAGGCAAAGCCTATCATGAAATTTTCGAATCCTGTTTTTTTATTTTGTTTCAGGAAACAGAAAAACAAAATAACGCCAAGAATTACGGCTGTTGGAATGGTCATCAGGATATATTTAGGAGTGTAGTACCACGGTAGCATGTCAGACCATTGTAACTCCCCCTCAAATAATTGGCGAAGAGCAGTGGAAAAATGAGAAAGCCCACTAAAGGCTTCCATGGTATTGTGTATGGGGGCAGGCATGATGTAGGGACATAAGGGAATAGTGATTAGAAAAGCCGCGACAACTATCAAGATGAATTTTAATAATAAATGCCCGGCAATTTTAAGATGCTGAATTTGAAAATAATGCTTTGGTTTATTGATGATTAAGAAATAAACGAGCAAGAAAAACCCGAAATAGGCATAGAGTAAAATACCGCCTGCTCTTATGGCTATGGATAGCCCGATGGCAATCGCTAATTTGACGCATGTTCGTATTTTAGGTTTTGGATATTCGGTTATAAACTTATGAATATAGTATAGCCCTGCCATAAACATGGCGGCAAAAGGAATATCCTTGGGGTTGTTAAAAGAATGTCCTAAAAATCGAGGCGATAGCAACAATAATACCATGACAATAGTCCCCGCTCGCCAGTTTTTAATATTCTTGGCTAACAAACCGGCAAATAATATGGCAATAAATCCCATGAAGGCATTCATGATATGCCTTAATGTTTGATAATTGTCGATATGACATATTTTTTCTATGGCAACGGATATGGTTTCGAACCACATGCCGTAAAAATTCATTTCAGGGACAGTTTTATAAGTCGTGTCCTTACCCCCCGACACGTAAAAGTTGTAAATTTTTTCTGCATGAGGATATTGCCATATATCTTCATCGCCCGAATTGCCCGCGTCGAGCGACAACAAAACAATTATCCCCAATATAATAACAGATAATACGATAAAAGCGTATTTCCAATATTTATCTCCCTTGTTTAACGATTTTTCAGGGCTATCTGTCTTCTCGACGGATTCCTTATTTTTTACAAGATTTTTTTGGGATCGTGTTTTTAATTTCTCGTTCATAATTTTTTTGGGTTAATGGGTTTACTTATAGAATAAGTTGACAAACCGGGTAAGTGGATGCCTATTTTATTCAATAGATGACATAGACGGAAGTCTAAAACCAACGCGTTTTCGTAAAGAGAAGATACAATTTTGCCACCGTTCCAACTGCCGATACCGGTAACCGTTTTGGGTTTGATAAAAAATTCCATTACTTTTTGCAAAGCCCTTATTAAAAAGAGCGAGAAGAAGAAATGCCCCCTTCCTCCGGAGAGTTGCTGCAACCCAGCCACACGTACTGTTTCCGCGAGTGTTTTTCGCGAATAACGACGATAATGTCCAAGCCATCTGTCATGTTCAACAAAAAGGGCTTGATAAGCAGGTACGGAAATCACGAACAACGTGTCTTTACCTATAAATGATTTCTCTACGAGAGTCTTAAGAAAAACGGAAGCGTTTTCGATGTGTTCCAAAACGTCCAATAGAAATACCACCGAAACTTTCTTGTCCCCGACTTCATCAATATTCTTGACATAGTCAATAGGGTAGTGAGAATATTTATTTTTTAGAAAATCAATAATTTCATTATCAAAAGCCGTATCTATAGCGATAAGTTGGCTATTTGGAAATTCGTCGTGAAACCTCGACAAGAAAAATACATCACCACAACCCACGTCTAACACGAGTTTTTGGGTATCATTGTCGGACAAATATGGTTTCACGAGGCTGTTCACAACCCTACCGCGAGCGTATTCCCACGGGTGATTTCTTTTTCCCGCGACTTTTTGTTCTTTAATATCCATTTTTTCTTTTTTTAAAATAATGTCGTTTAATTTTTAATAACTCAAAAGGGACAGTTATAAAATCTTTCATTTTTAATTTAGAGCCGCCCACATCATTCCATTGCAGGATAGGAAATTCGCAAATACAATTGTTCGCGGCATCTTTTCCATGTAAATTGATATATCGGGCAAGAATTTCAATGTCGAAAAACCATTTTGAGACGAAGGGTTGATTAAATAATTGTGTTATTAAATTTGTTTTGAATAGTTTGGCACCACATTGCGTATCGTACACGTTAATATTTAAAACGCGAGCGGTTACTGTGGCAAAAACGCGTCCAAAGAAATGACGGGTTCGCTTTCTACTCACGTTTGCTCCAAGCCTTAGCAGTCGCAACCCGGTCATGATATCATACTGTTTTTCACCTAACACACTTATCATGCGGTCAATTTCATTCAATGGAGTCGCGAGGTCTGCATCCCAAAATCCTATGTATCGCGTATCAAAATGTTGTTGCGCGAACAAAACACCTTGCCTTACTGCCTCTGCTTTTCCTTCATTTTGAGGTAAATTAAGAAAATGTAATCGAGCATGTCGTGCACATAAAGACACGAGCATCTCCTTTGTACCATCAACACTGCCATCATTCACGAATAAAAAATTGATATTCTCGCGGCAACCAACATATTCTAAAAATTCCTCTTTGGGTAATCGGCTTTCTTCATTATAACAAGGGATAACGATAGCAAGTAACATATTGGTATAATTAAAATTATGGTTATTTGTCAGCATTTTATTCTACTCCCCATTTTTTGTTGGGTTCGTGTCCCATGATAAGTTCTAAGGTCCCCCCTTCTATCATATCTTTATGGTCTAAGTAGCAATGATTATAAGGGTTCCCGTTGAGAGTCGCGGATTGTATATAAATATTTTCGGGAGAATTATTTTTGGCGATAATATTAAAAGTTTTCCCGTTGTCGAGGTGGAATGAGATGTTTTCAAAGACGGGCGAGGTAATCTCATATCGGGTTTCTCCCGGGCAAATAGGGTGAATTCCCGCGGCGGCAAGGACATACCACGCCGACATTTGTCCCACGTCCTCGTTCCCTACCAAACCCCTAACCTCGTTTTTATAGGCATTTTTACATATCAATCTCGTGTATTTTTGTGTTTTCCACGGTTCCCCGAACCGGTTATACATGAAAGGAATTTGATGTACCGGTTCGTTAGAATGATTGTAAAAGTCGTTCCACAAGAATGTTTCAGTAGGGGTATTCTCGAACATGTAGTCTAATTCGGCAATGGCTTTTTGTTTGCCCCCGATGAGTTTGATTAGCCCCGGGATGTCGTGAGGTACGAACCACCCTTGTTGAAAAGGATTAGATTCCACGGCACCGGCACCTTCGTGCAACCTGCCCCTTGCCATGAGTGGTTTAAAGTGATTGTCGTTGTCTTTCCATCTAAACCAATGGGTTTCTTTATCCCACAAATTTTTGTAAGACATAGACCTTTTGTAATAGTCTTTTTGGTCGGCGGTTTTGCCGAGTTGTCGTGCCCATTCCGACATGCACCATTCCGTGTAGGCATGTTCGAGCGTGGTAGAAATCATGTCCCATTCGCCTTTGGTATAGCCGTTATGCCCGTTTCCAAACTTGTCGGTAGTGAGCGCGGCATAATGATAGGCTTTGTTGATGTCGAAATCGCGAATACCTTTGCTATAAGCATCTACGATAACCGAAATCGCGGGATTGCCTATCATGCAACCACTGTACGCGTTGAGAAATTCCCACCTTTCGAGATAATCATTGCCACTTTCTTCGGCTAAAGTTACCAACGAATTGATCATGTCGCTAACCACTTTGGGGTTGATGATGGTTTGCAGGGGAAATTGACTTCTAAACACGTCCCAACCGCTAAACATGGTTCGTTTGTTAAACGAGCCGGTCTCGTGTATTTTATAGTCTCCCCCCACGTATTTCCCGTCTATATCAGAATAGAGACGTGGGTCTATCATGGTGTGATAGAGTGCGGTATAGAAGATGTTTTTTTCGGTTTGACTGCCTCCTGTTACGGTTATTTTCGACAATACCTTGTCCCAAGCCGTGCGGCATTCTTCGCGTACGCGGTCAAAATCCCAATCGGTAATTTCGGTTTCGAGATTTTTTTTAGCCCCGTCTTCACTCACGAAAGAGATGCCTACCCGCATGAGTACTTCCTCGTTTTGTCGTGTGGCAAATTCGGTAAAAAAGCCCAAGTGTTTGCCTTTTTCTTCTTTAAAATCGCGAATAATAGAGGCTTGTTTCACGATATCAAGATATTCTTTGCTCACCACGTCGTCTAATTTTCGGCTTTGGTTTTCGGGAATTGGGGCAGACCAAATACCGTAACGGGTAAGGGGTTTCGAAAATTGCGCGTAGAAATAGACCGTATATTTTCCTTTGCCGCCGCCGTTTCCCCATCCTCCTTCTTCAGGGGTACATTCCATGTAGCCGCTAATCGTATGGTTATCCACGACTTTAACTTTTTGTTGTCGAGAAGCCCCTGCCACGCGTCGTGCCAGGTCTATTTGTATGCGCGAAGTTGGGTTTTCGGGGAAAGTAAAACGCAACATTCCCGCGCGGGGAGTAACAGTTGCCTCTGCCTTAATATGGTAATCGGTAAGCATGACCGCATAATAACCGGCTCGCGCGATTTCGGAACCTTTGTCGTATCGCGAGCGGTACCCTTCGTCAGGGTCGCTATCTGTCCCCGGAACGAACTTTAAGTCTCCCGTGGTAGGCATAACCAAAAAATTACCTAAGTCGCCAAACCACCCGATACCACTCATTTGAGTAAACGCGAAACCTTCAATACTCGTGTGCTCGTAACTATATCCCGGACCGTGGTCGCCCCCGTCAATCGTGTTGGGGTTGAGTTGCACTAACCCGAATGGCGAAGTAGCACCGGGGAAGGTTTTGCCCAGTCCCCCGTACCAACGATTATCAATATAAAACGAGAGACAAGTTGCCCCGATAAAAGGATTCACGTAGTCAGACAGATTTTCCTTTTTCTGCAACTGTATTTTTGATGATGTAGGCGATACCGTAGGCGATACTGTAGTTGCCTTTGTCTGTTGCATCTGCAAAACCCGATTTGAGAACCTGCGGGAAGAATCACTCCTCAATTGCAAAGTACCCTCGTGAGTGGGCACAAGAGACGACTTTACAGGGCGCTGTCCAAAAATAATGCCCCGCGTAGCGAACAAGCATACAAAGGATAAAATGATAAAAAGAGATTTATTCATGCTTAATTTGATTAACCTGCATTATTCATAACAAAAAGGAAAAAATTTTCCTTTTTGTTGCAAATCAGCAAAATAATTACTATCTTTGCAATAAATTTAAAAAAAATTTTCCTATGCGCGAAAATAGTA
>JAISUP010000089.1 GCA_031272025.1 Bacteroidales bacterium
TCCTGTAAAAGGCTCCGTAGATACATACGTCGGGATGCCTTTCATAACTGCCGCCAAACCATGCGGCGAGCACGCCGTTTCCCGTATCGACAATTGTAGATGCATGGGCGGAGGGATAGGGCTCATCGACATAGATAAATCCCGTCTCCATCACTTTCAGCGATACCGGTTCTTCTGCTGCCGCACTCAAAGCGGTAATGGCTGTACAAAAAATACAAGTCGCTACTTGCAGGGAGTGCCTGATTCTTTTTTTTTTCATATCACGTCAAATTTTTATTCCCAATTTAATCAATTCGCGGCGAACCATTTTCCAAATTCTAAATTCTAAATTCTAAATTCAATACACTTCCAAGTTCGCGAGGATGGGGCATGCTTTTGCCGCGGTGATATTGATCCGGATTTTGGAGGTAGTGATGGGGTTGAGTACTACGATGCGTTTGTAGCCGATGGTGGTTTCGGAGGCAACGGGTATCCATTGATTGTTTTGCCATGCTTCGATGGTAAATGTTTCTACCCGTTGTCCTAATTTGATATATTCTTGCAAGAGAATGTAGCGGACGGTTTGCAATTGTTGCAAGTCGAGCGTAATGGAGGCGGCAGTAACGGAATCATCGGTGGTCCAGTAGGTTTCTTTGTCATTGTCGAGCAGGTTTTCGGGGGCGAATATTTTCGCGTTTCCTCGGGTTTGGGTCGCGGTAATGTTTACCTTATTATTATTATCGTGCGCGAGGTTATGCGCGAACAACTCGTCTTTCATTTTTTTCCATCCTTTCAGTGCTTGTATGTCGTTTTCGTGAAATAGTCCTCTGCGGTCAGGGGGGATATTGAGCAGCCAATTGGAGCCTCGTCCCACTGATTCGAGATAGATACGGAAAAGGGCGGCGGGTTGTTTTACCAAATGGTCTTCGGAGGCATGATAGAACCATCCGGGGCGAATAGAGACATTCACTTCGGCTGGGCACCACGATTTTCCATCTTCGGAGCCATGATTGAGCAAATCGAAGATATGGCTTTGCCCCGGGAAGAGGGTGTCAATAGAGATGGTATTCCAATTGGGGAGTCCCACGTACCCGGCTTCGTTGCCGCACCACCTGACATCGGGACCTGCATCGCTAAAGATAAGCGTGCGCGGGGACATTTGCCTGATTTGTTCTATGAGCGAAGCCCATGGGTAATAGGTTTTGCTATAAATACGGCGTGTTTCGCGGGCACCGCCATAGTAGCCGTCCCCCCCGTTTGCCCCGTCAAACCATACTTCTGCAATATCTCCATATTTTGACAGGAGTTCCGAAAGTTGATAACTGTAATACCAAGCATACCCGTCTTTGCCATATTCAGGATAATATCTATCCCAAGGCGAGAGATAAACCCCAAAAAAGAGCCCGTATTTTTTACAGGCATTAGCCACTTCTCTCACCACGTCTCCTTTTCCATCTCTAAAAGGGCTGTTTTTTACCGAGTGTTCGGTATAAGAGGCAGGCCAAAGACAAAAACCGTCATGATGTTTGCAAGTGAGTATCAGTCCCTTAAATCCAACTTCTTGGAGTGTTTTTGCCCATTGTTCGGCATCGAAGTCGGTGGGGTTGAACACCTGTGGCGACTCGTCCCCGTATCCCCATTCCTTGTCGGTGAAGGTGTTGACGGTAAAATGCACGAAAGCATACTGTTCCCATTCGTGCCACCGCAATTGGTCATCGGTAGGCAACGGACCTACCGGGGCGGGAGGCAGTACTTCTTTTTTGCACGACATCGCGAACAACGACACGAGCAATACGGCAATGATGGCTATATTCTTTTTCATGATATATATAAAATTATGTATAAATGTTAAATGATGATGATTATTGTTTAAGGCTCACGGTTTTGTTGAATACTAATTTATCGGGAGTAGCATCACGGTCTATGCAGAAGTAGCCTATTCGTTCGAACTGATAGTATGTAGCGGCGTTTTCTTTGGATATATGAGGTTCTATAAAACCATTAACAATTTTCATGGAATTAGGGTTGATGAAGTCGAGAAAAGTTTTTCCTTCTTCGGCGTTATCCGGGTCGGGCACTAAAAACAGTCGGTCGAAGAGTCTTATCTCGGCGGTTTGCACGTGCTGGACGGGTAACCAATGAATTGTTGCCTTTACTTTTCGGTTGCTGTCGGGCAACCCGCTTTTGGTTTCGGGGAAGTATTGACAATGTATCGCGGTAATATTGCCGTCAGTGTCTTTGTCCACGTGGGTACAGCGAATAATGTAAGCATATTTAAGACGCACTTCGCTGTTGGGCGAGAGGCGGAAGAATTTTTTGGGTGGATTTTCCATGAAGTCGTCTTGTTCTATCCAGAGTTCTTTAGCGAAGGGGATTTCGCGGGTACCGGCATCAGGGTTCTCGGGGTTGTTGACGGCATGTAAAATTTCGGTCGTGTTTTCGGGGTAATTGTCGATGACCAATTTCACGGGATTGAGTATCGCCATGGTTCTTTCGGCGACTTTATTGAGGTCTTCGCGGACATGAAATTCGAGCAAAGAGACATCAATGACGTTGTCGCGTTTGGCTACGCCAATGGTGTCGGCGAAGTTACGAATAGCACGGGGGGAGTAGCCTCTTCGTCTCAGCCCCGAAATGGTAGGCATGCGAGGGTCGTCCCAACCCATGACATGTTTTTCTTGCACGAGTTGCAAAAGTTTGCGTTTGCTCATCACCGTGTAACTAAGATTGAGTCTCGCGAACTCTATTTGTTGGGGGTGATGAATTTCGAGTGCCTCCACGAACCAATCGTACAGGGGGCGGTGTATTTCAAATTCTAAGGTACAAATAGAATGGGTAATTCCTTCTATGGAATCGCTCTCGCCATGCGCGTAGTCGTACATGGGGTAAATGCACCATTGGTTTCCGGTTCTATGGTGTTCGGCATGAAGGATACGATACATGATAGGGTCTCGCATGTGCATGTTTGGCGATGACATATCTATCTTCGCCCTAAGCACTTTACTCCCGTCAGGGAACTCACCCTTTCTCATGCGGCGAAACAGGTCGAGATTTTCTTCTATTCCCCTTTCGCGAAACGGGCTTTCTGTCCCCGGCTTTGTAGGCACTCCCCTTTGTTGGCTAATCTCCTCTTGCGTAGAATCATCCACGTATGCCAATCCTTTCAATATCAATTGCTCTGCCCAAAGATACAGTTGTTCAAAATAATCGGAGGCAAAAAATTCGGCATCCCATTGAAAACCCAACCAACGAATGTCTTCTTTTATCGAATCCACGTATTCCACGTCTTCTTTCACGGGGTTAGTGTCGTCAAAGCGGAGATTTGTTTTACCCCCGTATTTTTGAGCCAATCCAAAATTCAGGCAAATAGATTTCGCGTGCCCGATATGCAGGTATCCATTGGGTTCCGGTGGAAAACGCGTATGTACCCGTGCCCCGTTTTTTCCTTCTTTGATGTCGTCTTCAATAATTTGCTCTATAAAATTCATGACAATTTATATCGTGTTTAAATGATGTTTTTTATTTTTTTCTCATGGCGGAGATATCTTTCACGGCGTTGGTCGCGTGCGAGACATCTTGTTCGGTATTAAAAGGTCCGAGACTAAAACGGATGGCACCATGTTGGTCAAAGGTACCGATATGTTTATGCACCATGGGGGCGCAATGCAATCCTGTGCGGCAGGCGATCTCGTAGTCCACGTCGAGAATAGTACCCGCGTCCGCGGCTTCAAAACCTTCTATATTAAAAGAAAGCACGGGATTTCGGGGACCGGTTTCTGTGCTTGGGTATATTTTCACGCCTTCAATTTGGGCGAGCCCGTCTCGGAGTTGTTTCCATAGTGTCATTTCTTTATGGTGCAGGTTTTCCATGCCTTGTTGTTCTATCCAGCGTATTCCCGCGTTGAGCCCGGCAATTCCCATGATGTTGAGGGTGCCGGCTTCCAAACGATAGGGGTACTCTTCGAGGTGGTTAGGAAAAGCCGATTTTACCCCTACCCCGCCGTAACGGGTATGTTTCACGGTAATGTTCTCCCTGACATAAGAGCCACCGGTTCCCGTGGGACCCATTAAGCATTTATGACCGGTAAACACGTACACGTCTATATTGCATGCCTGCATATCCACGGGAATAGCCCCCGCGCCCTGGCTGCCGTCCACGACAAAAATAAGCCCCTTTTCCCGACAAATCTTTCCTATGTCGGCAAGGGGCTGCACGGTACCCAACACGTTGGAACAATGCGTACAGACCACGAGGCGGCTATTCTTTTTGACGGCTTTCGCGATGTCCCCCGGATCCACGTAGCCCGAAGCATCGAAAGGCAAATAGGTAACTTCGCAAATTCCTTGCTGTTGTAAAGCATATAGCGGGCGAAGCACGGAATTGTGCTCTAACATGGTAGTGATAACATGCGAGCCTTTTTCTATCAACCCTTGCAAGATAATATTCAACGAATCGGTAGCATTATGACTGAAAGTCAATCTCCTATAATCTTCCCCGGCATTAAATAAGCGGGTAAGTTTTTTTCGGGTGTCGGTAATGATTTCCCCGGCTTCCATGGCAGCATCGAAACCCGACCGTCCCGGGTTTACCCCGTGATTTTTATAAAAATCAATCATAAACTCATACACCGTGTCAGGTTTCGGAAACGTGGTTGCCGAATTATCTAAGTATATCATTTTAACAATATTTTATTTTTTATATTCGTGTGCAAAGGTACATCATTTTTTATTACCAAAACACCATAAAAAGTAAAAAAAGTAAGAAATTAAAAAAAAGCGGGCTAACCTTTTGCCGAATAAATAATTTTTACTATTTTTGCAGCACGAAAATTTGCGAAAAAGGCAAAGAATATTACATAAACAAAAAAGGAATGTCAGAGATAAAACCTTCGGAAGTAACAGCCATATTGCGGCAGCAGTTATTAAATCATGATTACCAAAACGAATTATCGGAAACGGGTAGCGTGTTGGTTGTGGGCGACGGGATTGCCCGCGTGTACGGCTTACAAAATGCTTGTTCCGGCGAATTGGTGGTATTTGAGAAAGACCGCTCTATTGTTACGGGCATCGTGCTCAACTTAGAAGAAGATAACGTTGGAATCGTGTTACTTGGTGACTCTAAGGAAATCAACGAGGGCGATTTGTGTCGCAGAACCGGAAAAATCGCCTCTATCAAAGTGGGCGAGGGCTTACTCGGTCGTGTAATAAACACGTTAGGAGAACCTATTGACGGGAAAGGCGAGATTGCAGGTACGCTTTACGAGATGCCTATCGAGCGCAAAGCACCGGGAGTTATTTACCGGCAACCGGTAAAAGAGCCTTTGCAAACAGGATTGAAAGCGGTAGATGCCATGATACCTATCGGTCGCGGGCAACGCGAATTGATTATCGGGGACAGGCAAACCGGCAAGACGGCTATCGCTATCGACACGATTATCAATCAAAAAGAATTTTACGACAAAGGCGAGCCCGTGTATTGCATATATGTAGCCATTGGACAGAAAGGGTCTTCGGTTGCCAATATCGTGAAGACCTTAACCGAAAATGGGGCAATGGCATATACCATTGTTTTGACGGCGACGGCTTCGGATCCTGCCGCCATGCAGTTTTACGCGCCCTTCGCGGGAGCAGCCATCGGGGAATATTTTCGCGACACGGGGCGTCCCGCGCTTATCGTGTACGATGACCTCTCGAAACAAGCCGTAGCCTACAGGGAGGTGTCGCTGCTGTTGCGTCGCCCACCCGGACGGGAAGCCTACCCCGGAGACGTGTTCTATTTGCATTCCCGTCTATTAGAAAGAGCCGCTAAAATTATTGAATCTGATAACATTGCCGCACAAATGAACGACCTGCCCGAAGTACTCAAACCTTTGGTGAAAGGCGGCGGCTCGCTTACCGCGTTGCCCATTATAGAAACACAAGCGGGAGACGTGTCGGCATATATCCCTACCAACGTTATCTCTATCACCGATGGACAGATATTTCTCGAAAACGCGCTGTTTAATGCCGGTATTCGTCCGGCAATCAACGTGGGGATTTCGGTATCGCGGGTAGGCGGTAACGCGCAAATCAAATCCATGAAAAAAATTGCCGGTCGTTTGAAATTAGACCAAGCACAATATCGCGAATTGGAATCCTTCTCGAAATTTGGAGGCGATGTGGACCCCGCGACAAAGAACGTGCTTGAAGCCGGGGCTCGCAACGTGGAAATCTTAAAACAACCCCAATACAGCCCGTATAAAGTAGAAGAACAAATCGCCATTATCTATTGCGGGGTCAATGCTTTGCTGCAAAAAATACCGGTATACCGCGTGCGCGACTTTGAAGTAGAATTCTTACAAACGCTCAAAGATACCCGTCCCGACCTGCTCACGGCAATTCGTACCGGAGAACTCAATGACAACATCACCACCGGTTTGCGAGAGGTATGTAAAGAAGTGGCAAGCAAATACGAAGTATAGGGATCATGGGAAATTTAAAAGAAATCAGGAACAGGATTGCTTCGGTAAGTTCTACACAAAAAATCACGGCGGCAATGAAGTTAGTGTCGGCGGCAAAACTGAGGCGGGCACAAAGCGCGATTATCGCGTTGCGCCCTTATACCCAAAAGTTATCGGAGATATTGAGCAATTTGGCGGGTTCGGTAGAGCAAGACAGCGACCAAGCCCTCTTTGCCCAACGGCAGGTAGAAAAAGTCGCGCTCGTGGTGTTCACCTCTAATCGCGGACTGTGTGGCAGTTTTAACTCTTCGCTCGTGAAAGAAACCGAACAACGGATAAGAGAAAACTACCGGGAACAAGCCCGTGCGGGAAATATAACACTCTATTGTATAGGGAAAAAAGGCTACGAACAATTGTCGAAGCACTATCCGGTGGCATATCATAACGAACTGCTACTTGATGCTCCCAATTTTCACGACATCGCGACCTTGACAGAGCAACTGATTCATGATTTTACTGCCCGAAACATCGACAGGGTTGAAGTTGTTTATAATCAATTCGTGAATGCCGCGACTCAAAGGACAACGGTAAGCCCGTTTCTTCCGGTAGCATCGATACCCGCGAGCCAACATAGCAACCCTCCCGCGAAAACCAACTATATCTTCGAACCCTCCCGCGAAACATTGTTACTCGAACTGATCCCCAAAATATTGAAATTACAACTCTTTAAGGCACTTACAGATTCTATTGCTTCGGAACACGGGGCACGCATGACATCAATGGCAAAAGCCACCGACAATGCCACAGAAATGCTCAACGACCTGAGACTGAAATACAACAACGCCCGTCAATCGGCAATTACCAACGAATTAATTGAGATCATTAGCGGGGCAACCGCGTTAGATCATTAAAAAATAGTGTATTATGATTGAAAAAAAAAAGTTAGCCTGCATCTAATCCCGGTATTTTTCTTTTGTCTTTTTTCTTTGACAAAAGCATGGGGAATAGATATTACTGCCAAATCAATAACGATAGGGCAATCAGGCGGGGAAAAGCATTTTTATCTTCAAAGCGAAGAGCCTTGGACCATTACTTCCGAGGAGGATTGGATTTCCATTAGTCCCGCTAGTGGAGCAGGCAGCGCACAAAAAATCACAGTCACGGTTACCATTCAAGCGGGGGGAGTTAGCAGTGGTTCGCTCACGATAAATTCGGGACGCGTCTCTTTCGCTATACCTGTATCGCGAGTAGATACTAACGACTATTGGCATGACGGGGAACTGCTCACCACCTTTGAAAGCCCCGGCTTACCCGAAGGATTGAAACCTATTGCTATCGTGATGATTGGAGACGGTTGGGATTTGAGCGACCTGAAACATGACGGTTTTTTCGAACGATATGCAAAGGCTTGGACAGATTGGTTTTTTAAATTTGATGTTGTAAAAGATATGCAGGAATACTTTAACGTGTACGCGTATTTTGCCGAATCGGAGCAGCGCGGCATCAATGGGTTCACGAAATTTGGCACGCTCGCCGGCGTAGCAGGTCCCGACCGCGATCGCATGGCAGAAGTAGCCACGTTGGCAATACAAAAAGTATACCCGCAAGTGTCGGAAATTGTATTTGTAAACATGGCAAACGGGGCTATTGGGGGGTGGAATTTCGGGGCATATAATCCCGCTTTACCTAATAGCCATTGCCAATTCGTAGATTATTCCAACCCCGAAATGGAACAAACCGGCTACCCTTGGTTTAATCACGAGTGTATAGGTCATAACGTGGCACACATGCCTGATTTTTACTATATTTCTCGCACGCTAAATTGGAACGGGGGCATGGAATCTTATACCTATCCGTTTAGAAGTGGACAACGCCCCAAATACTGCACCGATGGAAATGAAGTGGGAAGCAATGTTTACGACTGGCTTTATGATGAATGGGACAGGGGCTATTATTGGATGTGTGATTACGAGACTAATCCACAAAAGGTTTTATGGCACTCTTTTATAGGGAAAACGGGCTATGATAGCGTGGGGGTTTATAGCGGACAAACGCTTGGTGCGGCTCAAATCACGGGATTTTATCAGCCCGAATTAGGAAATAATATGATGAATAATCATTATTCGCAGCCGGATGTAGGTACCCGTTTTTGGGTGTGGAGTAAAATTCTCGAACGGGCAGGGGTAACCACATCACCTTGCCTTTTAAGTAATCCCAATCCCGCCCATCCGCGCTCTTTGCAAAATTTTATGCTATGGGATTCCATCCATCAATACAACGATAACGGAGCATTTATCAATCCCACGGGATGTCCGGAAATTCTTACCGCCACCTATTGGCATCAACACGCTATTTTTCCTATTGATTTTTGGCTGCCCAGAGCCACCTTTGTTATCAATCTCACAGCCCGTTCGGTAGTCGTGAAATGGAACGATAAAGTGCTAACCAAAAATACAGATTATACCTTACAAAATTCAACAGACGGGAACTATGCTATCATTAAAGGCATGGGAAAATATTCGGGAACAGTAAAGATTAGATTTTCCAACAACGTGATTTATAACGGGAATGGCAACACGGGCGGTCGTTTCCCGACAGACACTTCTTATTATGCTCCCGGACAAGAGATCAAGATCTTATTTTCACCTATCCCGGAACGCGACGGGGCTACTTTTGCAGGTTGGGCAAACTCCCCCGGTGCCACGGTAGCAAATTATACCAATACCGGTACTACCCATCGTGTCATGCCCGATAGCGGCGATGTCATTTTATATGCCGTTTGGGTAACTGACGGGATGCTCGTTAATAATCCCACTTGGACCATCGTTACCAACGGGAGTGCTTATGACAGTAATATTGGCATGGCTATGGACGGGGACTTGGGAACAAGATGGCATTCCGTTCCACCTCATTGGAATACAGATGATTATAGCAAATCTTTTCCCCATTATATCGTGGTGGATATGCAAAAAACGACAACGGTAGAATCTTTAACCATTATTCCACCTCCTTCTGAAAATGGCAATTGGACTGATATAAAAGTATTTCTCACCAATAGTACTATCATTATGAATGAAGCAAGTTTGCCCGAAGTGGATGCGGCACACGGTGGTTTTCCCTCGGCATGGGGTACTCCCGTGGTCTCTCAAAACAACGTTCCCAGTAATACCCCTGCCATATATCGTTTTGAACCAACCATAGAAGGACGTTATATGGTTGTCGCTTTTATCTACTCTGTTGACGGGGCAAATCCTCACGTCAAAGTGGCAGAACTTCAAATATATCATTATGAAGGACCGGAAGTGAAAGTAACCGGTCTGTCGCTCAGCGATTCTTTATTAGTAAAACACCCCTCGTCTGCACCTGCCCAACTGACGGCATATATACAACCTGCAAACGCCTCTAATCAAATGGTAAAATGGACCGTTGCAGATACAAGTATCGCCACGGTAAATTCTTACGGGCAAGTGAATTTTAAAAATGCAGGAGAAACAATAGTCGTGGCAACAACTTTGGAAGGAAATATTTCAGATACTTGTTATATTATTGTTGATCAAAATATTATCGACAACATAAATGTTATCAACAATCCTAAAATACGTGTGTATCCTAATCCCGTGCGAAATCAACTACAAATTAGCAACTACGGGGCGCGCATAGATGACACTATCGCGATTTATAATGCTAACGGACAACAAATTGCTAACACTCAATTTTCAATTCTTAACACGAACACGATTGACGTATCGCGATTAGCAGCAGGAATATACGTGCTCAGATTGGGCAATTCATCGGTTAAATTTATAAAAGAATAAGCGATAACCGACAAATTATTAACATGGTTGTAGATTAAAAATTTTTTTGTACTTTCGCGGCGTTGTTTTATTAAAATAATTCTTAATCTAACTACAAACAAGATGGAAAGATGTGTAAAAGTATACAAAAAGGAAATCTATCGCGGTAGGGAATGGTGGGCGAGGTTGTGGAACTATTTCCAATGTTTTGTTTTGTGCTATAACTACATCATTCGCGCTTTTGCAGCCTTACAGATTTCCCGTTCAATAATTCCTTATCCTGTTCATATTCATTATCGTGAGGATATTGTATCTGCATGGATTGGAAATAATAAACATTTTGCTTATGTTTTTTTTCTTCACGAGTTCGGGTGAACAAAGTCTCCCCGTTGACGTGTCTGACCGCGGGGGACGCGATAAACCATGAAAGGCACTCACGCGGGGAAAGGCATTTTGCCAATTCCAAAGTAAAACTGCCCTACCCCGCCACATAGTG
>JAISUP010000010.1 GCA_031272025.1 Bacteroidales bacterium
ATATGTGCCTGAAACTGTTCATATTTCAGTCTGCAAAAGTAATGATTTTTTTTGTATGGAAAACATTTTGTCAGTTCAAAATAAAAGCATTACATTTGTCGCTTGAAAATTTTAATCAAAAAATAAAACAACAGACAGAAAACAGAAATAAAAACCGCGTAGAAATACGCAAAGACATATTAAAATAGCGATTTGCTGCTATTCTTGAAGTTCATTTTCCACAAATAAACCTGACAATCAGGTTACAATGTCAAGAATAGGTTAGTGAAACGCCGTGTGAACGGCGTGAAGTAACCTGCCCGACATTGTAGGCGTGGAAACCTGAACTTCAGACAGGTTGTTTCACGCTATTTTTTTGTCCAAAATCGAAAGACAAAGGAGTTGCCGATAGCCGTAAAAGTGGAGGCAAATAAAAAAAACTTTTTATATGATAAAAGCAAATTTTTTGAGGAATGTGGTTGCGATAGCAATCTGCCTCGCAGGAACAATGATGTTTTCGGGTTGCGAAAAAGACCCCGACGACCCGAACAATCCAAATCCGCTACCAACAGAAGCGGTAGAACTCACAAGCCCTATCACCCAAAACACCACTTTGAAGGACTTGGGCTTGTCGATTGACTATGTGTATAAAGGCACAAATTTATTGGAAGTGAAAAACAACGCCATTCTTACCATTGAGGACAGCGTTACCATTCAATTTACCAACGCAAACGGCGGTATTTTAATTACGGACGGCGCAACCATTAAGGCGTTGGGTACGGCTGACAAACACATTCAGTTTGTCGGCGGGGCAACCAAAGGCAGTTGGAAAGGCATTACTGTAGAAACAAACACGGCAAACCAACTGAAATATGTTGATTTTATCAACGGCGGAAGCGAGGCGGCAACCGGCGTTATTTATCTTGTAACGAGTGGTGCTCGGCTGGCTATTGACAACTGCACAATCAGCGGCTCAAAGGGTAGCGGAGTGTATTTTGCAAACAACAATGATTTGGAACTCACCTCGTTCAAAAGCAACAAGATTTCAGACTGCGACAAAACGCCATTACGACTGTTTGGCGCAAACACGCTTGCCGTGATTGACAAAACTTCCGACCTTACAGGCAACGCTGTCAATTATGTTGAGATTAACAGCAGTGTGGAAGTTAATACCAAAAACCTGACCATTAACCCAACCACTGTGCCGTATTATTTCAACGGTCATACTTTGGTAACAGCCGAAAAAACGCTGACTGTCAACGCAGGAACAACGATTTATATCAGCAATGATGCGAGTTTTAATGTTACAGGCGGGGCGCATATTGTTGTCAATGGCGGTACAAACGCGGGCGAAAAGGTTACATTTACCCACTTGCCCGGCTCAACTGCTTATTGGCAGGGCTTTAATTTTTCCGATTCGCACGGCAATGTTTTGAAAAACTGCCTTATCGAATACGGCGGCAATCCGAACAACGATGCAAATATTTATGCCTATTACCGCTCGTCGATGTCGCTTGAAAATGTTGAACTGAACAATTCCAAAAAATACGGATTTAAGTTTAACAACAGTACAGGCAGCGACGCAGCACAGGTTACAGCCGTAAATGTAACATTTTCGGGCAATGGCGTAGGCAATGTTTTGTTGCCGGACGAAACGGTTTCAACAACTATGCCGTAAAAGGTCTTATAGACTTTCCATATTTCAAAAACTTGGAAAGTCTAAAAAATAATTTATATCTTTTGGTGTTAAAAAGTTAGAAAATTTTGATTTTTTTATACATAACTGTAAGATTAATGATTTATACAAAGAAACAGCGATAAAATTTTGGTTTTATCGCTGTTTCTTTAATCTTATTATTCAGTAAATCAACCTTATAAGAATATTTTGCAAAAAAAACTTTCGTTTTTGTATTGTCAATAAAAAATAAAGTTGTAATTTTGCAATCAATTAAAGCCCCCTTGTACTTTCCTGTACAAGTCCAAGCCACTTTTTAGTGGCTTATTTTTTATGTTAAGAAATTATGAATGAAAGAGTTACATTTTATGTTGATGGTTTCAATTTCTATTATGGATTAAGAACTAAAAAGCATATTGACCGAAATTGGCAAAAAGCATACTGGATAGATATTGTAAAGTTATTCGGTCAGTTTTTAAGCCCCAGTCAAACGCTTGAAAAAGTAGTATATTTTACTGCTTCGCCTCTCAACCCTGAAAAAAGCAACAGACAGGGAGCTTTCCTGAATGCAAACAAACTGCTTAATCCCGATAAATTTGAGGTAGTCAGGGGCAAATATCTGCAAAAAATAGTTGTATGTCCCGCCTGCAAATTCGCCATTTCGCGCCCCGAAGAAAAGAAAACTGATGTAAATGTAGCAATCCGTGATTTTTATTGTTTAATCTGTTAATTATAAATACAATAAATATGTTTCAAAGAACAGCATTAGAAAATTTGCGGCAATGGCGAAACAGTGACATACGAAAACCACTTGTTTTACGCGGTGCGCGTCATGTAGGGAAAACTAATGTAAAGTTAATTTTGATATGACGTAAATATTTTGTATCTTTGCCACGAATTTTAATAAATAAGGATATGGTAAAATACAGAATTAAATTAACGGGAGCAGAGGTAACCGAGTTAGAATCAATAATTAACAAAGGTTTCCACAGTTCACAAGCATTTAGAGCAGCCTACGTGTTGCTCAACTGCGACGAGGGCGATTTTGCAAAAGGCAAGTCGACCAATGAACAAATTTGCAAGGTGCTTAAAATCGGGATGCGCACGATAGATCGCATAAAACAGAAATGTTGCGAAGGCGGTCTTGACAAAGCATTGGAACGTGCGGAAAGCAGCCGCATATATGAAAAGAAGATAGACGGCGACGTTGAGGCGAAGTTAGTAGCGCTTTGTTGCAGTCAGCCGCCCGAAGGCTTCTCGAAGTGGTCTTTAAGGATGTTGGCGGACAAAATGGTTGAATTACAGTATGTTGATTCAATATCGCACGTTTCCATTCATAAGGTTTTAAAAAAAACGAACTTAAGCCTTGGAAAGTAGTGGGTTGGGTAATACCGCCCGCTCAAAACGCAGAATTTGTCGCTCACATGGAACAGGTACTGGACGTTTACAAACGTCCATATGACGCTGATTATCCGGTTGTTTGTATGGATGAATCACCCGAACAGTTGATTGAATCTGTGCGCAGGGAAAATATGGTTCCCGGTAAAGAAGCCCGTGAGGATTATGAATATATCCGTCATGATGTTATCAATATTTTTATGGCTAATGAACCATTGGAAGGACGGCGATTGGTAGAGGTAACTGATTGTAAGACAAAGAAAGATTGGGCGAAATTTATAAAAAGAATCGCCGACGAGATGTATCCTGCAGCAAAACGAATAAGCCTTGTAATGGACAATTACAATACACATTCAATAGGGTCATTTTATGAGGCTTTTGAACCTGCTGAAGCAAAACGACTGATAAGACCGTTTTGAGTTTATATTTACTCCAAAACACGGCAGTTGGCTGAATATGGCAGAAATCGAACTGCACGTCTTAAATGGACAGTGTCTAAACAGGCATATTGCAACAAAAGAAGCAATGATGAAAGAAGTCAGGGCTTGGGAATCTCATAGAAACAACAAAAATGCTACTATCAACTGGCGATTCACAACACCGGATGCCAGAATAAAACTAAAACGGCTGTATCCGTCATTAGATGATTAACATAACACTACTTTGGTACGCGAATTTGCCAAAGAATTTGATGTTTTTATTTTTTTATAGACGAGATACAGTTTTCAAAACCTGCGGTTGCCATTTTGCGATATTTTTACGAAAAAGCAAACGATATTCACGTTATCGTGGCGGGTTCGCTGCTCGAAACCATAATTGATGTTCGTCGCATCTCGTTTCCGGTCGGGCGTGTGGAATATATGGCTATTCGTCCCTGCTCGTTTGTGGAATTTCTGTACGGAATAGGCGAACATTTTGACGCTGAACTTATTAAAAATCAACAAATTCGTTCTTCTGTACACGCACGAGTAATCAACTATTTTCACGATTATATAGTTGTTGGAGGAATGCCTGCCGCGATAAGTCAGTACGCCAAAAAGAGAGATGTTTTATCCGTGAAAAAAGTTTATCAAACACTTTTGCAGTCGTATAACGACGATGTGGAAAAATACACGAAAAATGCGAATACAGTGCAGGTGATACGTTCCATTTTGGAAGTGGGTTGGGGCGAGGCTGGCAGAGAAATCAGTTATGAAAAATTTGGCGGCACTCATTATTCATCTCGCGAAATGAGTTTGGCTTTTCAGACCATTCAAAAGGCAATGTTGCTCGAATTGGCATACCCGACTTCGCAAACACAAATGCCGCTGTCGCAAAATTTTCGCAAACATCCGAAATTACTTTGGCTCGATACCGGGTTGGTAAATTATTTTTCGGGCATACAAAAAGAGGTATTTTTCACAAAAAATATTACAGATGTTTGGCGGGGCAGATAGCAGAACATATTGTTGTACAGGAACTTTTAACGCTTGACGACAGCACGCTTACTAAACGCTATTTTTGGCGACGCGACAAAGACGGCTCCGATGCCGAAGTGGATTTTGTGTATAAATTCGAGAGTAAAGCAATTCCCATCGAAGTTAAATCAGGACACAACGCACGTCTCAAATCGTTGCATCTGTTTATGGACGAATGTCCGCACGACATCGCCGTGCGCGTTTGGTCGCAGCCATTTTCGGTTGATGAGGTCACTACACAAAAAGGCAAAAAGTTTCGACTTATCAACCTTCCCTTTTATTATGTAGGGGTACTCGAAAAAATTCTGTCAGCATTGTGACATTTCGACTGCGCTCAATACAGGTCAAACAATTTTTTCGCCATCCGAAAAAAAAACATAGAATTAGGACACAATAATTAAAAAAATCGCGATTATGCTTGTATACGCGATTTTCTTTGTACCTTTGCAGTTACGTAATTACGTTATATTTAAAGAATATGGAAAAGAAAAAAGCATCTCATCCCGCTTGGGCGCTGGCGTGTAAGCGCAAAGGCACCGAACTCCGCCTGATAGGAGGCAAGTATTATCTCTACGCTGTCAGCAGCAAATGGGATAAAGAAAAGAAACGGTCGGTAAAAATTGCCGGAAACTGCTTGGACGGATTACCGAACAGGACGGGTTTGTAGAATCGGATAAGGCTCGGCTGCGCAAGCAAAGCCCCTTCGGTGATGTTTATCTCAACAAAAAAAACTACCTTTCCCCTATAAATTTTGCGAGACATTTTTATTCGGTTGTGTATAATCCAAAAATTTTATGCTATCTTTGCACGCATGAAAGTTGATGACATACGTGCAATTTACGAGGTGTCATTCCCCGACGATGAGCGGCGGGAATTTGAAGATGTCGTTGCATTGGCGGCTCGCGAAAAGGCTATGAATGTGCGGTTTCTAACCGGAGAAAACGGCAAATTGTTGGGTTTCATCATTTTTTGGCGGTTTAAAACATTTATCTTTGTTGAGCATTTCGCCATCGACAGTCGGTGCAGAGGCGCAGGGCATGGTGCAAGGTTCTTCGGCAAGTTCCTTAGCGATGCACCTCTGCCCGTTGTGCTCGAGGTAGAGCCGCCCGATGCCAACCCTCCAATGGCTGCTCGACGTATTGCATTCTATGAACGGCTCGGTATGAGGCTATGTGACAGAATCGACTATCTTCAACCCCCGTATTCGCGTGATAAAAAACCCGTCCCAATGCGACTAATGAGTTTTGGCACCATAGACTTGGAAAGCAATTTCGAGACCGTTAAAACCACTATATATCAGTGCGTTTATGGTAAAGAGCAACGCTCTTATTCTCACTACCAATGACATAGTATGGTGTCATTGGTAGGGCAAAGCCCGAAGCAATCTGAAAATTTTATTTTTTTTCTCAAAAAATGCCATATATTAAAAAAAGTATTATTTTTGAACCTATTTTGGGGAAATATTAGGGTTTAAATTTTTGGCAGCATGGTACAGACAAGGGTTTCCATGATAGGTCCTGCGGCGGCGGCGGCTGTCAGTACTTCTTCGTGTGATATTTTTTCTATCAACCCTATCACTCCCAAGTCGGTAATGACCGACAAGGCGAAGACTTCCAGTCCGCGGTAGCGTGCCACGATGGTTTCGGGCACGGTGGACATGCCTACGGCATCGGCTCCCATGACATGAAACATGCGGTACTCCGCGGGGGTTTCGTAGCAAGGTCCTGAAACTCCCATGTATACTCCTTCTTGCAAATGAATTCCTAACGTTTTCGCCGTTTGGAATGCTATTTTTCTTAGGCGGGAAGAATATGCCTCTCCCATTTCTAAAAAACGGGGACCCAAGCGGTCATCGTTAATGCCCAAAAGCGGGTTATTCCCGAAGAGATTGATATGGTCTTTGATAATCATGATGTCTCCTACTTTAAAAGAGGGATTCATGCCGCCCGCGGCGTTGGACAAGATAATTTTTTCTATGCCGATTTCTTTGAGTACTTGTATAGGCAAAGTAATCTCTTTCATGTCGTAGCCTTCGTAATAATGCACTCGCCCGTTGAGTACCACGATTTCTACGCCGTTGAGAGTGCCGTAAATCCAAGTGCCCCCGTGTCCTTGTACGGTAGAAACGGGATATCCCGGTATTTCGCGATACGCGATTTCACGCTGTATATGTATTTGTTGGGTTAAGCCGCCAAGTCCCGAACCTAAAACTATCGCTACTTTTGGGTTGCCGATTTTACGCTCATCCAGAAAATGGGCTATTTTTTGTATTCTCTCTAACATATTCTATCATTTTTTGGTTAAATAATTCTTCTTCATGAAATAAAAATGCTACTTCTATTCCTACGGTAAAGAGCGGTATCTTTTCATGTTCTTTATCGAAGGAAAAGCCTCTTGCAAAGTCTTTTTCTGTGGTTATCAATACCTTTTGTCGGTATCCTGCGGTTAGCAACGAACTTACACGTGTCATATCTTTGGGGGTAAGATGATGGTGGTCTTGAAATTTCAGATGCTCAATGTCGTGAAAAACAGACCGTAGGTGTTGGTAGAGTGGGGTAGGGCGAGCAATTGCCGTGAGCAATAGCACGGGGGTATCGGGCAACAGCAAGGTTTGTCGGGCAGCATCGTTACAAGGGTTCGGGGGAAGATAGCGGTAGGTGGTAAAAAAGCATGCTTGTCCATGTCGAAGGTGCAGTTTGTCGCGAAGTAGGGTTGCCTTTTGTAGGCTGAGTGTAGTAGGGCATTTTGTAACGATAATACAATGGGCATTTTTTGCCGCAGATGAAAATTCGCGCAGGTTGCCCGCGGGGAAAGGGTAGTCGTGAAAATAGGGATCGCCGTATTCGGTAAGTAATATTTGCATACCGGGGGTTACCGATAAGTGTTGATAGACATCGTCAAAAACCACGACCTCTGTTCGCGTGTTATAGGCTTGCATTGCCCGAAAACCGAGCAACCTGTTTTTCGCGACGACAACAATGGTATTCGGGAATTTTTGGTATAATTGGTAAGGTTCGTCTCCTAAATTTTCGGAAGTTTGTTTTGAGGGGGGCAAAGCATTTGCTACTTGTATTTGCTTGTTTTTTCTCCCGTATCCGCGACTAATTAGAGCGGTGTTATAGTAGTGTGAGGCAAGAAGTTTTAGTACATATTCGGTATGAGGGGTTTTTCCGGTGCCGCCTACTCGCAAATTGCCTATGCCAATAGAAGGCACGGGCAATGTTTGCGCGGGTAGCACACCTGAGTTATAAAGCCACCGCCGTATAGTCATAAACCCACCATAAAACCACGATAACGGGAATAACAAGTAGCGAGCATATTTTATGATTTGCCTTGTATCATTTTTCACGACACAATAATAAGAAAATGATAGATAAAGCCCGCGGGGGCAGCAAACAAGAAAGAGTCAAAACGGTCGAGTACGCCACCGTGCCCGGGTAAAAGTCTACCGCTGTCTTTCACGTTGTAACTGCGTTTAAACATTGATTCTACCAAATCGCCAAAAGTGCCTGTTATAACTACAGTTGCCGCGAAACCCCACCATTGCCATGTCGTGCTAAAACCCGTATTTTCAAAACAAGGTAACTTACCTATCCACGGGGCAGCCGCCACGGTGAGCACGAGCCCGATAACGAACCCCTCCCACGATTTTTTAGGAGACACTCGTTCAAAAAGACGGTGTTTTCCCCACAAACTGCCTGCCCCGTATGCCAAGGTGTCGTTAAGCCAAAGCAAAAACAGCAAAGCAAGTAGCAGGTTATTTTTTCCCCATGCTCCTGCCCACGCGCAAGATAGCGAGAAAGGCAGGGCAATCCAAAATAGGGGCAAAAGGGTTAAGGCGATATTCTCTACCGGTTTGTTTTTGTCGCGAAACATCTCCGCGACAGGCAATACCATCAGGGTCAGTCCCCACGATCCAAGCAAAATAATGGATATGGTTTCTGTAATTTGCCCACATTCTGAGTAGATTGAGAACATTCCCACCAATAAGAAGAACATTCCTGATAATAACAAAGTGAAGGTGGGCGAGAGGTCGTGTTCGTTTTTTTTCAAAACACGAATGTATTCCCACGTGCCTACCATGCACAACACGAAAAACAGGATGAGTAATACGATTCGGTTCGCGAAAAATGCTCCGGTCATTATGGCAACGAACAATATGCCTGTCGCGGTTCGGGTGATTAAATTTTTCATGATTACACGCGTTTTTTAAGAAGACGGGTTACCATATTTCAGCCCGTTGTTCCGGGGCGAGAAACATGGGGTCTCCTTCTTTGATGTCGAAGGCTTCGAGAAATGGGGTAACGTGCGGCAACGTACCATCAACTCGCCATTTGCCTAAGGAATGTGGGTCTTCTTTGGTACGGCGAATGATTTCAGAATCACGCACGTTGCCTGCCCACACGAGCGCGTATGCAAGAAAAAACCGTTGTTCCGGTGTGAAGTTATCCATCTTTTCTTTGTTGACTTTGCCTTCACGTAAGGCTTTCTGCATGGCTTCAAAAGATATGTTTAGTCCCCCGTTGTCGGCAATATTTTCGCCCAAAGTGAATTGTCCGTTGGCATATAGTGGTTTACCGTCCACTTGCAGGACTTCTATTTTATTAAACCAATCTAAAAGGATTTTTGTTCTTTGGTTAAAGGCGGCACTGTCGGCGGGAAGCCACCAGTTGTTCATGTTTCCTTCCTTATCGAATTTGCATCCTTGGTCATCGAAGCCGTGGGTCATCTCGTGTCCTATGACCACGCCAATAGCCCCGTAGTTCGCGGCATCGTCAGCGGCAGGATTGAAAAACGGGGGCTGTAGTATGCCGGCAGGAAAACAAATCTCGTTGGTAGTTGGGTTATAATACGCGTTCACGGTTTGGGGGGTCATGTGCCATTCATCGGGATCTACCGGCTTGCCGATTTTGTCTAACGCGTAACGCGTGTTGAAGATAGAGGCTCTTTGAACGTTGGCATAATAACTGTCGGCATGAATGTCTAATCCTGAAAAGTCTCTCCATTTATCAGGGTAGCCGATTTTTACGCGAAAAGTAGCCAATTTATCTATCGCTTGGCGTTTCGTGATGTCTGTCATCCACGTGTTTTTCTTAACGCGTTCGCTGAGCGCGAAACGCAAATTTTCTACTAAGTTAAGCATTCGCTGTTTGTCGGCGGCAGGAAAATATTTCTCCACGTACATCTTACCCATGGCTTCTCCCAAACTGCCTTCTACCACTTGCAATACTCTTTTCCAACGAGGCTGTTGTTCTTTTTTTCCCGACAACACCCGTCCGTAAAAGTCAAATTTGGCATTAGAAAAGTCATCGCTCAAGAAATTGGCTGCCCCGATAATGGTTTGTGCCGCGAGGTAATTTTTCAAAGTTTGCCAATCGGTCTTTTCTATCACGGTATTCAGTTTTTCAAAATAGGATAGTGTAGCGGCATTCACGGTTTTCAGGTCTTTTAAGCCCAACCCGGTCAGGTAAGATTTCAGGTCTAACGCGGGTATTAGAGTTTGCAGTTCGTCTATCGTTTTCATGTTGTAGGTTTTTTCGGGGTCGCGCAAGATTTCTTTGGGCATGGAAATTTCGGCAAGGCAGGTTTCGAAGGCAAGTACTTGCTCTGCCATTGCTTTTTCTTTGCCTTTAAAGTTACTGATTTGGCTATATCCGGACAAGTCAAACATTTCGGAAAGCATTTTCACGTAAGATTCCCTATATCCCTTAAAAGTCTGGTCTTGTTCGAGATAATAGTCTCTGTCGCCAATGCCAAGTCCGTTTTGATAGAGCCAAGCGATGGTCATTTTGCTATCTTTGGGATCTGCCTCGCCAAAGATAGCGAGCAACGGGTAGTCCCCGCACAAGCCCATTTGCACCAATTGTCCGGTTAGGTCGGTTTTCGATTTCAGGTTTGCAATTTGTTGCAATTCGGTTTGCAAGGGGGTTGCTCCTTGTTGGTTTATCGTACTGCTATCCATGCCCATGTTGTAGAGGTCTCCTATTTTTTGGGCTATCGAGCCGGGGGCATTTTCTCCTTCCGAAAGGTCGCGTATCAGTTGTTGCAATCTCTCTTTGTTGTTCTCGCCCAATTGGTCAAACGAGCCAAAACGGGCATACTCGTCTTTGAGCGGGTTGTTTTTCATCCATCCCCCGCAGGCATATTGGTAAAAATCTACTTTCGGGTCTGCCGAAAAATCAAGATTCGCGGTATCAATCCCCGAAGTGAGCGGGACTGAATTTTGTTGTTTGGGCTGACAACCAACCATACATAACGCACAAATAATCATGCTACTTAATGTTAAATTTTTCATTTTGTATTTGAATAATGAAATGGATTTCTTACTTTATATTAAAAATGTATGCAAAAATAAGGAAAATATCTATACGAGAAGATTGTTTTTTTTTATTTATCGTAAATGAGGAAGATGGTTCTTCGGTTTTTGGCTCTTCCGGCTTCGGTGTTGTTGGGTGCGATGGGTGCGGTTTCCCCGTATCCTTTGTAGCGGAGGCGGTTGGCATCGATACCCGAGTTGAGCACGTACCGGTATACCGATTCTGCCCGTTGCTCCGACAGCCGTTGGTTGGCACGGTCATCGCCCACATCATCGGTATGTCCCTGTATCTCTACTTTTACCGTGGGGTTATCTCTCAAAAATTCTACAAAAAGGTCAATGATGGCTTCTGATGCAGGCGTGAGCGAATATAAGTTCGTGCCAAAATGAATGTCGTGGAGGTCGTAAGTCTTTCCTACTTCTACCTTTTTAACTACCGCGGTGGTTTGTAAAACGTTATCTTTATTTTTTGTCGGGTTTATCAATTGGGTATCGAAGGCATGTCCTTCTTTTTTCACGTTAAGAATGAGCGGGGGTGTTCGTGTTTCGTCGTTTTTGAGTTCGGTAGCGATAGCATATTGTCCCGTGAGTTCGTTGGCAGTAGTGGAAGACAATATCCGCGAAGCCGTGTCTCTAATTTCTATCACGATATTTTGATAGTCATTATCTTCATTTTCTATTTTACCTTTGATAATCATCATGTCTGCCGGGCGCGCATCTTCGTAAAGCGAGAAAGAGTAGATATTCCAGTCTTTTTTATCTATGTTATTGGAAGAGAAATAGGCGGTTTGCCCGTCCAAACTGACAAAGAAGTCAACCTCATCGTTTTCGGAGTTGATAGGGTATCCGATGTTCACGGGGGCAAGCCACCCTTTGTCGGGGTCGTGTCGGGCGTAAAAAATATCGTACCCCCCGAAACCGTCTAAACCGGTGGAGGAGAAATAGAGTGTTTTGCTGTCGGTATGCAAGAAGGGCGAGCGTTCGTTCTTTGGGGTATTGATGCGGGGACCCGCGTTGACAGGCTTTTGCCATTTGCCGTCTTTGCCGCGAGTAGAGTACCAAATGTCCGACATGCCGTAGCCCCCCGGACGGTCACTGGCAAAAAAGAGCATCTTGCCGTCAGAACTTAATGACGGCTGCGACTCCCACGTGTCCGGTCTATTGATATTGTCGCCCAACGAACGCGGCTCTGTCCATTCTCCATCTATCCATTCCGAATAATATAAGTCAAAATTAGGATAACTCGTATTCTCGGTCTTAAACGGGGTCATCCTCGCGAATACAATATAGTCGTTGTTTAGGTTGATACTCGGACTCCCTTCGTTGGTTGAAAGGTTGAAAGGGTAGGGTAGGGGTTTCCCTACCCCGAAAACCCCTTGTTCGTTTTTTTTGCTACACGAGAAGAACTCCCTGTCTTCGGTTTCGGTGGCAAAGGGAGAATTGGCATCTTTATAGGGTTGCCTACGGGTAAAATAAAAATAAGTACCATCGGGAGAAAGCGCGGCAAGGTATTCATCATATTTGGTGGAAATGCCTTCTACCGGGTGGGGATTAAAGGGCACCGGGTGGCTCAACGCGTGCTCGAAAAATTGGGCACGTTTGATAATGAGTGCCGCCTCGTCAAGGTCTTCTTCTTTCTTTATCTGGTCAGGATTCTCGATGATGACACGGGCAAATTTCATGGCACGGGTAAAATCTTCGATAAAATAGGCAAGCCGTGCCGCGTACAAGTTGTGCTGTATCTTAAAAAAAGGACATATCTCGTACATCCTGTCGTAGGCTTCCAAGGCTCTTTGGGCATTTTTTTTGTTGATATTGCTAAAATGGTCTAACTGCATGGGTAAATAATACCCCAACGCGTAATAGTAGTTCACGTCTAAGTAGTTAGGATTCTCTTCTAAAATGTCAAGATATATCTCGGTCGCCTCGTCTTTTTGCCCTTTTTTTTGCAATTCACGCGCTTTCTTGAATTTCTTGTCTGTCTTTTTATCCATCACTTGCACGCAAGGATCCGCGTCGCTACTCATGTCTTCATCTTCTTGTGCCACGAGCCCCATCGCGGGCACGATTAAAAACCAAATGAAACAAAACCATTTATTTATCATCTTTTAAAATCTAAAATCCACAATCTAAAATCCACAATCTATAGCACGGTAATACTTCCTGTTTTTCTTAACTCGCTACCGTCGTTGGTAATAATGAGAACCACGTAGTTATACACGCTTTGAATGATTTTTCCGTATACTCGCCCGTCCCATTGGAAGTTTTTGTCTTTGGAATAAAAAACAAGTTGTCCCCAACGGTCGTGTATGCTAATAGTTAGTTGTTTAACATCTTCGGTATTAACAAGGTAGAAATAGTCATTGATATTGTCGTGGTTGCCGGGGGTAATGGCGTTAGGGAAGACAATCGCGCTGGGGCAGGCGTTGATAATGAATTTATCGCTTACCGCGCAGCCGCCTTCGGACACGGTAACGGTATATGTACCGCTTTGTTGCACGGCAATAGAAGTCGAGTGCTCGCCCGTGCTCCAAAACAGGGATGCTCCCGCGGGCACGAAACGTGCCGACAACGTGGTGGCGCGGGTATCGCAAAAGTCAGGATTGGAAGACGTGATTTCTACCGAAAGTTCGGGTACGGTGAGCGTGAGTGTCAGGATGCTGTCGCAGCCGTGTATGGTTTTGAGTGTCCGCGTAAAGTCGTAAGTGCCGGCGGTATCTATATTACGGTGCGGGATATTAAACCCGTGTTTGACATAGTTTTCGCCCGGGCAGGAGCGGTCGTCAAAGTGCAGGCTATCGCCTTTCCACACGTTGAGCGTGAGGGTTACAATGCTGTCGCAGCCCCGTGTCCCCGTGAGGCTATCCCGATAGATGTAAGTGCCGGCGGGCAATACCAACGTGTCTTTCCCGAAGACATAACTCCCGCCCTCGCCCTCGCAAATATCCATGACAATTTCCGAATGTAAGTCTAAAACGGTAAGTGTGAGCACGACCGTGCTGTCGCAATGGGGTTCGCGGGTGGTGAGTAGCGTGCAGCGAATAGTCGTGTCGCCCGCCGAAGACGGCATGAGCGTATCCGTGGTGAGATAAGGGTACCCTTTGTGGAAAAAATATAAGTCGCCTTTGCATATCGTGTCTTTAATGGGTATGGTATATACCGGTTTTACCTCCAAATAAAGCACGACCACACTGTCGCAGCCTTTCACGGAGGAGAGCGTGTCGCGATAGGTGCCCGACAAGGTAAGCGCGGGGTATTTGGGCGTGAAATAATGACTCTCGCCTTCGCAAATGAGCACCGTGTCGGGGAGCGGGTTCGACGATAGCATGGTGGCTATAAGAACGATAGTACTGTCGCAATTGCCATTTTTGGTTTTGAGTTTATGGGTATAAGTACCCGCGGCAGTAATGGTTTGTGAGAACCACACGTATTCTTCTTCCGGACAAAGGGCGTAAGTTACAGTGTCGCACATGGTTACGGGCACGGTTATCGTGTGCTTGTTGTCCGAGAGGTTTAAGTCCCATCCGGGTTGTACTACTACTTCTGTGGAGGCGGTAAAGTTATTCGTTGCCGGTTGTGTGCTAATATAGCCGTTGTAAGTAACTGTGGCGATACCTGCCGATACGAAGTCAAGTCGATAGTTGCATAGTAGTCGGTTGTCGGGCAGACGGGTTTGGGTGAAATTTTTGATGGTAGCGTTGGCGGCTGTGGGGTCGCTCACCGGTTTAGCGGGAGGTGCAGTATTGAGCACGAAGTGAGCGGGCAGGGTATCGTGCATGGCAAGGGTATCTGCTCCGATGCCGTTATATACTTTGTTTTGAATGGTTATATTGTCAATATTTGGACAACTAACACTACTCATGGTAACCGACACTTCTCCCGGTGTGCGGGCAATGACATTGCGTACTTCGTGTTTGGCGCAACCGCCCCCGGTGTTTCCTGCAAAGCCCATGCCAAAGGTAGGAGGAACTGTTCCTGCTATATTTACCGGTCCCAGCAAAGGAGAACCCCATGCCGCCCCTTGCGTTGTTTTCAGGTAAACCGTTACTTTCATGACATTGGTACCGTTGGGTTCAATATCAATCTTTATCCTGCGATAAAATTGGGCATCAGTAGGACGGGTAGATGTGCTGTTTTCCCAATTCAAACTGATTCCTTGTCCGCAATCAATGAGAGTGCCCGCCACGTATTGATAATTGGCATTGGCAATAGAGATAGCATCGTGTCTATCCACGCCCGGTACGGCGGAACCTCCTCTATCAGCGACACCATTGGGACCTGTAAAACTGCCATATTCATCAATTATTACCCCAAGATACGCACCTGCCATCCCTTCATAACTTAAACTGCCCCCGACCCCCCCGATGCCAAATGTAACGGCAGGGTTATGTAAAAATACACAAAATCCATCGGCAACGCCATATTGACAGGGAACGCCCCATACTGTGAAGTCAAATTCTATACTAACTCCCAAGGAAGAAGGAAATGTTTTTTGAAACCTGACCCATCCCTGTTTGCCCGTTTGATCTTGGGTAAGTCGCAACCATCCTTGCCCCGCTTGGTCCCCACAGCAGGCTACGGTATACCCGGGCGCATCGCCATAATAAGTAAAAATGCCTGTCTGTTGCGTACAAGGTTCGTTATAATAGAATTGCGCGTGCGTTTGTTTCGTGCTATACAGCAGGCACATTAAAAGTATGCCTACCTCCGCGGGTAGCCTTGTCTTTAAAAATAATAACGTGTTTGTCATGACCATGATTTTTGTGCAAAATTACATAAAATTTTCAATTACACACATCTCAAAAAAAAAATTAACCAAATTGCCAATAGAGCATGCGTTTCAAAAATATTTACTACTTTTGCAATCTTTTATTTGTATAATGTAAAATTAAAAAAGCGAATATAGCATGGAATACGTGATTATGATTATCGGGGCAGTATTGGTAAATAATATTATCCTTTCCCAGTTTTTGGGGATCTGTCCTTTTTTGGGGGTGTCGAACAAAGTCGGGACATCGTTGGGCATGGGCATCGCGGTCATTTTCGTGATGACCTTAGCCACGTTAGTTACTTCTCTCATTAACAAATATTTGCTGGTTACATTGGAGTTGGAGTTTTTACAAACCATTACTTTTATTTTAGTCATCGCGGCATTGGTACAAATGCTTGAAATCGTGCTTAAAAAGACAAGTCCGGGTTTATATCAGGCTTTAGGGATTTTTTTGCCATTGATTACTACCAATTGTGCCGTGTTGGGGGTAGCAATTTTGGTAACTCAAAAATTTGCCGACAGTATCATTCATAGCGTGGTGTATTCCGTTGCCACCGCGATAGGCTTTTTGTTGGCAATCACGATTTTTGCCGGCATTCGCGAACAATTAGACTTGGTAAAAGTCCCCAAAGCCATGCAAGGGATTCCTGTTGCTTTAATTACCGCGGGCATATTAGCGTTGGCATTCATGGGGTTCGCCAATTTAGTGTAAGGGTAATTAAAAACAATATATATTGTCCTGCTATTTCTCATGCCCATAGAAGATTATGCTATTCCCGAACACGACAAGGATGAAAAGAAAAGCGAACAAGCACGTTATGTCTATGACCAAGGTTCGAGAATAAGTCAGGAAACAGCGGGGACAAAAAGTGAGCCCGCGACCGTTTCAGGCTTTTCGTCCCCGGAGAGTTCTTCCTTTTCTTCGACAGGCAATGCAGGGAAAATCATCGCGCTCGCGGCAGGGGTATTTCTGATCCTTTGGGGGAGTAGTTTGCTGATTTTTCTTTTTTATAAATCTAAAAAAACGAGAAAATGAGAAAGCCTGTTTTTTGGGGAACTCTTTTCATTCTCACGGGGACTTTTTGGATTTTGCATCTCAAGGGAAATATTCGATTACATCTTTGCGCGAAGGCATCCTCTTTCAGGGTGGAAAAATAGAAAATATTGACCACGAAAAATCACTTTTTTTTGTATCTTTGCAAAAAAAATTTCGCTCGTGAAAATTAACGTAAAATATCGCGCTCGTGTCGCGGCTGTACTGGCGGTGTTGCTCTTTGGAACGCTGCTGATAAAGCCATTGCACTTGCTCGTTTCTGCCGACAGTCACCACGCTGCCTGTCATTCGGAAACGACAAGCGGCGACGACTGCGCTATTTGCCATTTCACGTTTTCAAATTTCGCTACAACCCCGATTTTGACAGTCGAGAAACCTCTTATCCTCGCGGTTAAAATTGCTTGCAAAAAAGAAAAATCCGCTATACTTCACAAAAAATCTGTATCGCATTCGCTACGCGCACCTCCCGTTTTTTAAGTTGATTGCTTATATTCAATAAACAAGACGGAAAAATCCG
Organism: Bacteroidales bacterium; assembly: GCA_031272025.1. Lineage (GTDB taxonomy): Bacteria > Bacteroidota > Bacteroidia > Bacteroidales > WCHB1-69 > JAGVVH01. Next base: position 17,168 of record JAISUP010000010.1, read on the forward strand.
CAGGATTTCCATATCAATTAAAAAACGTTGTTAAATGAAGTTTATATTTTCAATAATATTACTTCTTGTTGCGGCAAATGTACTGGCGCAACAGGAAAAAACCGATACCATCGTGTCGTTGGAAGAGGTTACGGTGCAAAGCAGTGGCAAAAATGTACAAATGTCTGCCCCGCAAAGCATCGTGCATATTTCAACATCCGATATTCAACAGCATTTCTC